>JADCEL010000061.1 GCA_020250125.1 Rhodobacter sp.
CGTGGCGGATGGCAATCGCACCGGGGGGCACAGCCTGGCTTTGCTGCAGCGCCTCGCACGCCGCCGTCGCGCCGCCATCGAGGCCGATATCGCGCGGATCGAGGCGGCCATCGCCGCCCTGATCGCCGCCGATCCCGCGCCTGGCCGGACAAGGCCCGCCTCCTGCAAAGCCTGCCCGGCGTCGCTGCGACTTGCCGCCGCAACACTCCTCGCTGAAGCCCCGGAGCCTGGCCAGCTCGAGGCCCGTCAGATCGCCGCCCTGGCAGGGCTTGCACCCGTCACCCGCGAGAGCGGCACCTGGCGGGGAAAAGCCACAATACAGGGCGGCAGGCGCCATCTGCGCCGCGCACTCACCATGCCGACCCTGACCGCCATCCGCAGGAACCGTGACCTGGCCGCCCTCTTCACCCGCCTGCGCACCGCCGGAAAACCCCCCAAGCTTGCCCTTGTCGCGGCGATGCGCAAACTCCTCATCCTCGCCAACACACTCCTGCGCGAAGGACGGGAATGGCAGGAAACAAGGCCAGTACGAAACCCTTGACGAACACGGATACTGGCCTCTCGCGGTGCGGGTTGCACCGGTCCTGGTGCCAGCGTCGCGCAGGCGGGGGAGACGCGGGTCGCGTTTCCCCCGCCCAAAGGGGCAATCCCCTTCACCGGACCGGGAAGAGTCTCCCTGCAGGCAGGCGATCAGATTGTTTTTTCAGCACCCTGTCAGGGGCCATCAGCGACGCGCGTCATCGGGCAGTGTGCCGCCCGGTGACGCAGTCAAGACCGCGGATCAGTGCTTGTCGTCTTCGTCCTGATCCTCGTCGTCATCCCCCTGGGGAAGATTGAAGAAGCTTTCGGCATCGCTGAAATCCGCCGGGCTTTCCTCGGGCTCGGGTGCAAAGGCCTCCAGGCCCGCCACCGCCGACGGCATCTTCGGCGTGGGTGCCATGCCAAGCGACTGCTCGGTCGAGACCAGCTTGCGCCGTTCGTCATCGCTCATCACCGCACCGTCGGCGGCTTTCTTCTTCACGGCCTGCTGGACGGCGGCGTCAAGCTCGGTCTGGCGGCACAGGCCCAGCGCCACCGGATCAACCGGGGTGATGCTGGAGATGTTCCAGTGCGTGCGATCCCGGATCGACTGGATGGTGGGTTTCGTCGTGCCCACCAGCTTGCCGATCTGACCGTCGCTGAGTTCGGGGTGAAACCTGACCAGCCATAGGATCGCCGCCGGGCGGTCCTGCCGTTTTGACAGCGGGGTATAGCGCGGTCCGCGCCGCTTTTCCTCGCCAACGGCGGCGGCGTTGAACTTCAGCCGCAGACGGTACTCCGGGTCTTTCTGGCCCCTTTCGATCTCGATCGGGTCCAGCTGGTTGTTGGCGACGGGATCAAAGCCCTTCACCCCGGTGGCGACATCGCCATCGGCAATGCCCTGCACCTCCAGCTCGTGCATGCCGCAGAAGTCGGCCACCTGCCGGAAGGTCAGGGTCGTATTGTCCACCAGCCAGACAGCGGTTGCCTTGGCCATGAGCGGCTTGTTCATCGGGAACACTCCTTTACAAATCTCTCCCGCGCCGGGAAAACGGCTGCGACCGTGGCCGCGTCACCTCGTTTTCGGGAAGTTGCCCGTCATATAGTCGTGTTGGCCACGGGAGAAAAGCGAAAATGAAGGCGCTGCTGCTGTTGCTGCTGGCACTGGCGCTTCCGGCCCATGCGGAAGGCGACGCGCCAGGCGATTTCGGCTATTATGTCGTGGCCCTCAGCTGGTCGCCCACCTGGTGCGCGCTGACGGGCGATGCCCGCAGGCATGACCAGTGCGATGCCCGGCACGCCCATGGATTCATTCTGCACGGCCTGTGGCCACAATTCGAGACCGGCTATCCCAGCGACTGCCGCAGCCCGCAGCGCGACCCGTCGCGCGCCGAAACCGCGGCAATGGCCGACATCATGGGATCGGGCGGGCTTGCCTGGCATCAGTGGAAAAAGCACGGGCGCTGCACGGGCCTGACCGCCGATGCCTACTTCGCCACGGCCCGGCGCGCCTATGGCGCGATCCGCCTGCCCGGGGTGCTGCAATCGCTGAACCGCAGGCTGACCCTGCCCGCCCGCGCGGTCGAAGACGCCTTCATCGCAGCCAATCCGGCCCTGCCGCGTGATGCGGTCACGGTCACCTGCAAGGCAGGCATGATCCAGGAGGTGCGTGTCTGCCTGACCAAAGACCTGTCACCGCGCCGCTGCGGCAAGGACGTGATCCGCGACTGCCGGTTGACCGGCGCGGTGATGGAGCCGGTGCGGTAGGCTTTCATGTCCGGCACATACTCCGGGAAGGGCTGCCACATCCGCCACAGACAGACGAACTGTCAGCCTGCCAGCCGGACATGCCGCCTGCACCCAATCCCGTGGTGCTGATGGCACCTGTGCCTTGGCAAGCGAAGTCGTCCGCGCGGGGGTGCGGGCGCTTCAGGAACGCGGTGCAGCCATCAAGCGGTGGCGTCATGAAGAGGTTGGCGGACCCCGTGATGCGGCACCGGCACAGCCGGACCCTGCGGGCCCGCTGGATGATGTCATGGACCGCCGCCGCGCAGGGCATGCCCGGAAGATCAGGGATGTTGCCTGAAGGAACAGACAGTCATTCTGACCGGTCAAGCGCACACTGACATGCTGCTTCTGTCCGGGTGTGGTGCCGGTCAAGCTTCGCCGCTTGTCTGCCCAAGCGATGTCGGGCGGCTGAAATCGTTCCCCGACCATCCCGGTCCCGCATCGGACCCTGGCCGCCAAAGCAATGAGGTCAGGCCCGGATTGCGGAACATCGGGTTCGGACGGCGGGCCACAATCGCATGCACCGTTGAACCGGACCGGGCAGGTTTCCTGCGGCTTTCCCGCGCGGGCCGGAACCGGAACGGGCCGGTCTGACCTGACAGGCTGCTGAAAAAGCATGTCCCTTACCTGACGGGCGGGAAATCTTCCCGATCCGGGAAAAGGGGTTTCCTTTCCGGGCGGACAAGCGAACACACCGCGTTTCCCCCCACCCGGTCAGGGACCGCCGCCGCATGAGGACCCGTCTTGCAAGCGCAACGCAGGCCAGCGCCCGCCGGGGCTGGCCTCGGTTCAGCATGGCGCTGTGGCAGGGGCGATGGCCCCGGACAGAGAGAGCGGGCATCCCGGAACGCACAGGACCACCCCTTTGGGCGGGATCAGGAAACGCGACCCGCGTTTCCCCGCCCGCGCGGGACGGTGCCCTGTGGACCGGCAGGTCCGGGAACAGCAGAAGGCCAGCGCCCGACCCGGCGGGCGAGAAGCGCCCGCCGTGGGCGGGTCGGGCGCTGACCGGGGGCTTTGGCCCCCGGCTGGGCAAGGGGCAGCGCAGCACTGTGGCAAGGGCGATGGCCCCTGCCCGGAGGCTCAAGACGCACGCAGGCGCACGTCTTTCCCGCAGTCCGGTCAGGCAGGCCCTGTGACCGGCACTTTCTCAGCACCCCGTCAGCGGATCACGATTTCGTCGGCGCGGATCAGGCCCAGCACCTCGCGCGCCTGCTCGTCCAACAGGTCGATGTCAAGAAAATCGTCGGACAGGCGGCGCGTCTTGTTCGTCAGGGTTTTCAGTTCCAGCGCCAGCTTGTCCCGCTCTGCGGCAAGCGCCCCGGCTTCGGCATCGATCTGCACCCGGCGGAACACGCCATAGTCCCCCTGCACGGCGGCAAAGGTAAAGTATGACCCCAGCGTGAAGATGATCATGAAATACACTGCCGCGCCCAAGGCCGGTCTTTGCGTGCCCATTGTCTTGCCCCGATCATGCCGCCCCTCGTTCATCGGAGGCGGTCGCGGGGAATCATGTCACAAAGTCAGGGCGTTGTGAATCCTCAATCGGCAGCGGCCTGTCCGAAACAGGGCTTCGGACAGGCCCTTGTCCGGTCAGGCGCGGCCCTTGTAGATCTCCACCAGCCTGGTCAGCATTGCCAAAGCCTCGGGGCGGCTGCGCTGGAAGCTGTTGCGCCCGATGATCGAGCCGTGGCCACCACCGTCGCGGATCGCGCGGGCATCGTCATAGACGCCGTCTTCGCCCTTGATCGCCCCGCCCGAGAACACGACGATCCGTCTGCCGGCAAAGCTGGCCTCCATGCAGTGACGCACACGTGCCGTCTGGGTCGCCACATCGATCTTCTGCGCCTCGTAAACCTTCTTCGCCTCGGGCTGCATCAGGTGATCGGTGCTGAGCTTGATCTTGATGATATGCGCGCCCAGCAGGGCGGCAATCTGCGCGCCA
The DNA here is from genome assembly GCA_020250125.1 of Rhodobacter sp. GTDB lineage: Bacteria > Pseudomonadota > Alphaproteobacteria > Rhodobacterales > Rhodobacteraceae > Aliitabrizicola. The sequence goes on from JADCEL010000061.1 coordinate 4,253, forward strand.
TAGGCGCAAACGTCGATTGCAGTTTCGCCGTCTTTCGTCACGGCTTCGCCGCGCGGGTAAGACCAGATCACGGTGGCAATGCCGCGCGCCGCCGCCTCGGCCCGCATGGCCGAGATTTCCTCGTACATCTCCAGCGCCGCGTCACTGCCCGGATAGATGGTGAACCCGATGGCCGCACAGCCCAGCCGCAGGGCATCATCCACCGATCCGGTGATCGCCTGGTTCTTGCCTGCCGTTCCGGACATCAGCGAATTGGCGCTGTTCACCTTCAGGATTGTCGGGATCTGCCCGGCAAAGGTATCCGCACCGGCCTCCAGCATACCCAGGGGGGCCGCATAGGCGTTCAGACCGGCATCGATGGCAAGCTGATAATGATAGTGCGGATCATAACTTGCCGGATTGGGCGCATAGGTGCGCGCCGGGCCGTGTTCAAACCCCTGATCAACGGGCAGGATGATCATCCGGCCGGTGCCGCCCAGACGCCCCTCCATCAGCATCCGGCACAGGTTGGCTTTGACGCCGGGGGTCTCCCCCTCGTAATGGGACAGGATCTTCTGAACTGCCTTGGTCGCGCGCATGGTAAGCGGTCCTTTCGCGTTAAATCGCCCCTGCCATGGCTTTAGAAGCCCGGGGCCTTCGGTGCAATGACCTTGGCGCGGGCATGCTGCGCCAGCGCCATGTTTTGTGCCATCACTGCAGAAGGGCGGCGACGCCCGGCAGGTCCTTGCCTTCCATCCATTCCAGAAACGCCCCGCCCGCCGTCGAGATGAAGGTGAAATCCCCGGCCACGCCCGCCTGATGCAGGGCCGCCACCGTGTCGCCGCCGCCTGCGACGGACACAAGTTGTCCCGCCCGTGTCAGGTCGGCCACCGCGCGTGCCGCCGCAACGGTACCGGCATCGAAGGGCGCGATTTCGAAGGCGCCCAGCGGCCCGTTCCAGATCAGCGTCCGGGCGGTGGCAAACAGCGCCCGCAGGGCCGCGACGGTTTTGGGCCCGGCATCCAGGATCATCGCGTCTGCGGGGCAGGCGGTGACGTCCAGGACCTCGCTTGCGGCCCCGGCCTTGAACGCGCGCGCCACCACGATGTCCAGCGGCAGGTGGATGGTGCAACCCGCCGCCTTTGCCTTGGCGACAATCTCCAGCGCCGTGGTGGCCATGTCGCGTTCCGCCAGTGACGTCCCAACCTCGATGCCCTGGGCCACCAGAAAGGTATTTGCCATGCCCCCCCCGATCACCAGATGGTCAACCTTCGTCACCAGATTGCCCAGAAGCTCCAGTTTGGTTGAAACCTTTGCCCCGCCCACCACGGCGACAACCGGGCGCCGGGGTGACCCCAGGGCTGCGTCAAGCGCCCGCAGTTCCTCGCCCATCAGCCGGCCTGCGGCATGGGGCAGCAGCCGGGCCAGCCCCTCGGTCGAGGCATGGGCGCGGTGCGCGGCCGAAAAGGCATCGTTCACATAGACATCGCCCAGCGCGGCCATGGCGGCGGCCAGTATTGCGTCGTTCGTTTCCTCTCCGGGATGAAAGCGGGTGTTTTCCAGCAGCAGAACCTCGCCGGGGCGCAGCGCCGAAACGGCCGCCTTGGCCACAGGACCGATGCAATCACCGGCGAAAAGAACCTTGTGGGCGGGCAGGGCGGCCTGCAGCGCGGGCAGGATGTGGCGCAGGCTCATGTCATCGACGACCTGGCCCTTGGGGCGGCCGAAATGCGCCAGCAGCACCGGCTTGCCGCCCCTGGCCAGGATGTCGGTCACCGTCGGCACGATCTTTTCGATCCGCGTCGCATCGGTCACGCGCCCGTTTTCCATCGGCACGTTCACATCCACCCGCACCAGCACAACCTTGCCGGCCAGATCGATATCATCGAGTGTCTTCCAGGCCATCTGCCGCCCCCCTTTGCCTTTGGTCTGTTCCACCCCATCGGGGGTGCCGCGTCAACCGATCACGGCGCTTTGCGCTTTCCCTTGGCCGATCCGGCCATTAAGTTGCCCCCGATTGCAAGAAGGAGAGGCTTATGGCCGAAATAAAGGATCCGGAGAATACGATCTTCATCGAACTGAAGGACGGCCGCGTCGTGATCGAACTGCTGGCGGATGTGGCCCCGAAACATGCCGAACGGATGAAAACGCTGGCGCGCGCCGGTGCCTATGACAACGTCGTCTTCCACCGCGTGATCGACGGCTTCATGGCCCAGACCGGCGATGTCGCGAACGGCAACGCGGAAAAGGATTTCAACCTGCGCCGCGCCGGAACCGGCGGGTCGCATCTGCCGGACCTGCCTGCGGAATTCTCGAAACTGCCGCATGATCGCGGCACCATCGGGGCAGCCCGGTCTTCAAACCCGAATTCGGCCAACAGCCAGTTCTTCATCAACTTCAGCGACAACAACTTCCTTAACGGTCAGTACACCGTCTATGGCCGCGTGGTCGAAGGCATGGCCCATGTCGACAGAATCGCGCGCGGCGAACCACCGGCATCGCCGGACCGAATCCTCAGCATGAAAGTGGCCGCCGATGTCTGAAACCCGCCTTCTGACTGCCAGCCTGTTCGGGCTGGGCCTTGCCGTTCTGGGCGGCTGGGCGATATCCGGTGCCTCCTCGCCCGCCATCGCGGCGGAAGACGGACCGGGACCGAACCTGGTGATCGAGGTCGCCGGATCGACCACCGGGACAATCGTGATCGATCTTTTGCCGGATGTGGCGCCCAAACATGTCGAACAGATCACGGCGCTTGCGGCGGAAGGCGCTTATGACGGCGTCGTCTTTCACCGGGTTATCGACGGGTTCATGGCGCAGTCCGGCGATGTCGCCAGCGGCAAGCTGGGGGGCGATCTGTCCCTGGCGGGAACGGGCGGGTCGGCGCGCCCCGATCTGGCTGCCGAATTCTCGTCGCTTGCCTTTGATCGCGGCACGGTTGGCATGGCCCGGTCGGCTTCGCCCGATTCGGCCAACAGCCAGTTCTTCATCATGTTTGCCCCCGCACCGCATCTGGACGGCCAGTATACCGTGGTCGGACAGGTCATTCAGGGCATGGATGTGGTCGATGCGATCAAGAAGGGCGATGCCGCCAGCAACGGGGCGGTGGCCGAGCCCGATTACATGGCCAAGGTCACGGTTCAGCAGTGACCCCGCTGCACGGCGGTCCGTTTTCACGGGCCGCCGCTGTCCACAACCGGGGTCAGCCCAGCGTGACCAGGGCGTGCCGCTTGCGCCCCGCCGTCAGCTTCACCGGCTCTGCCAGTTCCCCCGCGCCGATCATCTGACCGGCATCCCGCACGATCTCGTCGTTCAGCCGCGCCCCGCCTTCGGCGATCAGGCGCTTTGCCTCCTTGCCGGATTTCGCAAGGCCGGCCCGCACGAACAATTGCCCCACCGAAATGCCATCGGCCACATCGGCAGGCGTCAGCGCCAGTGTCGGCAGATCATCGCCCACCCCGCCGCGTTCAAACACCTCGCGCGCCGTGGCTTCGGCCGCCTGCGCTGCCTCATCGCCATGCAGCAGGCCGGTTACGGCATTGGCCAGCACGATCTTCGCCCCGTTGATCTCGGCCCCGCCCAGCGCGCCCAGACGGTTGCATTCCTCCAGCGGCAAATCGGTATAAAGCTTCAGGAACCGCCCCACATCGGCATCGGTGGTGTTGCGCCAGAACTGCCAGAATTCGTAAGCTGACAGCATCTCGGCGCTCAGCCAGACAGCGCCGCCCTGCGATTTGCCCATCTTGCGCCCGTCGCTGGTTGTCAGCAGGGGCGAGGTCAGGCCATAAAGCTCGCAGTCCAGCACCCGGCGCGTCAGGTCGATGCCGTTGATGATGTTGCCCCACTGGTCGGACCCGCCCATCTGCAACAGGCAGCCGTGGCGGCGGTACAGTTCCAGAAAATCGTAAGCCTGCAGGATCATGTAGTTGAATTCAAGAAAGCTCAGGCTTTGCTCGCGGTCCAGCCGCGACTTGACGCTTTCAAAGGACAGCATCCGGTTGACGCTGAAATGCCGTCCGATGTCCCGCAGGAAATCAAGGTAGTTCAGGCTGTCCAGCCATTCGGCGTTGTTCAGCATCAGCGCATCGCCCGCTGCCGCCCCATAGGACAGATAGCGCGAAAACACCCGGTTCATGCCGGCGATGTTCGCGTCGATCTGCGCCGGGGTCAGCAGCGGGCGCTCTTCGGCGCGAAACGATGGATCGCCCACCTTCGTCGTGCCGCCGCCCATCAGCGTGATCGGCTTGCCGCCGGTTTTCTGCAGCCAGCGCAGCATCATGATGTTCAGAAGATGCCCGACATGCAGCGAGGCCGCCGTCGCGTCATATCCGATATAGGCCGGGACCACGCCCTTGATCAGGGCCTCGTCCAGCCCCTGATAATCCGTGCAATCCGCCAGATAGCCACGGCTCATCATGATGTGCATGAAATCGGATTTCGGATGGTAGGTCATCGGGGTCTCATGCTTTACTGGGCAGGGCGGATATACCGGGGCAGCCGGCCAAGGGGAAGGGCATGTTGAACACGGGCACGGTCTGGGCGCTTGGCGCCATGTCGGGCACCTCGCTGGATGGCGTGGATGCCGCAATGGTGCTGACGGACGGGGAACGAATTGTCGAGTTCGGCACTACCGCCTATCGTCCCTATTCCGGCGCGGAACGGGCGATCCTGCGCGCCGCCCTTGGCTGCTGGCCCGGTGACCCGCAGGTCAAGGCCGCGGCAGAGGTTGTGGAAACCGCCCATGCCGAAGTGCTGGCGCAGTTTTCCGGTGCCGCCGTTGTCGGGTTTCACGGCCAGACGCTGGCCCATGATCCGCGCGGGCGCGGTACGCATCAGGCCGGGTCGGGGGCGGCCCTGGCCGGGGTGCTGGGCTGTCCCGTGGTCTGGGATTTCCGCAGCACCGACGTGCGGCTGGGCGGGCAGGGTGCCCCTTTGGCCCCCTTCTACCACTTTGCCTGTGCGCGCTGGATGGGGGCAGAGATGCCGCTGGCCTTTCTCAACATGGGTGGGGTCGGCAATGTCACCTGGGTTGATCCGCGCCATGCCGCGCCCGATCATCCGGGTGCCTGCCTTGCCTTCGATACCGGTCCCGCCAATGCGCCGGTCAATGACCTCGTCCAGCGGCGTCTTGGACTTGCGCAGGACGAATCGGGCCAACTGGCCGCACAGGGCACACCCGACCCGGCGGTGCTGGCCCGCTTTCTGGACCATGAATTCTTCGCAAGAATGCCGCCGAAGTCCCTGGACAGGAACCAGTTTCACGACCTGCTCGGGGCCGTTGCCCATCTGTCGGATGCCGATGCGGCCGCCACGCTGACGGCGGCGGCCGCGCTTGCGGTGGCGCGCGGCGCGGACCATTTTCCGACACCGGTCCAGCGCCTGCTGGTCACGGGGGGCGGACGCCACAACGCGCAGCTGATGGAGCTGCTGGCCCGCCACATGACGGCCGAGGTGCAGCCGGTCGAGGCCGCCGGTCTGAACGGCGACATGCTGGAAGCCCAGGCTTTTGCCTTTCTGGCGGTGCGCGTCCTGCGCGGGTTGCCGACATCCTGTCCTTCGACAACCGGGGTCGGGGCGCTGGTGGCGGGTGGTCAGGTCAGCCGGCCCGGTCGCTGACGCTGCGGGCCTGACGCACCATCGACCAGGTGAAAATCGCCAGCGCCGCCCAGATCATCGGAAAGGCGATCATCCGCGCGGTCCCGAAGGGTTCGCGGAACAGGAACACCGCCGTCAGAAAGATCATCGTCGGCGCGATGTATTGCATCATCGCGATGGTCGAAAGCCGCAGCAGCTTTGCCCCGTTGGCATAGACCATCAGCGGCACCGCCGTGACCACGCCGCAGCCCAGCAGCAGCGCGGTATCGCTGGCGCTCGCCCTGGCGAAATGGCTGGTCCCCCGCAGTTCCAGCCATCCCAGATACAGCACGGCGGGCAGGACCAGCAGCAGCACCTCAAGAAAGAAGCCCTGGTTCGGCCCGATCGGCAGGGATTTCTTCAGATAGGCGTAAACCCCCCAGGTCAGCGTCAGGCCCAGCGCCACGGCCGGCAGCCGCCCTGCGTCATAGGTCAGAATCGCCACGGCCAGCGCGGCCAGACCGATGGCAACAAGCTGCGTCCGGCTCAGCCGTTCGCCCAGCAGGACGGCCCCCAGAAAGACGCTGAACAGCGGGTTGATGTAATACCCCAGGGCGGCGTCAAGCGCATGTCCCGATCCGATGGCCCAGACATAGATGCCCCAGTTCACCGCGATCAGGGTCGCCGTTGCGGCCCCCATCGCCAGCATCCGCGGGCTGCGCAGGGCCGAGCCGATGTCGCCCGTCCGCCCCAGCGCCCACAGCACCGCACCGGCGATGGGCAGCGACCAGATCACGCGGTGCGCAATCACTTCGGCGGGCGGGATATGCCCCAGCGCCTTCATGTAGATCGGCAGAAACCCCCACATCAGATAGGCCGCCAGCGCAAAGCCAAAGCCGCGCAGGCTGTCTTCGGTCTTCGCGGCAGGCGTTTGCGGGGCAGACATACAGACCTCGGCTTCACACGGCCCGGACCTATCCGAGTCCGCAGGAAGGCACCAATGCTATCTTGCACAAAGCGCCAGACCGGGGCCGCGCCGGATTGCGCCCCTGCTTGCGAATGGCAAAGACCGGACCATCCGATGATCCGGTCCGCGCCGCCCCTGCCGCTTTGGGTCTGGCGGGCCGGCGGAACCGCCCTGGTCCGCCGGCCCCTGCCGCTTATCCCTTCAGGATCGAGCGGCCCGCGAACCCTGCGGTTTCGCCCAGCATTTCCTCGATCCGGATCAACTGGTTGTATTTCGCCAGCCGGTCAGACCGCGCCAGCGACCCGGTCTTGATCTGCCCGCAGTTGGTCGCCACCGCCAGATCGGCGATGGTGGCATCTTCGGTTTCGCCCGACCGGTGGCTCATCACATTGGTGTAGCCCGCCCGATGCGCCATATCCACCGCCGCCAGGGTTTCGGTCAGCGTGCCGATCTGGTTGACCTTCACCAGCATCGAATTGGCGCAGCCGCGCGCAATGCCTTCGGCCAGACGGCGCGGATTGGTCACGAACAGATCATCCCCCACCAGCTGCACCGATTTGCCCAGACGTTCGGTCAGCAGCTTCCAGCCGTCCCAGTCATCTTCCGCCATGCCGTCTTCGATGGAAATGATCGGATAATCGGCCGCAAGCCCCGCCAGCCAGTCCACATTCCCGGCGGATGACAGCGATTTGCCTTCGCCCTTCATCTCGTACTTGCCGCCCCGGAAGTATTCGGTCGCCGCGCAATCCAGCGCCAGATAAATGTCCTCACCGGGGCGGTAGCCCGCCTTTTCAATGGATTTCAGGATGAAATCCAGGGCGTCGCGGGTGGAACTCAGGTTCGGGGCAAAGCCACCCTCATCGCCGATGCCGGTGGACAGCCCGGCGGCAGACAGTTCCTTTTTCAGCGTGTGGAACACTTCCGATCCCATCCGCACCGCCTCGCGGATGTTCGCGGCGGCAACCGGCATGATCATGAATTCCTGAATGTCGATCGGATTGTCGGCATGTTCGCCGCCATTGATGATGTTCATCATCGGCACCGGCAGAACATGCGCCGAAGTGCCCCCGACATAGCGGTACAGCGGCTGGTCGGTGAAGGCCGCCGCCGCCTTGGCAACGGCCAGCGAGACGCCCAGAATCGCATTGGCCCCCAGCCGCCCCTTGTTCGGCGTGCCGTCCATTTCAATCATGGTGCGGTCGATGCCGACCTGCTCGGTCGCGTCATAGCCCACCAGTTCTTCGGCAATCTCGCCGTTCACCGCCGCCACCGCCTCCAGCACGCCCTTGCCAAAGTAGCGCGCCTTGTCGCCATCGCGCCGCTCCACCGCCTCATGCGCGCCGGTGGATGCGCCCGAGGGTACGGCGGCGCGGCCCATGGCACCGCCTTCCAGATGCACATCCACCTCGATGGTGGGGTTGCCACGGCTGTCAAGGATTTCGCGGGCGTGAATGTCGATGATGGTGCTCATGGCGGATGCCTCCTGAGACGACGGGGAAAACTCTCGCACGCTCTTTACCCTGCGGCGGGCACGCTGGCTAGAGGCAGGCACCTGTGCTGGCTAAATCGGAGGTTTGCTTCGTGCCTGCAAAACCCCTGAGGATGGGGCAAAGCTCCGGCAGGTCGAAAACGCATCTGTGCAGCGCAATGGCCCAAGAACAGGACACGCTTAAAGTCATACCGTAGCGGCTGGGACAGGGCAAATCCACAAAGTGTCCGAACTATGACTGTATGAACTTTTCATACATGCTCATGAAACGCTTTTTCAATACAGGATCAGACAACTCAGGTTTTTCTAATTCTGGTAACCAATCTTCAAGACGCTGAACCGCTTCTGGGTTGGCACCTGACATCTCTGCGCTCCTTGTCAAATGATCGATAACTTCAAGAGCATGGCCAATTATCATCATCCTGTCAGTCGACCGCGTGGCGAATTTGAGAGAATTCAGATGCGTGTCGAGAAGGCGAAGGCGCTCGACCACATCCGTTACCGAAGCGGCTTCCGCCTCTGCTTCACTTTGGCGGTGGATGCGTTGCAGTTGGCGAGCGTAACGGGCGGAGCGTACCTTCTCACGCAACCGCCGGAAACCAGCAAATCCTGCGGCACCCAGTACGGTGGCAGAGAATGTAAGACCGGACAAAACTACGGCACCAAACACCGCAAACCCAAATAAGACATGTTGATCAGCATCAACTTGCTGCAAAGGTTGCCAATTCCAAGGTATCCAAACAAGTCTAATCACCGCAAAAAAAATAAGAATAGGTAAAGAGACTAACGCCAATGCCACTAGAAACAGTACTGAATAACCTGTTGCAAATATCATCCCTGTGGTAATCCAGCCGATCAAAATTGAAAGAAAAAATCTTCCAATTTTCAGACTGGTTTCATTGCGAGAGCCGTCAGGAAGATCAAAGTTTATATTCGTCACATGGAATTGATAGAAATATAGGCTCAAAAGAAAATATATGATAACAAAGGCTAGTATAAAAATCGAAATGAGCCTGTCCTGCTCTGATATGTCGACATGATAATTGTCACCACCGATAAGCTTCAATCTTATGTCAGCGCCAATGACAAAAACAATAGCAATGAGAAAATACATCATGGTCAATCCAAAAGAGATCGGGCTGAAGATGCGCGGCGTAACAACCGGTTGCATCATGACATCAGTTTTTCCGCCTTCTGGTTGAGTTTCAGCGAGTTGCCAGCGAATAGTCACGCTGGGTGCGAGTCGATCCAAGTAGAAGCGAGGCATGATCGCATTATATCGAGAATCAATGTAGGACTGTGCAGTAGACCGCATTTGAGAAATTTCGTCTTCAGTCGGCTGGTTTACGATTAGCCGAGCTTTGCATCCTTGCAGAGATAGAATCAAAAACAACATTAAAAGAAGATGGCGAGAGACCTTAATAATCATAGCGTTTAGCCGCTTTAGCGATGGCGACTAACGATTTGTTTGTTTGAGATAAGTCAGAGCTGATTGTCTTAAGGGCAATGGTAAATGACCCAGACAAGACAGATACAAGCCGGAGTATCTCAGATCTCTCTGATTTTATTGAAAATGTCCGATGGTTGATATAGCTCCATTGGCCCGGCGATAGATTAGCTTCCTTGAGAACCGAGTCGTCGAGCTTAACCTGCTGGTCATTTAGATGGTCAACAATACCGCGAAGGAAGTCGCAGACCTGCATGAAATGTGACTGAATTAGCTCCCGTCGTCCGCGTTCGACAGACACCGCCAACTCCCCGATTGACTCATAAAAACTGTAGTAGCTTTGTATCCTCTGGCGTTCAGTCTCCTCTGCTTCAAGGCGTAACTTCGCGTCGAGTATGGACGCCAGTCGAATGGTGTCCTGCCGGTATTTTACGAGATCTGCCAAGGTCCCCAGAGCGGGTTCCGCCAACGCCCGGGCGAGTGCCTCAAACGCTTCCCTCGCAAGAACGAGTTCACCACCACCTGCGATCATTGACCCCTCGTTGGCCCGACAGCATCAACTGTTCAATTTTTCAGATCTTCGGAGCTATGGATATCCGAACTGATCGCTACGCGCAATACACGCTGGTTTGAATCACGTTGCCTTGACGGCTCGCTGCTCGGGGATATGGATCACTGGACCGTGATAATGCCCGCCTTCCTTTACAGAATCTTAACACAGCTCCACAACCCATTGAAAACAATAATGCCGTTATCTGTCCCACGGTGGGCGGCCCTCTTTTTCCTAACTGCGAGGCTCCGTTTTCTGCCGCGCCCGCGCGCGTTCGCGGGCAAAGGTGTAAAGCCCCGACCCGATGATCAGCGCGGCCCCGGTCAGCGTCCAGGCATCGGGACGCTCGCCGAAGACCGCTACCCCGATGATCAGCGCGAAGATCAGACGCGAATAGCGGAAGGGCGTTGTCACCGAAACCTCGCCCCGCCGCATCGCCGCCGTGATCGCCCAGTAGGAGGCAATGCTGAACCCCAGCGCACCGGCAAGATAGCCGACATGCGCCCCCGTCACCGGAACCGGCCCGCCCGTGGCGGCCAGCATGGCTGCGGCCAGCGGGATCAGCGACAGAAACCCCCAGGCCGAAAGCTGCATCGAGGTGATCGTCGGGGCGACCCGCCGCGTTGCCAGGTCGCGCACCGCAAGCCCGGCCACCGCCAGCAACGCCCAGAGCGAGGCCGGATCAAACCCGCTCAGGCCCGGGCGGATGATCACCAGCACCCCCAGAAAACCCACCGAAATCGCGGTCCAGCGCCGCCAGCCCACAGTCTCGCCCAGAAAGACCGCCGCGCCAAAGGTGACGGCCAGCGGCATGGCCTGAAAAATGGCCGCGACCAGCGACAGGGGTGCCAGCGCCAGCGCGGTGATAAAGCCCAAAGTGCCGATCACCTCGCCCGCATTGCGCCAGATCACCGGGGCTGTCAGCGCCTCGGCAGACCAGATGCGCTTGCCCTGACGGCGCGCCAGAAGGATGAACACCGGCGCACCACCGGCGGCCAGCGCCAGCAGGATCTGCCCGGTGGGCAGGTCGGCCGCCGCCCATTTCACGAACATGTCCTCGATGGCAAAGCCCGCCATCGCGGCGACCATCAGAATGATGCCGCGCAGATTGTCCCGCATGTCGGCGACCGTCAGCCTTTCTTTGCGGGAACGCCGTACAGTTCCAGCCTGTGTCCGATCAGCCTGTAGCCCAGACGTGCCGCGATCCTCTCTTGCAGCGCTTCGATCTCGGGGTCGACAAATTCCGTGACCTTGCCTGAATTCATGTCGATCAGGTGATCATGGTGGTCGCGCTCGGCATCCTCATAGCGGGCGCGCCCGTCGCCGAATTCCAGCCGGTCCAGGATGCCGGCCTCTTCGAACAGCTTCACCGTGCGATAGACGGTGGCGATCGAGATGCGCGGGTCAATGGCGCTGGCACGGTTGTACAGGGCTTCGACATCCGGGTGGTCTTCAGCGGCCCCGATGACACGCGCCACGATGCGGCGCTGGTCTGTCATGCGCAGGCCCTTGGCCTCGCAGCGCGCGATGATGGTTTCGGCCATGGGCGTCTCCGCAGGCGGGTCGGTCGCGGCAGGCTTTATGTCATTCGCCCCGTCATCGCCAGCCAATTTGTCCCTGTGGCGGTGCCTTGACAGCCTGCGGACACCGACGCATGGCTTGCCTCCGGGAAAAGGGAACGCAATGCCACGCAAGGACAGGATCGATGCGCTTGGTGCGGCGGCCCTGGTCGGCATGGCCCTGCTCTTTGCGGTCAACCAGGTCTCGATCAAGCTGTTGAACACCGGGTTCCAGCCGGTGTTTCTGGCCGGGCTGCGGTCCTGCCTTGCCTTGGTCTGCCTATACGGCTGGATGCGGTTTCGGGGGTACGGTCTGCAATTCTCTGCCAGCACGGCACCGGCCGGGGCGCTGATGGGCAGCCTTTTTGCGGCGGAATTCCTGCTTTTGTTCCTTGCGCTGGATCTGACGACGGTCGTGCGCACCTCGATCCTGTTTTATTCCATGCCGGTCTGGATGGCGCTGATGGCCCATGTCGGTCTGCCGGGCGAACGGATCACGGTGCAAAAGGGGGTCGGGCTGGCCCTGGCCTTTGCCGGAACGGCCTGGGCGATCCTGGATCGGGGGGGTGCGGACGGCACAGCCAGTCTGGCGGGGGACCTGTGCGCGCTTGGCGGTGCGCTGGGATGGGCCGGTACCGCCTATATGGCACGGGGGTCGGCCATGGTGCGCGAACGGCCCGAGATGCAGCTGTTCTGGATGCTTCTGGTCTCTGGCCCGCTGCTTGTGCTGCTTGCCCCCGCCTTTGGCCCGCTGATCCGTGACCTTCAGCCCCTGCACTTTGCCGGGCTGTTCTTTCAGGTGGTGATCGTCGTGACGGCCGGTTTCATCATCTGGCTTTGGCTCTTGTCGGTCTATCCGGCGTCCGGGGTTGCCAGCTTTTCCTTCCTGACCCCGGTCTTCGGGCTGACCCTGGGGTGGCTTCTGCTGGACGAGCCTGTGGGGCCGGGGATTCTGGGGGCGGCTGCGCTGGTGTCGGCGGGAATCGTGCTGATCAACCGCCGACCCGCCGCGCCGCCTGTGCGCGACTGAATTTCAGGCAAGCCTGGCCGTCGGCGGCGGATCGGGGGCGCGGCCCCCCCCCCCGCCGCGCGGTGCCGGTGCCCGCAACCTGTCGGCCTTTTGCTGCGCCGCATCACGCAGGCGGGCAGACCACAGCGATATTTCTTGCGCCCCTCTGTGGTGCCGGGCGTGGTGCCCGGCGGGTTTGCCGATTTGGATCGCCCCAGATTCGTCCACAGCCTGCGCGGCGGCCTGTGGCATCCTTGCCCGGTCAAGAGGGATTATCACGCGCTGCGCCAAATTTCGGGATTGCGAGCTTCGGGCAAATACGACAGTTTGACGAAGCTGCGCAAAACCACACCATATCTGGTGGCAAGCGAAGCGGCCTTAAAGCATCGGAACCGCGCGCCCCTTCCGGGGCGTGAAAGCGCCGGCAACATCCGCAGCCGGTGCGGCGATGCTTTTGGTCCGCAGGACACCGGCAGCACGACATTGGCAGACGGACGCGGCAGCAAGCCGCGCCGGAACAGGAGTTGGGGCAGATGAAGATCGAGCGCAAGTTCACCACGGCCGAGAGCGGTGCCTACGGCACCATCGGGTTTTTCACCACCACGTCCGAAATCCGCAATCCTGACGGAACGGTCGTGTTCCGCAACGACGCCGTGGAAGTTCCCGAAGGCTGGAGCCAGGTCGCCTCTGACGTGCTGGCGCAGAAGTATTTCCGCAAGGCGGGCGTTCCGGCGCTGCGCAAGCGCGTGAAGGAAAAGGGCGTGCCCGAATTCCTGTGGCGTTCGGTGCCCGATCACGACGCGCTGGCAGCCCTGCCCGAGGCAGAGCGGTTCGTCGGCGAAACCAGCGCCCGCCAGGTGTTTGACCGTATGGCCGGGGCCTGGGCCTATTGGGGCTGGAAGGGCGGCTATTTCACCACCGAGGCCGATGCCCGCGCCTATCACGACGAGATGCGCTTCATGCTGGCCCGCCAGATGGCAGCCCCCAACAGCCCGCAATGGTTCAACACCGGCCTGCATTGGGCTTACGGCGTCGACGGCCCGGCACAGGGCCATTTCTATGTCGATTACAGGACCGGCACCCTGACCAAATCCGACAGTGCCTATGAACACCCCCAGCCCCATGCCTGCTTCATCCAGTCGGTCAGCGATGATCTGGTGAACGATGGCGGCATCATGGATCTGTGGGTCCGCGAGGCGCGCCTGTTCAAATACGGCTCGGGCACCGGCACCAATTTCTCATCGCTGCGCGGCGAGGGCGAAAAGCTGTCGGGCGGCGGCAGGTCTTCGGGTCTGATGGGCTTTCTCAAGATCGGTGACCGGGCGGCGGGTGCCATCAAATCGGGCGGGACCACGCGCCGCGCCGCCAAGATGGTGATCTGCGACATGGATCACCCCGATATCGAAGCCTTCATCAACTGGAAGGTCATCGAAGAACAGAAAGTGGCCTCGCTGGTTGCCGGATCGAAGGCGCATGAAACCAGGCTGAACGACATTTTCGCCGCGATCAAGGCCTGGGATGGCGCGGAAGCCGACGCCACCGATCCGGCCAGGAACGCCGGCCTGAAGGCCGCGATCCGGTCGGCGAAAAAGGCGATGATCCCGGAAACCTATGTGGGCCGCATCCTGCAATATGCGCGCCAGGGCTATTCCGGCATCGAGTTTCCCACCTATGACACCGACTGGGATTCCGAAGCCTATGTCACCGTTTCCGGCCAGAATTCGAACAACTCTGTCCGCGTCACCGATGCCTTCCTGCAGGCGGTAAGAAATGACACGGACTGGGGCCTGATCCGGCGCACCGACGGCAAGGTGGCAAGAACCGTCAAGGCCCGCGATCTGTGGGATCAGGTCGGTCATGCCGCCTGGGCCTGCGCCGACCCCGGCATCCAGTTCCACGACACGGTCAACGCCTGGCACACCTGCCCGGCGGACGGGCCGATCCGCGGATCGAACCCCTGTTCGGAATACATGTTCCTGGATGACACGGCCTGCAACCTGGCCTCGATGAACCTGCTGACCTTCCGCAACGGCACGGCCTTTGACGCCGGAGGCTATATCCACGCAACGCGCCTTTGGACCGTGACGCTGGAAATCTCGGTGCTGATGGCGCAGTTCCCGTCACGGGAAATTGCGCAGCGGTCCTACGACTTCCGCACGCTGGGCCTGGGCTATGCCAATATCGGCGGCCTGTTGATGACGATGGGCCTCGGCTATGATTCGGCGCAAGGGCGGGCGCTGTGTGGCGCGCTGTCTGCGATCATGACCGGTGTCGCCTATGCCACCTCGGCCGAAATGGCGGGCGAGTTGGGGGCGTTTCCGGGCTATGCCCGCAATGCCGACCATATGCTGCGCGTCATCCGCAACCACCGCCGCGCCGCGATGGGCGATACCACCGGCTATGTCGGTGTCAACGTGGTGCCTGTGGCGCTGGATGCCGGCAACTGCCCGGACCCGCGCCTGATCGCCCTGGCGCGCGAGGCCTGGGACACCGCCCTGACGCTGGGCGAAAGGCACGGCTACCGCAACGCCCAGACCACCGTCGTCGCCCCGACCGGCACCATCGGGCTGGTCATGGATTGCGACACCACCGGAATCGAGCCGGACTTCGCGCTGGTCAAGTTCAAGAAGCTTGCGGGGGGCGGTTACTTCAAGATCATCAACCGGTCGGTCCCGGCGGCGCTTGAAACGCTGGGCTATGGCCCGGCCCAGATTGCCGAAATCATCGCCTGTGCGGTGGGTCACGGCAGCCTTGGCAACTGCCCCGGCATCAACCACACCGCGCTGATCGGCCACGGTTTCGGCCCGCGCGAGATCGAAAAGATCGAAGCCGCCCTGCCATCGGCCTTTGACATCCGCTTTGTCTTCAACCAGTGGACCCTGGGCGAGGAGTTCTGCAAAGGCACGCTGGGCATTCCGGCAGAGAAGCTGAACGATCCGACCTTCGATCTGCTGGCCCATCTTGGCTTTACCCGCGCCCAGGTGGCGGCTGCCAACGACCATGTCTGCGGCATGATGACACTGGAAAACGCGCCCTTCCTGAAGCCGGAACACTATGCCGTCTTCGATTGTGCCAATCCCTGCGGCAAGACCGGCAAGCGCTTTCTGTCGGTCGAAAGCCACATCCACATGATGGCGGCGGCCCAAAGCTTTATCTCCGGGGCCATTTCCAAAACCATCAACATGCCCAATTCCGCCACGATTGCAGAGGCGCTGGCGGCCTATGAACTCAGCTGGTCGCTGGGCATCAAGGCCAATGCGCTCTACCGCGACGGATCGAAGCTGTCGCAGCCGCTGGCCTCGGCGCTGGTCGGGGATGATGAAGAGGCGGAAGAAAGCCTGGCCACCGGCAATCCGGCGTCCAAGGCGCAGGTTCTGGCCGAGAAGATCATCGAAAAGGTGATCATCAAGGAAATCGTCCGCTCGAACCGCGAAAAACTGCCCGAGCGCCGCAAGGGCTATACGCAAAAGGCCATCGTCGGCGGCCACAAGGTGTATCTGCGCACCGGCGAGTATCAGGACGGCAGCTTGGGCGAGATCTTCATCGACATGCACAAGGAAGGGGCCGGCTTTCGCGCGATGATGAACAACTTCGCAATCGCGGTCAGCGTCGGCCTGCAATATGGTGTTCCGCTTGAGGAATTTGTAGAGGCATTTACCTTTACCCGCTTCGAGCCTGCGGGGATGGTGCAGGGCAATGACAGCATCAAGAACGCCACCTCGATCCTGGATTACATCTTCCGCGAACTGGCGGTCAGCTATCTGGACCGCACCGATCTGGCCCATGTCAAGCCGCAGGGGGCGTCGTTCGACGACCTGGGCCGGGGCGAGGAAGAAGGCAAGCGCAACATCTCGGAAGTCTCTGACCAGGCCGCGACCCGCGGGCTGGAGGTGCTGAAGCAGATCAGCTCCACCGGCTATCTGCGCAAGCGCCTGCCGCAGGAACTGGTGGTGCTGCAGGGCGGAATGAGTACGGCGGGTCTGGGCAGCGATGCCATGGGGTCACTCAGCCTGATGATGACCGAAACCACGACCTTCGGCGCAACCGCACTGTCGTCGGGCACCGTGGTGCTGGACGAACGGGCGAAGGCGAAGCTGCAGGGCTACACCGGCGACAGCTGCGGCGAATGCGGCCACTTTATGATGGTGCGGAACGGGTCCTGCCTGAAGTGCCAGTCATGTGGCGCGACGACGGGGTGCAGTTAAGGCATGAGGAGCAGGCAAATGGGTAGCAAGTTGCCCCGGAATAAGGGGAAAGTGCCGTCTTTGTCCGTTGTACGGTATGCGGAGATTTACCGCACGATGATCCTCTATCGCGGTCAGTATTGCGATGATGAAGAACTGCGGTACTTCAAGATGCCGGACTTTTGGCAGTGGCTTTGTGGTGATGGGAAGGAAGGCTGGCAAGTAAAGACCTTCCGATCAGACCTACCTGACGATTATCTGCGGAAAGCGGCCATTATTGCTTTCGACGGTCGAATGACACTTACGGTGGATGAAATTCTATGGGAAAAAGCAAAGCTCGGCTCAAAAGTTCCAAACTTCATTCTGGGCCACGAGTTCGCGCATTTGGCCCTTGACCATCACCTTGGTAATGCGACGAAGAAGAATTTTTTGTTGAAGCAGAGAAATACGGACTTTGCGATCATTCCCCCAACCCCGGAAGAACTCGAGGCAAACTTTGGTGGAGTCGTATTTCAGTGTGGTCCTGTACTGGAGGATGTGCGTTGGGGCGCGATAGACATTGCAAACCGGGCATTTTCAGATGTAGCGCAAGTCGAGAAGGCTATGAGGATCGTTCGTCTCGAAGCGTTCAAGCAGGAACTTAATCGACAATTGGAGGCCGAATTGCGACGGCGGTCTTCGCTTCGAAGAATTGTACTTTGAACCAATCGCGGACCACACATTCGGCGATTGTGGCAACTGCACGCTGCCGCGCAACGGGACCTGCATGAAGTGCATTACCTGTGGCGGGACGAGCGGGTGCAGTTGAAGCGTCTTCTTGCCTGATTTGTCCGTCGACAAATCAGGCCGCGCCTGCCTGCCCCTGGCAGGCGCGTTCGCGCCCGCCCAGGCAGGCGCGGCCTGATTTTCAGGTCGTAGCCCCAAGACCTGCCCCCCTTGCCCTGCGGCTTGCGCCTTCGGGCAACGGACCGGGCCACGCTCCACTGGAGCGTGACCTTCTCGGTCCGGGCGCAAAGATCGATAGCGGTACGCTCTCTTGGAAGACAGCTGAACATGGCGGCGTTCAGTCTTTTCCCTCACGCGCGCCGCTGGAAACCTCATCCGCCCCCGGTTCCAGCCCATAGGGTTTCACCAGCCGCCAGACATGATCCGGCACCATGTTCTTGATCCGCGCCGGAAAGGCGCGGCGCAGGTGCAGCACGGTTTCCACCGCCTTCATCTCCACCCGCGCGCGGGCAAACTCCAGGCCGCGCGGGCCAAGGCGGGGCTGCAGGAACGACACCACCGGGCGCAGCCAGCCCGGCATCCGGCGCAGCGGCAGGCCCCCCGCCGCGCGTTCGGTGTTGCGCAGAAATCCCCTTACGGCCCCCTTGCGCCTGCCCCTGTCGGTCAGCGGGCGCAGCGACAGGTGCGATCCCGCCAGGGAAAGCAGCTCTGCACCCCGCTGATTGCGCACGATAATCCATTGGTCGCCGTCGCCGCCCATATAGCCCACGGTGATATCGGCCAGCCGGTTGGTGTAATCGACGCAGGTCTTGCAGGTCATGGGGAAGAAATCGGGCGGCAACTGCGAGATCGGCAGGTGCAGAAAAGGGATGGTCCGGTCCGCCCGCCCGTCGTCATAGCGCAGCTCCACCCGGAAATCGGCGCGGAACTCCAGATAACTGACCGTCTCAGGTTTCGGGTCCAACAGATTGAGAAAGATATGGAAATTCTCGGTGGTGGTGTTGTCCGAACAGGGGGTTCCAATCACATAAAGCCGCTCCAGCCCCAGTTCCGCCTCCAGCGCGCGCAGGGCATAGACCTGGCAGGGGATGCCGATCATCGCGATGCGGCGGTGGCCGGCGGCGCGGGCCGGCTCCAGCAGGGCCAGGGTCGGGGCGTAGCCCATGCGCATGCCCCGGCACCTGGCCAGGTCGGCGGGATCGGTGACAATGACCGGCACCGGCTTCCACCGGTCGGCCGCGTCCGGCATCACGGTCAGCACGGCATCAACCGCGCCTGTTTCCAGAAGCCGCGCGGCAAGTGCTGTGGTGATCCCCGTCCACTGCGCGCCGGGCGATGCCGGAACCAGCCGGGCGCGGTGCATCGACAGAATCGGACCAAAGAAGAATTCGTCGGGATGGGAAGGGTTTGCGGGGCGGCCATGAACCGCTGTCTCAAGCCGGGGATAGTCCGGCCTGATGAACTGGCAGGCCCGCCCGCAGGCCCTGGCGTCTGCCATCCGCGAGACGCCGCAATCGGTACAAAGACCGGGGCGGGCTGCACCGGCCAGGCGTGGCGCGTCAAGTCCAGGGGCCGCAGTCATAAGGGCATCCGGCCCGTGACTGTTGCGGCGGTGGCATGGGCCCGCGCCGATAAAGTCCTGTATCGCGCCTGGCACGATCCTGGCAGGGTCCGTCGAACGGGGTGGGTCAGGGTGGCCTCCGGTGGCTGCGCGGCACGGCTGCTGCTGGGTCCGGTATACTGCTGAAGACGGCCGCCCCGGAAGCGGTTTTCTGTGAAGAGACGCTTGCCCAGTACGGTTGATGCGTGTTTGCTTCGAACAGACAGAACGGCACCCCCGGTCTGAATGCGGGCTTCCGGAAGGGTGCATCCTGGATTGGCAGGCTTTAGCATAGTGGGGGTATTGATATGAAAAGACGTGGTTTTCTTATGGCGTCCGTCGCCGGTGCGGGGCTTGTTCTGGCCGAAGAGGCCGGGGTCGGGGGCATTGCCTTTGCGCAGGCAGACCCGCTGCCGTCGTGGAATGACACTGCCCCAAAGCAGGCGATTCTGTCCTTTGTCCAGGCAGTCACCACCGAAGGCTCGCCCGATTTCGTTCCCCCGTCCGAACGGGTGGCGGTGTTCGACAATGACGGCACGCTTTGGGTGGAAAGCCCGATCTACACGCAGCTTGCCTTTGTCATCGACCGGGTCCGCGCGCTGGCCCCCGGTCATCCCGAATGGGCATCGACACAGCCGTTTCAGGCCGTGCTCGACCATGATCTTGCCGCGCTGTCAGCCGCAGGGGAAAAAGGGGTGATCGAACTTCTGATGGCCACCCATGCCGGGATGAGTACAGAGGCGTTTGATGCCGTCGTGACCGGGTGGATCGCAACCGCCCGCGACGGGCGCTTCAAGCGGCCCTATACCGGGCTTGTCTATCAGCCGATGCTGGAGCTTCTGGCCTATCTGCGTGCCAACGGGTTTGAAACCTTCATCGTCTCGGGGGGTGGCGTCGAATTCATGCGCCCCTGGACAGAGGCCGTCTATGGCATTCCTCCGCAGAACGTCATCGGTTCCTCCATCAGGACGGAATTGCGCATGGTGGAAGGAAAGCCGGTGCTGATGCGCCTGCCGCAGGTGGATTTCATCGACGACAAGGCGGGCAAGCCCGTGGGGATCAACGCCCATATCGGGCGCAGGCCGATCGCGGCCTTCGGCAATTCCGATGGCGATTATGAAATGCTGGAATGGGTCACAAAGGCCGAAGGGCGCAGCCTGGGCATGATCGTCCATCACACCGATGCCGCGCGCGAATACGCCTATGACCGCAACAGCCCTGTCGGCCGGCTGGTCCGGGGGCTGGACGATGCTGCGGCCCAGGGCTGGACCGTGATCGACATGAAAGCGGACTGGGGCAGGGTGTTCGGGTTCGACGGCTAGTCTGCGGAACCTTCCCGGCGGGCGCGCACGTCAACCGGCGGGGCCCCTGTCCAGCGGCGCACGGCGCGGGTCAGGCTGGACTGGCGCGAATAGCCCACATTCGCGGCCACATCGCCAATGGCCGCGTCCGACCGGCCAAGCGCCTCCATCGCGGCGGCGCGGCGAACCTCTTCGACCAGATCGGAAAAGCTGGTCTTTTCCTCGGCAAAGCGCCGCTGCAGGGTGCGCACGCTCATGTCCGTGCAGTCGGACAGGTATTCGATAGTGGGCACCCTGTCATGCAGCATGGCTTTCAGCAGAAGGCGGGTCGGACCGGCAATTGTTCCGTCGCGCAGCCGTTGCCAGGGGAAGCTCTGCATCTGCGGCAGCCGGTTGCGCGCCACCTGCCGGTAGGGGGTGTCCAGATGCGCTGTCCTGATCGTCACCTCGAGGACAGGGCCTTGCGCCGCAATGATGCTGCCCGGAAACCAGGCCCTGAGATGATCGAGCCCATGTTCCGGATGCGGAACGATGGACATTCGCTGGATCACCGGCTCGTTTGGGACCGCGTTGCGCACCAGCACCTGAAAGATACCGGCGACGAATTGCTGGATCACATGCATCACCTCGGGCTGGATCGGCAGCATCCAGGCGTCTTGCACGACCGATTGCGCATCGCCCGGCCGCAAAGAGATCAACTCGTGCGAACAGTGGAACGGCATCGCCGCGGACACCCGCTGCAGGGCCTCGCGCGGGCTGCGCGCGCCAAGCGCAATCGCCCCCAGGGCCGCAATGTCGCGCAGACTGTTCTCCGTCACCGCCCGGCAGCCAACATCCGGGCCTTCCAGATGCGCAGCCCGGGTGACCACCTTCTCCAGCGCCTTGATGGGGATCGGCGCATACGGGTCTTCGATCCAGACATGGCCGATGCCAGCATCCTTCAGAATCCGTTCCACAGGATGCCGCCGCATGATCAGGAACTTCAGCAGCGGAAAAAGTGCCGCCACCCGGATGACTGGGATGGTCTTTCTCATGCCACATCTCTCCTGCAGGCAATCCCACTGGCTGCGGTTCAGCGGCGACAAACCGAAAGTACCGGTACTTCTGTCCACTTTCGATGCATCTGCCGTCACCCTGTCACAACAAGGGGACCTCCTTCCCTTTGGCTGACGGTCGCTGCTTGCCTGATGGCCGCTGCGCGCGCGTACCGGATTGGCGCGGAAAGTGAAACACCCGGCAAGCTTGCACTGTACGCTGGCTTCGGATGGACTGTTGGCGAACCGCATTGGCGAACCGCATCTGCAGCTTGAAGGGGCGTGATTGCTCCGGGGTCCGTCCGTCCAGGTCCGGGGGTGCCATCTGCAGACGGAAAGGCCCCGGCGTTGACGACAGCGGAGTGCCAAGGTCCCGAACCAAGACTGACTCTTCAGTAACAAGGGAGGACGTGCATGATTATCTTCGACAGGTTCAGACAGGCCTTGATCCGACCGGGCCTGCTTGCGGCGGGCCTTGTCCTTGCCGCAGCAGGTGCCGCCGCCGCCCAGCAGTCACCGGCACCCCTCGGCTCTCCGGCGGCGACGCGCGTCATCGACGGCCTGCAATTGCCGGCCCCGGGTGTGCCCTTTGGCGGCAAGATCGAGCGTAACGCGCTGCAATCGACGCCGTTCTGGCAGCCGCGCACAGTTCCGCCCGAAGGGGCACCGAACGTGTTGCTGATTCTCACCGATGACGTGGGTTTCGGCGCGCCGTCGACCTTTGGCGGGGTCGTTCCCACCCCGGCGCTGGACCGCATCGCAGAGATGGGGCTGCGCTATACCAACATGCATTCCACCGCGCTTTGCTCGCCCACCCGCGCCGCGCTGCTGACCGGGCGCAACCACCATTCGGCAGGCTTTGGCGTGATTTCCGAACAGGCCACAGGCTTTCCGGGCTACGATTCCATCATCACAAAAGACAAGGCCACCATCGGCCGGGTTCTGTCCGACAACGGCTATAACACCTCGTGGTTCGGCAAGAACCACAACACGCCGGGCTTTCAGATCAGCATGATGGGGCCGTTTGACCAATGGCCCACCGGGATGGGGTTTGACTATTTCTACGGTTTCATGGGCGGCGATACCAGCCAGTGGACCCCGGGCAACCTGTTCCGCAACACCACGCAGATCTATCCCTCGCAGACGCAGAAGGGCTTCAACCTGATCACCGCGATGGCGGATGAGGCGATCGATTATCTGGCGCAGCTGAACACGCTGGGCCCCGATCAGCCGTGGTTCGTCTATTACGCGCCGGGCGGCACCCATGCGCCGCACCATCCGACGCCAGAGTGGATCAAGAAGATCACGGACATGAAGCTGTTCGATGAAGGCTGGAACAAGCTGCGCGACACGATCTTTGCCAACCAGAAGCGCCTTGGCGTCATTCCGGACACGGCAGAGCTGACCGCCTGGCCTTCGGACCTGCTGAAGGACTGGGACAAGCTGACAGCGGATGAACAGAAGATGTTCATCCGCCAGGCCAACGTCTATGCCGCCTATCTGGCCTATACCGATGCGGAAATCGGCCGGGTGATCGACGCGGTCGAGGCGAACGGCGATCTGGACAATACGCTGATCATCTACATCTCGGGCGACAACGGATCCTCTGCCGAAGGCACGCTGCAGGGCACGCCGAACGAGGTGGCGATGTTCAACGGGGTCGAGGTGCCAGTGGAGGTCCAGTTGAAGGACTTCTATGATCTGTGGGGGTCGGAATACACCTATAACCACATGGCTGTCGCCTGGTCCTGGGCCTTTGACACGCCGTTCAAATGGACCAAGCAGATTTCGTCCCATTTCGGGGGCACCCGGCAGGGCATGGCGATTGCCTGGCCAAAGGTGATCACCGACAAGGGCGGCATCCGCAACCAGTTCGCCCATGTCATCGACATCGTCCCGACGATTCTGGAGGTGTCGGACATCCGCCAGCCTTCGGTTGTGGATGGCATTGCGCAAAGCCCGATCGAAGGCACGAGCCTTGCCTATACCTTCGACAAGGCAAATGCCGGCGAACCCTCGCACCACCGCACCCAGTATTTCGAGATGTTCGGCAACTATGCCCTGTATCACGAAGGCTGGTCGCTGGTGGACAAGGTCAAGCGGCCGTCCTGGGTCACCTTCGGCCCGGCACAGCCCGATCCGGCGACGCCCGACTGGGAACTTTATGACCTGACCAAGGACTGGACGCAGAACACCGATGTGGCTGCGGCAAACCCCGAAAAGGTCAAGGAACTGGAGGCGATCTGGTGGCGCGAGGCGGAAAAGTATCAGGTACTGCCGCTTGATGCGTCCGTTACCGGCCGGATCGTGACACCGCGCCCCTCGGTCACCGCCGGCCGCAGGGAGTTTTCCTTCCCGCCGAGGATGACCGGCATCTCGAACGGTGTCGCCCCGACGATCCTCAGCGCTTCTTACACCTTCACCGCAGAGGTGACGGTGCCGGAAGACGGCGGCAACGGCATGATCATCACGCAGGGCGGCCGCTTTGCCGGATATGGCCTTTACATCGACAAGGGCAAGCCAACCTTTGACTGGAACCTTGTCGGCCTGAAGAACCAGACCTGGCAGGCGAAAGACGCCCTGACACCCGGCAAACACACCATCGTTTTTGACTTCAAATATGATGGTCTGGGCATTGCCACGCTGGCGTTCAACAACCTCAGCGGTATCGGCCAGTCCGGCACCGGCACGCTTTCGGTCGATGGCAAAGTGGTCGATACCCAGAAGATGGAACAGACGATCCCCATCATCCTTGCCTGGGACGAGAATATGGACATCGGTTCGGATACCGGCACCCCGGTGAACGACAAGGTCTATCAGGTGCCCTTTGACTTTACCGGCACCATCGACAGCCTGAAACTGGTGGTGGATCACCCGCAGCTTTCCGATGCCGACAAGGCAAAGCTGGAAGCGGCGATGAAGAAGGCTGCTGACTGAACATCACGGGCAGGGGGCCGGTCCGGCAGGGCCGGCCCTTTGCATGGCAGGCGGGCGCGCGGCAGCTTCGGCGCAGACGGGCAGGCCCGCGCGCCCTCAGGCACCGCCCGCGCGCGGTGCCCCCGCCTTGCCTGCCTTTCTGCACCGGTCAGAGCAATGGCTGACATGCGCCCAGTCCCGCCCCCATTTCCTGCGCCAGGTGAAGGGCAGTTTGCAGACGACGCAGATCTTTGTGGGCAGGTCGGATTTCTTGCGCATCTTCGGCATGGGTCAACCCTGCGGTGGTGGCCGGTTTCGGTCTGCCGTCAGACCCCGCCCCGCAGCGCCTGCGGCACGGGCAGGCCCAGGACGCAAGATGTCAGCGGCACCACCCGGCGGCAAGTCCCCGCTGCCCCCGGCGTCTGTGGCTTTCGGCGGGCGCCCTGCCCAAAGGCGGGGTCGGCAGCAGCCTGTGCCCCAAGCTTCGCCCGCATTTCCGATGGCCTGCGTTGCGGGCGCTTCGGCATTTCCGGTGCAAAACCCTGATCTGGCTGGGGCGCTAGGATTCGAACCTAGGTATGTCGGTACCAAAAACCGATGCCTTACCACTTGGCGACGCCCCAACTGCGGCGGTGTTTAGCGAAGCCGTTCCATCGCCGCAAGAGGCATTTCACCGGGACGGCAGACTGTTGCGGTGCCGGAATGCAGCGGGTAGCAGGGGGGCATGGACCGGGCAGATGTCATCATTCTGGGGGCAGGGGCGGCGGGCATGATGTGCGCGGTCGAGGCCGGTCGGCGCGGGCGGCGGGTGCTGCTGATCGACCATGCCAAGGCGGCGGGCGAAAAGATCCGCATCTCGGGCGGGGGGCGGTGCAATTTCACCAATCTGGGGATCGCGCCAGAGCGGTTTCTGTCGCGCAATCCCCGGTTCGCGCTGTCGGCGCTTAGCCGCTTTACCCAGTGGGATTTCATTGCGCGGGTCGACGCCGCCGGAATCGCCTGGCATGAAAAGACGCTGGGGCAGCTGTTCTGCGATGGCTCTGCCACCCAGATCGTCACCATGCTGCGCCGCGACATGGAACAGGCCGGGGTCATGCTTTGGCTGGGTTGCACGCCCGGCGCGGTCCGGCGCGAGGCGGCGGGATTTGCCGTGGAAACGCCGCAGGGGCCGGTGCGGGCACCGTCGCTTGTCGTGGCGACGGGGGGCAAGTCCATTCCCAGGATGGGGGCCAGTGCCTTTGGCTACCGCCTGGCCGAAGAGTTCGGCCTGCGCGTGACCGAAACCCGGCCCGGACTGGTGCCGCTGACCTTCGCCGAACAGGACCTGGCGCGGATGACGGCGCTGGCGGGCGTTGCGGTCAGGGGGCGGGTCACCGCCGGGCGCACCGGTTTTGACGAGGGCCTGCTCTTTACCCATCGCGGCCTGTCGGGGCCGGCGGTGTTGCAGGCCTCCAGCTACTGGCGCGAGGGCGAGGCGGTGACGGTCGATCTGGCGCGCGGGGCTGATGCCGGGGCAAACTTGCGCGCCGCGCGCGCCACCGAAGGCCGTATTGCCCCCCGCACGGCCCTGGCCCGCCTGCTGCCAGAGCGTCTGGCCCGCTTTGTCGAGGCCGAGGCGGGTCTGAGCGGCGTGATGGCCGACCAGTCCAACGCGATGATCGCCCGCGCCGAAGCGCTGGTGCATGGCTGGACGCTGCGCCCGGTGGGCACCGAAGGCTACCGCACCGCCGAGGTGACGCTGGGCGGGGTCGAGACCGATGATCTGGACGCGCGGACGATGCAGGCCAAGGGCGTTCCGGGGCTGTTCTTCATCGGTGAGGTGGTGGATGTGACCGGCTGGCTGGGCGGCTACAATTTTCAATGGGCCTGGTCATCAGGCTGGGCGGCAGGGCAGGTGGTGTTAGGGGGCGCGTCCCACGGTGGCACGCGGGGCCAGGTGTTTGAAAACAAGGCGTTGCGCGGCACTGTCCGGAATTCTTTCACACATTCCGGTGCAGGGCTGGCACCTGTCAGCGCCCCCCAGACGGCAGGTCAGACATGCAACGGGTCGGCCTTGGCCAGCCGGTCAAAGGCCATCAGGCTGGCAATCAGCGCGGGCATGCGGTGCAGCGGGATCATGTTCGGCCCGTCGGAGGGGGCCGTGTCCGGGTCCTGATGCGTTTCGATGAAGACCCCGGCAATGCCCAGCGACACGGCGGCCCGCGCCATGACAGGCGCAAATTCGCGCTGCCCGCCGCTGGCATCGCCCTGCCCGCCGGGCTGCTGCACCGAATGGGTGGCGTCCATGATCACCGGCCAGCCGGTGCGCGCCATGACCGGCAGGGCGCGCATATCCGCCACCAGCGCATTGTAGCCAAAGCTGACGCCGCGTTCGGTCAGCAGGATGCGCCCGTTGCCGGTCGAGGCGACCTTTTCGGCGACATTCGCCATGTCCCAGGGGGCCAGGAACTGCCCCTTCTTGATGTTCACCGCCGCCCCGGTCTCGCCTGCGGCCAGCAGCAGGTCGGTCTGGCGGCACAGAAAGGCCGGAATCTGGATGACATCCACGACCGTTGCCGCCAGCCGCGCCTGACCGGCATCATGCACATCGGTCAGCACGGGAACGCCCGTGGCGCGCACCGCCGCCAGCACCTTCAGCCCGGCCTCGATCCCCAGACCCCGGCGGCCCTTCAGCGAGGTGCGGTTGGCCTTGTCGTAGCTCGCCTTGAACACGAACTGCGCCCCGGCGGCCGCGCAAGCCTCGCGCAGGGTTCCGGCGATCATCTGGGCATGGTCCAGGCTTTCCAGCTGACACGGCCCGGCGATCACCAGCAGGGGCCGGGTGTTGCCGATTGTCAGTCCGCCGATGGTCACGTCTTTCATCATCATGTCGGTGCGGCCCGGATGTCTGCTGCGGTATGCGCCCCTATATGATCTCTGGTCACGCAAAAGGCCACCGCGAACGGCATCGCCGCACCGGGGCGGCCCGGCAGGAAGGATCGCATCATGACCGCTGGCGAAAGACCTGCGCAGAAGATCGGGGTCTGCACCCGGTGCGCGGGGCAACCTGCGGCCACGGCCACGGGCCATGCGCCGCGCGCCTTTGTCCGGTTCCGGCCAAAGGCGCGGGTCCTGATTGCGGGGCAGACGCCGGGCGCGCGGTTCCGCAATGCGGGCGGCCACCGCCAGGGTCGGCAGACCGGGCTGCCGGGGGCCGGGGTCTGTGACCGGGACCGGGCGGCAGTGGCCCCGATGGCGGCACGGGCCCGGCAACAGGCGGCCCGCGCCGCAGGGGAGAGGCGGTGATGACGCCTTTGGATATCGCCCATGCCGGCATGGAAGCCGCGCCGGACGATGACGCGGCCCGGCTTCGCTTCTACGGGCGGGTGGCGGAGGATGAGTTGTTCCTGCTGCTGGAGACAGAGGTTGCGGGGCAGGCCGTCACCCCCCGCGTCTTTGCGCTGGAAGACGGGCCGGTTGTGCTGGTCTTTGACCGGGAAGACCGGCTGTCTGCCTTTACCGGTGCCCCTGCACCCTATGCCGCCCTGCCGGGACGGGTGATTGCCGCCCAGCTGGCGGGGCAGGGGATCGGGATCGGGATCAACCTTGGGATCGCGCCCTCGTCCTTCCTGATGTCCGCCGGGGCGGTGGACTGGCTTGCCGTAACGCTCGGTCACGCGCCCGCCGTGGTGGAGGCTGCGCCCCGGTCGTTCCACGCCCCCGGCGGTCTGCCGGAGCGGCTGATCGAAGCCCTGGAGGCAAAGCTGGCCCGTGCCGGCGGCGTGGCGATGGCCGCGCTGCTGGCGGGCGTCAGCTATGACGGCGGGCGGCGCAGCCATATGCTGGCCTTTGTCGGCGCGGCACCGGGGGCCGAAGCCGCGCTGGCCCGCGCCGCCGCAGAGGCGCTGACCTTTTCGGGCGTCGATGCCGCAGAGATGGATGTTACTTTCCTGGCACCTGAAGAGCCTGCCCTGGCGCTGCTGGCACGGGTGGCCCTGCGCCTTGACCTGCCGATGCCTGCGCTGCCTGACCCCGTGTCCCCTGCCGCACCGGGCATGGACCCCGACCGTCCGCCCCGGCTGAAATGAGGGCGGTTCTTCTGCGAAAAACCGGCGCGGATTGTGGGGTATCTGATTACCTTTTTTTCAAGATATTGTTTTTGAACATCAATTACAGGGTTATGGCGCTTGACGCTGTGCCGTGCTTCGGCGATACACCCTTGTCCCGGATTTCGGGGTCCCCGACCCTGTCCTTACGAAAGACCGACCATGAAAACCTTTACCGCAACGCCTGCGGATATCCAGAAGAAGTGGGTCCTGATCGACGCCGAAGGCATCGTTCTGGGCCGGCTTGCGACGCTGGTCGCCAGTATCCTGCGCGGCAAGACCAAGCCGACCTTCACGCCGCATATGGACATGGGTGACAATGTGATCGTCATCAATGCCGGCAAGATCCAGATGACCGGCAACAAGCGGGCCGACAAGCGCTACTACTGGCACACCGGCCACCCCGGCGGGATCAAGTTCCGCACCGCAGCCCAGGTGCTGGACGGCGCCCACCCCGAGCGTGTGGTCGAAAAGGCGGTGGAACGGATGATCACCCGCAACCGCCTTGGCCGCCAGCAGATGACCAACCTGCTCATCTATGCCGGTGCCGAGCATCCGCATCAGGCGCAGCAGCCTGTCGTTCTCGACCTTAAGTCGATGAACCCGAAGAACACCCGGAGCGCGTGACCATGGCTGACATCAAATCCCTTGACGATCTGAAATCGGCCGTCGCCGACGCGGCCCCTGTTGCAGCGGTTGTGGCACCGCGCGTTCCGGTGCGTGACGCGCTGGGTCGTTCCTATGCGACCGGCAAGCGCAAGAACGCCGTCGCGCGGGTGTGGATCAAGCCGGGTTCGGGCAAGGTGCTGGTGAACGGCAAGACGATGCCGGAATACTTCGCCCGCCCCGTTCTGCAGATGATCCTGCGCCAGCCCTTCACGGTTGCCGGGGTCGAGGGGCAGTTTGACGTGAACGCCACCGTGACCGGCGGCGGGCTTTCGGGCCAGGCCGGTGCGGTCAAGCACGGCATCTCCAAGGCGCTGCAGCTCTACGAGCCGGGCCTGCGCACCGCGCTGAAGGCCGCAGGCTTTCTGACCCGCGACAGCCGTGTGGTGGAACGCAAGAAGTATGGCAAGGCGAAGGCCCGCAAGAGCTTCCAGTTCTCCAAACGCTGACCGGTTGAAGGATGGCTCTTGTCCCGGGGTGGGTTGCCCGGCGCTTTCGGTCCGTCCGGACTTGCCCGTTTTGAGGTAAGCGATGTCCACTGCCGGGTGGTGCCTTGTGATGGCGCTCTGGGGCGAGAAATACTCGTCCAAGCATGTGAATGAGCTGACCCGCGAAGCGCTTCGGCTGTCCGCCGGATGCGTGTCTGTGGTTCTGCTGTCAGACCGCTTTCGCGACGATATCGATCCAAGGGTGCAGCAAAAGGCGTTCCCTTCGTTTTTCGACAGGGAAGATTTTTTTGCCGGCGGCTATGTGGTGAAGCTGTCGATGTTTGACCGCAGCGTGTTGCCCGCAGACTGCCGCTGCGTCTATGTTGACCTTGATACGCTGGTGACCGGCGACCTTGGAAAGGTTGCCGCGCTGATCCGGGACCGCAACGATGTTGCGATGCTGCCGCCCGGAAATCTGATATCCTTCGGTGTGATCCGCCGGCTGATCTGGCGGGTCAGCCGTGGCAGGCGCTTTGCTGTCGGCAACAGTTCCATCGTGGCCTACCACTCGGGCGCGCAGCCGAACACCGCAGAGCTGTTTCGTGAGAT
This sequence comes from Rhodobacter sp., assembly GCA_020250125.1. Taxonomy (GTDB): domain Bacteria; phylum Pseudomonadota; class Alphaproteobacteria; order Rhodobacterales; family Rhodobacteraceae; genus Aliitabrizicola. Next base: position 34,373 of record JADCEL010000061.1, read on the forward strand.
GTACCTGCGCGGCGACGGCGCGCTGGTGCACATGCGCATTGATGATCTTTTTGTCTCCTGGGCCAATCAGGCGCATTTGCGCGCTGTACCGCGGAGTCTTGTGGCCATGTTTCGCCGCGAATTTCTGTTCCGGTCGCATCTTCTGTTCTGGCTGGCGCAGAAAAGCGGGATCACCGGGCGTCGGCGCGCCCGTTTGGTTGCGATCACACTGAACGGCGAAGAATGCAAACCTGCGGCCCTTGCCCGACTTGCCGAAGGTGCGGTGATCCGGGATGCCCGCGGGCGGATCGGCTATTGGAGCGAAGCAAGCCTTGGACCGGTCAAGGCCAGGATTGAACGTTTGGCAGCAAGGTTGCAGTGAGGTGGATCGGCCGGCACAGCTTCTTGCCGGGCAATTCAAAAGAGTGCCAGAGTTGAAGTTACAGAAAGGATGTTGATAATGGCTGTCATGCCTCTTCCTGGCAGTCGTTAAATGCAGGAGCTTGTCAGCATCATCGGCAGGGTGGTGCTGGCGCTGATTGCGGGGGCTTTGAATAATTTGGCGCGGCTGATGTCGCAGATTCACGTGGTTCCCATAGTTGTATTTTTTTGTACTGCATTATACTTGGGGTGAGCAGTTGCGCAGACGCCAGGAATAGCCTGGAAAGAATGCAAGGGAATCCCTCCTGGCGCGCTCTTGAAGAAAGAGCGCGATAAGTGAAGGATTGCAGTTCTTCGACAGATCAGGGTCAGGACTGGTGCTTGCTTCATGGCCATGACTGAAATCCCGGAATGGGACAGACCGCCTTTGATGCCCCTTGCGGGGGCACAGTTTTTCCTTGCTTGCGCAAGAACCGGGCCGGCATGACCGAAATCGTCCATGTCGACGGGGTTGCGCGCAGGATGGTGTGGCGGGTGACGCAGGCACTGGCGGACGACGGGCGGCTGTCCGATGCGCTGTCGCGCGCGGTTGCGCAAACCCGCGTCGTTCCCGCCCTGTATGCCGAATTGAAGAAGCGCGCGATCCTGATCAAGGCTGTCTCCCGGTAACAGGCTGCTGAAAAAGCACCAACCGCAAGGACCGCCGGCTGGAAGACCGGAAACGGCTCCGCTCGCGCGCCCCACGCGTTCTGGCCAGGGCCATCGCCCCGGCTCTGCGGTGCGCCTATTGCCCGCCCACCGGGGGCCACAGCCCCCGGCCAGCGCCCGACCCGCCCGTGGCGGGCGCTTCTCGCCCGCCGGGTCGGGCGCTTCTCGCCCGCCGGGTCGGGCGCTGGCCTTTCGTGGTGCCTGGACCGACCGATCTACAGGGCACCGTCGCGCGCGGGCGGGGAAACGCGGTGCGTTTCCTGTCCCCGCCCAGACTGACGAAAGCAGTTTCACCGCTCAAATGGCCGGGGCCATAGCCCATGCCACAGCGCCACGCTGAACCCACACCAGCCGGGGGCCACAGCCCCCGGCCAGCGCCCGACCCGCCCCCGGCGGGCGCTTTGCACCCGCCGGGCCGGGCGCTGGCCTGCCGTGGTCCCGGACCTGCCGGTCTGCAGGGCACCGTCGCGCGCGGGCGGGGAAACGCGCTGCCTTTCGACGTCCGCCCGGAATGGCAAGCCCATATCCCACGGATCACGATGATGGTCCCGCCCGGCAGGCGGCGGGGTTGCTCTGACAGCACCCCGTCAAGGCAGGGGCATCTGCCCGTGCCTGCCCCTTTGGCAGGCGGTTGTCCCGCAGCACGGTTTGTCCCGGCCGGTCCCTTGGTTTGATCAAACGCCGATCGCCCCTCTTTTCACGCGATGCGTCCTGTGCAACAAACCATCAGGCCAAGCCGACAGGGGGCATGATGACATCAGGGGGGGTGCTGCGCCGGATGGGCCGGTCAGAGGCGGCAAGCGGCCTTGCCATGATCAGCCCGACGGCGAGCTATGCCATTCTGCTGCTGGCGGCCCCGCTGGCGCTGATCTTCATCTACAGCTTTCTGACCGACGGCTATCTGGAGATCATCCGCACCTTCACCTTCGCCAATTACCTTGAGGCCTGGACCAACGAACTGTACCGGGTGGTCATGCTGCGGTCGCTGATGGTGGCGCTGACCGTCACGGCGGTGACCGTGCTTCTGGCCTTTCCGGTGGCCTATTTCGTGTCCTTTCATGTTGATCCGTCGCGCAAATCGCTGTGGCTGTTTCTGATCACCATCCCGTTCTGGACCAGCTATCTGATCCGCGTGTTTCTGTGGAAGGTGATCCTGGGCTACAACGGCGTGGTCAATTCCGGCCTTCTGGGGTTGGGGATCATCAGCGAGCCCTTGCAGTGGATCAACTACAACGTGGGTGCGGTGGTGGTGACGCTGGCCCATGCCTATGCGCCCTTTGCGATCCTGCCGATCTTCGTGGCCCTGGAAAAGATCGACCGGTCGCTGCTGGAGGCGGGGCAGGACCTGGGTGAATCCCGTTTCATGACCTTCCTGCGCGTTACCCTGCCGCTGGCGATGCCCGGGGTGATTGCTGCGGTGCTGATCGTGTTCATCCCGACCATCGGCGATTTCGTGACGCCGCAGCTTGTCGGCGGGCCCGAGGGGCGCATGGTGGCCAACCTGATCCAGCTGCAATACCTCAAGCTGGACAATTACCCGCTGGGGTCGGCCATCGCGGTATCGGCAATGGTGATCGTGACGGTTGTCAGCCTGTTCTTTCTGTACCTGAACCGGCGCTACCTGCGGGGTCCGGAATCATGAGGGGCGGGTGGTTCAAGGTCTATGCGCTGGTCTATCTGGTGTTTCTTTATGCGCCGATCATTCTGCTGCCGATGTTTGCCTTCAACGATGCGACGGTCATCGCCTTTCCGCTGAGCGGCTTTTCGACAAAGTGGTTCGCGGCCCTTGCCGATGATCCGCCGCTGCATGACGCGGTCAGGAACAGTCTGATCATTGCCGTCACCACCGCGATCCTGTCGACCACGCTTGCCGTCTTTGCCGCCCGCGCCTCTACCCGCTACCGCTTTCCGGGCAAGGCGGGGCTGATGGGGCTGATCATGCTGCCGCTGGTTCTGCCAGAAATCATCGTGGCGGTGTCGCTGCTGTCGATCCTGCTGATGGTCGGGATCGAACTGTCGATCCTGACGGTGATCCTGGGCCATGTGCTGATCTGCACGCCATTCTGCATCGCGATCCTGAGTTCCGCCTTCCAGTCGCTGGACCGGTCGCTGGAAGAGGCGGCCTATGATCTGGGTGAAACATCGTTCTCGACCTTCCGGCTGATCATCCTGCCGCTGGTGATGCCCGGCATCATCTCGTCTTTGCTGATTTCGTTCACCATCAGTCTGGACGAATTCATCATCGCCTTCTTTCTGGCCGGAACCCAGGCGACGCTGCCGGTCTATATCTTTTCGCAGTTCCGATTTCCGCAGGCTGTTCCCGTGATCATGGCGCTTGGCACGATCCTGGTCTGCCTGTCGGTCCTGCTGCTGAGCATTGCTGAGTTTTTCCGCCGCCGCGGGCTTGCCCGGTCTGGCACAAAGGATACCGGAGGCTTCCTGTGACTGCGAAACCCACCATGATCGAGTTCCGGGATGTACAGAAATACTATGGCGATTACCACGCATTGCGCGGCATCAACGCCAGTATCCGGGCGGGAGAGTTCTTCTCATTGCTGGGGCCTTCGGGCTGCGGCAAGACCACGCTGTTGCGCACCATCGCCGGGTTTGAGGAGATTTCTTCGGGTGTGATCCTGATTGACGGCAAGGATGCGTCAACCATCCCTGCCAACAAGCGCCCGACCAATATGGTGTTTCAGTCCTATGCGATCTTCCCGCATCTGACGGTCGAGGAAAATGTGGGCTTCGGTCTGCGTCGGGCGGGGCTGGACAAGGCCGAGATGGCCCGCCGCGTGGGGGATGCGCTGGCGATGGTGGGTCTGACGGGCTTCGGCAAGCGGGCGGCGCATGCGCTGTCGGGCGGCCAGCGCCAGCGCGTGGCGCTGGCGCGTGCGCTGATCCTGAAGCCGAAAGTGCTGCTGCTGGACGAGCCGCTGTCGGCACTGGACAAGAAGATGCGCGAACAGATGCAGATGGAACTGATCAAGCTGCAACGCCAGGTTGGCATCACCTTCATCCTGGTCACCCATGACCAGGAAGAGGCGCTGGTGATGAGTGATCGCATCGCGGTGATGTTCGAAGGCCGGATCGTGCAGCTGGACGACCCCGAAACGCTGTACCGCCGCCCGAAGACGCGGCAGGTCGCGGATTTCATCGGCACGATGAACTTCCTGCCGGCAACAGTCCTGTCCGATACGCCGGAGGGCTGCGAGGTCGAGGTTGCCGGTCTGGGCCGCTGCCGGATCGCGGCGGATCAGGCACCGCCGGGGGGCAACGGACAGGAGACGACCGTTGGCTTCCGCCCCGAGACGCTGACGATCCTGTACGATGGTCAGGCAGCGACGGTGCGCGAAACGCCCGGCACGGTGGAAGAGGTCGTCTATTACGGCGACATGACCTATTACGATGTCAAGCTGGATGGGGTCAGCGCTGCGGTGCGCCTGTCGATGCGCAACGTGCCCGGTCGCCCGGTTCTGGACATTGGCACCCGCGCCCGCGTAGCCTGGAGCCCGGACGCGCTGGTGCTGTTCCGCTGATCCGGCGGCGCGCGCCGGCGCGCGCAAGGTCCCCGGCGTGAATAGTCTTGAACAGGAAATGACGGCGGCGGCTTCAACCCGTCAGTGATCCTGCGGCAGCAGGCCAAGGCCGCGCAGATAGATGCCGATGCCGGCTTCCAGCAGGTCTTCCGCCGCGAAGGGGCTGCGGGCGCCGGGGGTGCCGCGGGTGAAAAGCTCCACGACCCCGTGGCTCATCGCCCAGATATGGGCGGCGAACATGGCCGGGGGGGGACGCTTTTCGGGGGGGATGTTCGCCGAAAGGGCCCTGGCGGCTTCTTCCAGAACGGCGGTTGCCCGCGCGGCGACCAGGGCAAGGTCGGGATTGGAGGTCATCGGGATGCCGCTTTCGAACATGGCCTGATAATAGCCCGGATACTTGCGGGCAAAGGCAAGATAGGCGCGCCCCGTCGCCTCGAAAGCGGCCAGTGCGGTGGGCTTGCCATTGTCATAGGCGAAATCCATCAGCGCCGTGAAAATCTCGTACCCCTGGCGGGCGACTTCGGCGATCAGCTCTTCGCGGCCCGAGAAGTGGCGGTAGACGGCGGCAGGCGTGACATCAACCGCCTTTGCCGCTTCGGACAGGGTGAAGCCCTGCGGACCCTTTTCCTCGATCAGGGTCAGCGTGGCCTCGACCAGAGCCTGACGCAGGTTGCCGTGGTGATAGCCGCGCTTAGACATCGAGCATGTCAAGACCGCCGCAGATCAGCGGATCGGGTTTGCCGATGATCTTTTCGTCTTTGCCCTGATAGTCGAGGGCAAGCAGGATCGACTGGATCGCGGCGATGCGGGCGCGCGGTTTGTCATCGGACCGGATCACGGTCCAGGGGGTGCGGGGGGAATGGGTGCGCCCCAGCGTCTCGTGGATGGCGCTTGTATAGGCATCCCATTTCTGCAGCCCGTCGACATCGATCTGGCTGAGCTTCCACTGCTTCAGCGGATCGGATTCGCGGTCAAGCATGCGCTTGAGCTGTTCCGCCCGGCCGACGCTGAACCACAGTTTCAGAAAGACGATGCCCTCATCCACCAGAACCCCTTCAAAATAGGGCTGCTGGCGGAAGAAATGCTCGCGCTGTCCGGGCGTGCAAAAGCCGAACACAGGTTCGACAATGCCGCGATTGTACCAGCTGCGGTCAAACAGCACGATCTCGCCCGAGGCGGGCAGCCAATCGGCGTAGCGTTGAAAGTACCATTGCGCCGCCTCGCGTTCGGTGGGCTTGGACAGGGCCACCACCGTGGCAAAGCGCGGGTTCAGGTTCTGGCAAACCACGCCGATGGTGCCGCCCTTGCCGGCGCCATCGCGGCCTTCGAACACGACGACAAGGCGCTTGCCGGTGGCGCGCAGGTCGTTCTGCATCCGCACAAGCTGAATCTGCAGCGCCGCAAGGTGATCTTCATAGTCCTGCTTGTGCAGCTTCTCGCGGTAGGGGTACCCCCTGGACAGGACATCGTCCTTGTCCGCCTTCTCGATCGCGCGCCGGATGTCCTCGGGGGCGTCGTTCCTGAAGTAGCGGCTGATGGCACCGTCAAAAGGCAGGTTCATCTGGCGTCTCTTTTCCCGGATGTGGTTGGGGGCAGTATGGCGATCAGGGCTGTCAGCGCAATCGGGCACGCGCCGCCGCCCGGTCGATTGCCGCCAGCACCGCGTCCGGATCCGCATGATGCGGCATGTGACCGATGCCGGGCAACAGGGTCAGCGCCGCATCGGGCAGCAGCGTGCTGAGCGGGATGGCATGGATGCCGGCGGGCACGATGGTATCGGCGGTGCCGTGCACAATCTCGACCGGCACCGCCAGCCGCGCATAGGCCTGCGACATCTCGACGATAAACGGGCGCAATCCGTTGACCTGCCGCGCATTGGTGCCAAGGCTTGCCGGGCGCAAGGTAAGCCCGGCCCCCACATATTCCGCATAGCCCGCAGGCACCGGATCGGGCGCAAAGATGCTGGCGATTGTGCCCCGTGTCTGCGACAGGGGCGCAAAAGCCGATACCAGGGGCACCGCCACGGCGCGGCCCAGACGGCCGGATGTCAGGCTGTACCAGCCGCCAAGCCCGCCTGGCCACGGCATGGTCGCCCCGCCAAGAAGCACCAGCGCGCCGGTGCCATCCGCGTCCTGCAAGGCCCAGGCCAAGGCAACGGCCCCGCCATAGCTGTGCCCCAGGATCACGGGCCGCTCTGCGCCCAATTGGCGCGCGGCATCGCGCAGGATGCGGGCCTGTCCCTGCGGGCTGATGCCGGCCTGTCCGGCATCATCCGACCAGCCAAGGCCGGGCCGGTCAAAGACGATGACGCGGCAGCGCACGGCAAGCCGCCGTGCCAGATCGAAGGTGAAGTCGCGGGTGTTGCCGCTGGCACCGTGGATCAGGACAACATCAGGCCCGGTGCCTGACACATCGGCATGAACGGCCCGTCCGTTTACCCGCAGGATCGTGCCCGTCGGCGGATAGGCCGCTTCCGCCGCCGCCCTGCGGGCAGAGACACGGCGGCCCACCACGGCGGCACTTCCCCCGATCAGGGCGGCGGCGATGAAAACACTAGCGGCCAATGTCCGTGATTTCGTAGGGCGTTGACTGATAGATCTCGTTGATCCAGTTGCCGTAGAGAAGATGGGCGTGGCTTCTCCAGCGGTTCAGCGGCGGTTTTGCGGGATCGTCATCGGGATAATAGTTCTGCGGCACATTGATCGGGGTGCCATTGGCAATGTCGCGGTCGTATTCCTGCTTCAGCGTGTCGCTGTCGTATTCGAAGTGATTGAAGATATACAGCGCGCGATGCGCCGCATCCTCGATCAGGCAGGGGCCGGCCTGATCCGATGCCAGCAGCGTGACAAGGCCGGGGCGTGCATCGACCTCGGCCTGGCGCACCTCGGTCCAGCGGCTGACGGGGATGACGAAATCGTCTGAAAACCCGCGCAGCAACGGTGATCCCTGCACCAGGGTCCGGTGACGGAAACAGCCAAAGGCCTTGGCGGGCAGCCTGTGTTTGGCGATGCCGTGAAAATGCCACAGCATCGCCATGCCGCCCCAGCAGACAGCGAATGTGGAATGGATGTTCGTCTGGGTCCAGGCCATCACCTGCCGCAATTCGTCCCAATAGGTGACCTCTTCAAACGGCAGATGTTCAATCGGGGCACCGGTGATGATGAGGCCGTCGAATTTTTCATCGCGGACCGCCTGAAACGGCCGGTAGAATTCCTCCATATGCGCGGCGGCGGTGTTGCGCGACTGGTGGTCGGACATGCGGATCAGCTGCAGGTCGATCTGCAGCGGCGTGGCCCCGATCAGCCGCGCGAACTGGGTTTCGGTCTGGATCTTCTTCGGCATCAGGTTGAGCAGGGCGATTTTCAGCGGTCTTATGTCCTGCCGCGCCGCCCGTTCGGGCGACATCACCATGACGCCTTCGTTCCGCAGAACGTCAAAGGCGGGCAGGGTGGCGGGCAGGGTGATGGGCATGGGCGTCTTTCCTGTGGCAAGGGCGTTACTTAGGCGTCTTCGCCGCGCCGCTCAAGGGCGCGGGCGACCAGCGCGGTGAAACCGGTGGCATCGCGGACCTGTGCCACCCCGTCTGCGGTAACGGTGATCCCCCAGCGCGCCATGGCGGCATAAAGGGGCTGGCGGTGGTCCAGCAGGCGGGCATAGGCGAAGCGCAGGAAGGCATCGGGGTTGACCCGGTCTTCCGCAATGCCTTCCCGGTTCAGGTAATCTGCCCAGACCGTCTTCAGGAAATCGGGCCGGTAATAGATCGGCTTCGGCGCACGGTCGAAGCGGCGGATCAGCTCGGCGCGGTGCGCATCGGTTCCCTTGATCCAGACCGGCAGCACCGTGTCTGCCAGCGTGGTCATGACCGGATCGGCGGGATCGTATGGATCGACCACCTCGCAGATCGATCCACCCGAATCGCAGACGAAATTGCGGTATCCGTAGAGGTCCAGCGCGCGCTGCACAAAACGCGGCGTGTCAAGCAGGGCCGAGATTTCCGCCTCGCGGTGCTGGGCCTGACGGCGCAGATATTCATCAAAAGGCACGCCCCCCCGTGCAGGATCGCCCGGTTTGCCCAGATAGGTCGACAGCGGTGCCAGATTGTTGAAGGTGATGTTGGACGCGATACAGACCGAGTCCGTCATCAGCAGTTCGCGCAACAGCGGAACCTTCATCGCCTCGCGCTTGAAATTGTCGGCGATGTGCTCGCCCATGTAGCGGGTGCCGATGCGGTAATCGATGGAATAGTGAAACCAGTGATCCTGATCGCGCAGCAAGCTCGCCAGATGCGTCTTGCCAAGGCCGGACATGCCGAACAGCAGCACGCGCTTGTGATCTGCCGCCTGCCAGTCCTTCGCCGAATGATAGATCATGTGCCTGTCTCTTTGCCTGACGGCGGCTTGGTAGCGAAGGGGGCGGGGAAACTCACGCGGAATCTTTGCGGGGCAGCAGGCACCCGTCGATGACCGGCAGGCCAGGGGCATCAGGGCGAAGCCCTGCCGCCGCGCGCCTGTGCGGGCCTTGCCCTGATGCCGGTGCCGTCCATGGACCCGGCGAAGCGGGCAGGCGCAGGTTGACGCCCCGCCATATGGTCCGGCACGGCTGCCTCAGCGTGACCGGTTGCGCAACCGGCACGGCTTCCGGCACCGGCGCGCGATGCACCTTCGGGCCGCAGAAGCCGCGCGGTTGCACCCGGCCATTCTACCCGGGCGCGGCGGCTGACCCGGCGTCATGATGGCCCGGAACGACAAGAACCTTGACCTCGCCCGGACGGGCGGGGGCGCGCACGGCATCCGGCAGTTCGGCCAGCGGGATGCAGCGCGAAATCAGCGCATCAACCTTGATGCGGCCCGCGCCGATCAGGGCCACGGCGCGGGCCTGGGTGAAGGGGTTCAGAAAGGCGGAATGAAGGGCAACTTCGCGCAGCAGCAGGTCAAGCGGTTCGATCGCAACCGTGGTACCGGCGGGCAGCACGCCCAGCAACACCGCACGGCCGCCGCGCCGGGTCAGCCGGGGGGCCGCAGCGACGGTTTCGGGAACGCCTGCGCATTCCATGACAAGTTCGGCCCCGCCGGGCCATATCTCCAGCGCCGCCTGCGGGGTGGCGGCCACTGCGGTGGCCCCCAGCGACAGCGCAAGATCGCGCTTTGATGCCTGCCGGGTCACCAGCAGCGTCTCCGCCCCGGCGGCGCGGGCCAGCTGCAGGGTCAGCAGGCCGATCACGCCCCCGCCCAGGATGATCACCCGCTCGCCCGGTTTGGGGCTGCCGATGTCGATGCCATGCAGGCAGCAGGCCAGCGGTTCGCAGAACGCCCCATGGCGCGGATCAAGACCGTCCGGAAGAACAAGGGCGCGGTGGGCGGGAAACACCGCGAATTCGGCAAAGCCACCGTCGCGGTGTACGCCCACGGCCTGAAGGGCGGTGCAAAGATTGACGCGCCCCTCAAGACAGGGCGGACAGCGCCCGCAGGCAATGTTGGGGTCGCAGGTGACGGTGCGCCCCAACAGACCGGGGTCTGTGCCGTCGCCCAGGGCGGTGACGGTGCCGGTGAACTCGTGGCCCAGGGTGACAGGGGGGGTGCAGGGAAACTCTCCCAGGAAAAGATGGCGGTCGGTGCCGCAGATGCCTGCGGCCAGAACCCGGACAAGCACCTCGCCGGGCCCGGGCACGGGCACCGGCACCTCGATCAACCGGATGTCGCCTGTGCGCATCAGTCTGGTTGCAAACATGCTGTCCCCCCTGTTGCCTGCAAGGGCAGACTGGCACAGGCCCCCCGCGTCAGGCAATGGCGGGAATTGGCGGCGCGGCCTGCGGCAGGCCCTCCTTGCTGAAGATTGCGACGTCTGTGGCGATCTGTGCCGCTGCACGTCCCCGGACGGATCGCGCCCCAGGCACCGGATACCCAAGGCAGGCGGCCCGGTCACGGAACCGCTTTTGCCCGGCCCGGCCAGGGCTGCCCGGCAGGGCGGTGACATGGCCCCAAGGCGGCCCGCTTCGGTTTGCATGCGGCGGAGATACCCGGTCAGAAGCCGCGCGACCGGCGCGGCATCCTGTGAGGTGGCACAGCACAGCCTGCCGGTCAGACAGATCGGCCCTATCCCGGTCGTCAATACCGCCAAAGTCCCGCACTGGCTTCGGTGCGGAAAAGAACGAATGATAACAGATCGTTATTGACACCTTCCAAGGTCAATCGGCCCAAGGACCCGGTTTCTGGCTGCCAGCCCCGCAAGGGCCGTCAGATGTCGTCGGCGGGCGTCACGCTGTGGATCGGCAGGCTTGGGAAACCGCGCGGTTCCATCACCCATTCGTGCCCGGGCACCCTCACGCGGTCTGGACAAACCGTGGTCCGGGTGTTACGGATGACGACAACCCGCAGTGCAAAGGCGGCACATGCCTGTTTTTCATACCCCGTCTGCTGTCCTGCGCCGCGTCCTGCGGACGCGCGGTGCCTTGGCGTCTTCTGCCGGGCTGGCAGCCTTTGGCCCGTTCTGCGCCCCCGTCCCGGACATCCGGGGGTGGCGGCCTGTGCAGTGCGCCCGACGTCACACTGTGGGCAGCGACAGCCGTGCCATTCGAACGGTCGCGGCAAGGCCATGAAGCCACTTCTTGCAGTCATCACTCTGTGCGGGTTTTTCCTTGGCGCATCCCAATCCGAGGGCTTGGGGGCGGCCGAGGCAGAACCTGCGCATTACCCGGTGGTCGGCACGGGACAGGACAGATGTTACAGCGAACGCGGCGATGCCATCGACTGCCCGGCGGCGGGGATGTTTCTGTCGGGGCAGGACGCGCAGCATCGCGGCAAGCGGCCCTGGTATCATGATAACGGCGACGGCACCGTTACGGATCAGGTGACGGGACTGGTCTGGGCAAAGGTGCCAGGCAGTCCGGTGGCGGTCGCCGATCTTGACGGTTTCGCCCATGCCAGCCGTCTTGGCGGCTACGATGACTGGCGCGTGCCGACGATCCGCGAGCTTTATTCGCTGATCGACTATCGCGGCAGCTATACGGGCGATCCGCGAACCTCGCGGCCCTATATCGACACTGCCGTCTTCGGTTTCGCCTATGGCACCGGCACGGGCCTCGGCGACGCCGCGCACGGCCCAAGGCCGATCGACGTGCAGGAATGGAGCGCGACATCCTATGTCCGCCGCACCATGAACGGCGACGAAACCGTCTTCGGCGTCAACTTCGCAGACGGCCGGATCAAGGGCTATCCGGTGATGGACCCGGCCAACCGCATGAAAACGCCGAACCGGCTTGAGGTGCGGCTGGTTCGCGGCCCGGCCTATGGCCAGAACGATTTCAAGGCGGACAGCGAAACGGTGACCGATCACGCGACGGGCCTTGTCTGGCAGCGGCGCGACGCGGCAGGGGCGCTGGGCTGGGCGGATGCCCTGGCCTATTGCGACGCACTTTCGCTGGGCGGACGCGGCGACTGGCGGCTGCCGGATGCAAAGGAACTGCATTCGATCGTCGACTATTCCCGCGTTCCGGCCATCGATCCGCTGTTCGGTTTGGGCGACGGTCAGGTCTATCTCTGGTCATCAACCACGCATCTTGAGGGGCCGCCCCCGGCGTCAGAGCGCAACCGCGCCTTCTCGCACAGCGGCGAGCTTGCGGTCTATGCGGCAATCGGGCCGGCGATGGGTTACATGGAAATCCCGCCCGGATCGGGGCAGCGCCGCTGGCTTGACGTTCATGGCGCGGGGGCGATGCGCAGCGACCCCAAGACGGCAAGTCCCGGTGCCTTCCCCGGGGGTTTCGGCCCGCAGGGCGATGATGTCCGCGGACATCATCACGTCCTTTGCGTCAGCGATCTGGCCGGGTGAGGGTGGCCGACCGCACCCGGCACGTCGAGCACTGCGCCTGTTGCGTTTCGTGCCGTGGCCTGCGCGCCCCCCGAATTGCCGCCATGGTCTGTTCGGGTCTGTCCGGTTCATCGCCGACCTTTCGTAACCGTCAAGGCCCAGCCACCGGTGCGGCCGCAGGCCGGAACGGCAAAGCGCCGGATCGCCGATCTGCCCGGCCCGCGATGCCAAGGCGGCGCTGACCGCCATCATCCCCCAGCAGTTGCCGTTGCATGTGTTGATGCCGTTCAGGCGGGTATGGTGCAGTCCGGCACAGGCCAGGACAGGCACAAAGGGAAAAGGATCATTCCCACTCGATGGTGCCGGGCGGTTTTGAGGTGATGTCATAGGTCACCCGGTTGATGCCGCGCACCTCGTTGATGATCCGCGTTGCGGTTTCCCCCAGAAAGTCATGGGTGAAGGGATAGTAATCCGCCGTCATCCCGTCCACCGACGTCACCGCCCGCAGCGCGCAGGCATGGTCATAGGTGCGCCCGTCGCCCATCACGCCCACGGTCTTGACCGGCAGCAGGGCCACGAAGGCCTGCCAGATCTCGTCATACAGACCATGCCTGCGGATCTGGTCGATGAAAACGGCGTCGGCCTGGCGCAGGATCGCCAGCTTTTCGCGGGTGACCTCGCCGGGGCAGCGGATGGCAAGGCCGGGGCCGGGAAAGGGATGACGCCCGATGAAGCCCGGCGGCAGGCCAAGTTCGCGGCCAAGGGCGCGCACCTCGTCCTTGAACAGTTCGCGCAGCGGTTCCACCAGGGTCATGCCCATCTTTTCGGGCAGGCCGCCGACATTGTGGTGCGATTTGATGGTGACAGAGGGGCCGCCGGAAAAGCTGACCGATTCGATCACATCCGGATAGAGCGTGCCCTGCGCCAGAAACCGCGCGCCGCCCACCGATCTGGCATGTTTTTCGAACACCTCGATGAACAGCCGCCCGATGGTCCTGCGCTTGACCTCGGGGTCGCTGACGCCGTCAAGCGCGGCAAGGAACAGGTCGGACTCGTCGGCATGGATCAGCGGCATGTTGTAATGGTCGCGGAACATGGTCACGACCTGCCCGGCCTCGTCCTGGCGCAGCAGGCCATGATCGACGAAGACGCAAGTCAGCTGATCGCCGATGGCCTCGTGGATCAGCACGGCGGCCACCGAACTGTCGACCCCGCCCGACAGCCCGCAGATCACCTTTTCGCCGCCCACCTGGGCGCGAATCCTGGCAATTGCGTCGTCGCGGTAGGCACCCATCGTCCAGTCACCGCGAAAGCCGGCAAGGCGGACGAAATTGCCGTAAAGTTTCGCGCCCTTGGGGGTGTGGTGTACTTCGGGGTGGAACTGCACGGCAAAGAACCGGCGCGCGGGATCGGCGGTGATGGCGAAAGGCGCATTGGGCGAGGTGCCGTAAACCTGAAATCCGGGCGCGATTTCAGACACATGGTCGCCGTGGCTCATCCAGACCTGTTCGCGGCCCTGGTCAAACCATCCCTCCAGCAGCGCAAGCCGGTCTGCCGTTGGGGTCACAAAGGCGCGGCCGAACTCTGCGGTGCCCTGCCCGCGTTCCACCTTGCCGCCCAGGCAGTGCATCATCACCTGCTGGCCATAGCAGATGCCCAGGATCGGCACGCCAAGGTCAAAGACCGACCTCGGGGGCATCGGCGCGCCATCGGCAAAGACCGAGGCAGGCCCGCCCGAGAAGATAACCGCCTTTGGCGCAAAGTCTGCCAGGAAGGTGTCCGTCACCTTCTGGAACGGATGAATCTCGCAATACACGCCCAACTCGCGCAGGCGGCGCGCGATCAGCTGCGTCACCTGGCTGCCGAAATCGATGATCAGAAGGCGCTCATGCTGGATCATCTGCGCGGGATAGCGGCAGGGGGGGCACTTCGCAAGGGGGCGCGGCGCGGGCGGGGGTCTTGCACCACCGGCCCTGACCGGAAGCGACATGGGGCAATGTCGGTTTTGCCCCGCAGGTGACGATTCCGCAGGGCGGGACGGCCGGGATTGCGGGCATAACCGGCGCAGTTCCCGAAAGACCGGGCACGGAGGATTCCTGATGAACGATGCGGCAGTGGCGGGGCGGCGGGCACGGGGCGGCGGCGGATCGGCACGGCGGGCAGAGCGGACTGCGGTCAGCTTTGACGTGGCAGGCTATATCCGGCGCAACATCCCGAATTTCGAGATCCTGAACGAAGAAGCCCTTCAGATCATCGAATGGAATGCCGAAACCGTGCTGGAAGAGATCGGCGTCAACTTTGTTGACAACCCGCAGGCGCTTGACCGGTGGCGGGCCGCCGGGGCCACGGTGACGGCAGAGCGCGTTCATATTCCGCGTGGACTTGCCCGCAGGCTGTGCGCCACCGCCCCGTTGGGCTTTACCCAGCACGCGCGCAACCCGGCGCGGTCGGTCGAGGTGGGCGGGCGCAACCTTGTCCTGGCCCCGGTATACGGCCCGCCCTTTGTGCGCGACCGCGACGGCGGGCGGCGCTATGCCACCATCGCCGATTTCCGCAATTTCGTGAAGCTGGGCTATATGTCGAAATGGCTGCACCATTCGGGCGGCACGGTGTGCGAGCCTACGGATGTGCCGGTGAACAAGCGCCACCTCGACATGCTGCTGGCGCATATGGAACTGTCGGACAAACCCTTTATGGGATCGGTGACCGAACCCGTCCGGGCGCAGGATTCCATCGAGATGTGCGAGATCCTGTTCGGCAAGGACTTTGTTGCGCAGAACACGGTGATGACCTCGCTCATCAACATCAATTCGCCGCTGACCTTTGATTCGACGATGATGGGCGCGCTGGAGGTTTATGCCCGCGCCGGGCAGGCCGCGATCATCAGCCCCTTCATCGTCGGCGGGGCCATGGCCCCCGTGACCGTGGCGGGTACGCTGACCCAGGTTCTGGCCGAAGTTCTGGCCGGCGTGGCCTATTCGCAGCTGGTCCGGCCCGGTGCCCCGGTGATCTTCGGGGCCTTTGTGACCAGCATCGACATGAATTCTGGCGCGCCGACCTTCGGTACGCCAGAGGCGTCGCATATCACCTATGGCGCGGGTCAACTGGCGCGCCGGCTGGGTCTGCCCTACCGCTCGGGCGGGGCCTTCTGCGGATCGAAACTTCCCGATGCGCAGGCGGCCTATGAAAGCGCCAATTCGCTGAACATGGCGCTCTTGTCGGGTGTCAATTTCATGCTGCATGCCTGCGGCTGGCTGGAAGGCGGCCTGGTGTCGTCTTACGAGAAGTTCGTCATGGACGCCGATCAACTTGGCACGCTGCACCATCTGGCCAAAGGCATCATCATGGATGAGAACGGCCAGGGCATGGACGCCATCCGCGAAGTCGGTCCGGGCGGTCATTACCTGGGCTGCAGCCATACGCAGGCGAATTTCAAAAGTGCCTTCTGGCGGTCGGACCTGTTCGACTACAAGCCGTTCGAGACCTGGGACGAGGAAGGCGCGCGCGACACCGAAGCGCTGGCGGCAGAGCGTGTCGCCAGGATGCTGGGCGATTACCAGCCGCCCGCCCTGGACCAGGGTACGGCCGAGGCGCTGCGGGACTATGTGGCGCGCAAGAAGGCTTCGGTCCCCGACGCCTTCATCTGATCTTTCCCGCCCATCTGCCGAACGCGCCGCCGGTCCTGCCGGCGGCGCCTTTCCTGTTGCGGGGTTAGCGCAGCGGGTCGCGCGGCAGCAGGCGTGCCTCGGCCATCAGGGCAATCAGCAGATCGACATGGCGGACCGGATTGTACCCGGTGGCCCCGGTCTTGCGGACCTCTTCGACCTCATCTTCCGCCTCCAGAAGCCGGGCGACCGAGATCGGCGGCGGCGGGGCGGCACCCATGCCGATCAGGCGGCGCAAGTCGCGGTCGCGCCGGTAATCCGGCAGACCAAGGCGTGCCGCCTGAATCAAAAGCCGGGGACGCTGTAACCTGGCGATGTGGCTGCGCAGTTCCGTCATGAGAGGCCTCCAGATGGGGAAGGTCCACTCTGCCCTGCCGCAACCGGGCGTTGCGCAAACTGGCGCGCGGCGCACGCGGGGTTACGGATTGCTTTAGAAATTGTAAAGAATTATCGGCAAAAGGCCAGCGTTAACAATCGGGTAGGAAATGCGTGCCAAGGATGTGTCAGCCCTAGCGTCCGCCACAATGCGCCCCGGCCCCGGCCAGTCGGGGCAAGTCGGTTCAAACATCGGGCCGGTCGGATCCCTGCCGGCCTGGCTGCCGGACGCGGTGCGGCTTTATCTTGATCACATCGAAGACGGGCATTCCCTGCGGTCGCTGGCGCGCCGCGAAGGCTGTGCTGCCTCGACGGTGCTGCGCCAGGTCCGCCGCTGCGAGAACCGCCGCGACGACCCGTTGATTGACGAAGCTCTGGCGGCGCTTGGAAAAGCACATGCCGGGCGCTGCCGTGTTCCAGTGAAGGAGAGTGACCCCGCCATGACCGCCCCGATCCGTGCTGACCACATCATGCTGGATGACGCCACAATCGCCCGCGAGGCCCGCCGCATTCTGCGCCGTCTTTCCGAACCGGGTGCGGTGCTTGCAATTGCACAGGACATGGAAAAGGCGGCGGTGCTGCGGGCGCTGCCCGATGGCCGGACCGCGCATCTTGGGGTGGTGGACCGCCCCGTCGCGCAGGTCTTTGCCCTGAAAGGCTGGATTTCCTGCCGCAAGCCGGGCCGCGTTGCCAGCTATGAGCTGACCGGCCCCGGGCGTGCGGCGCTGCGCCGGTTTGCCGAACAGCTGGCAGCGCGGCCGGGCGATCTGTCTGGCGGACAGCAGGCAGAGGAAACCGGGCCGCGCGTGCGCTACGGTGCCGTTGAAAGCCCGATTGCCGTTCTGGGACGGCGGCGCGACAAGGATGGCAAGCCTTTTCTGGAGACTGCCCTTGTCGATGCCGCCGAACGGCTGCGCGAGGATTTCGAACTGGCGCAGATGGGCCCGCGCGTGGCCCAGAACTGGGACCGCTTCCTGACCGGGGGGGATCGGGGCAGCTTCCGGCCTGACGGCGGGCCATCGGATGGTCCGCGTGCCGCGCGGGAGCGCGTGGCAGCAGCGCTGGCCGATCTTGGTCCGGGTCTGGGCGATATGGTGCTGCGCTGCGGCTGCTATCTTGAAGGGCTCGAGGCCGCCGAAAGGCGGATGGGCTGGTCGGCGCGATCGGGAAAGATCGTGCTGCGCATCGCCCTGCAGCGGCTGAAACGCCATTATGAAGAACGCTATGGCAAGACCGGGCCGCTGATCGGCTGAGTCCGGCACATCAGGCAAGGACGGCGCGCAAGGCCAGCGCCGCCGACAGCAGCCCAAGCCAAAGCGCGGCACTGCGGCGCAGCAGCGGTGGCAGGCCGGTCACCGCCGCATCGCCGCGGCGCACCAGCAGCGCACCCAGACCGATCCATGCGGTGGCGGCACCGCAGACAAGCCCCGCAAAGACGGCAATCCGTACGGGCAGGTCAGGTCCGGGCATCAGCACAAGGCCGATGACCAGCGCCTTGGGATTGAGCAGGGTCGTCAGAAAAACGCGCCGGGGCGTGACCGTGGCCGAAGCGTCCTGCGCCGCAAGCGGGCTGCGCCACATGCGGATCGCCAGCCACAGCACCCAGGCCGCCGCCGCCGCCGTGACCGCTGGCAACAGACCGGGCACGGCGGCCAAAACCGCAGACCCGGCCAGCGCCAAAGGCACCACCACACACAGATAGGCGCAGGTTTCAACCGCAATCAGTCCCGACGCGCCCCGAACCCCGCGTTCGGCCCCGGCCAGCGCCATCAGCGTGTTGGTTGGCCCCGGTGTCAGCAGCAGCACCATCAGGGCGATAATCAGGTCGGGCAAGGGCATGACGGCCTGCAAAGCATGACATCAGTCACTTTGGCAGGGCCTGTTGCCTGCCTGCCTTGATCAAGGTCAAGATGACAGGGCGCGCGGCCAAAAGGCCGCGCGCCGCATCGCATCACACAAGGTCAGATCAGTCCCGGGCGCGGGTCAGACCGGCGGCATAGACAAGGCCCGCCACCGCGCCGCCTGCCAGAGGGGCGACAATGAACAGCCACAGTTGCGACAGGGCCCGCCCTCCCTCGAACAGGGCCGGGCCGATCGACCGGGCCGGGTTCACCGACACGCCGGTGACATGGATGCCGACCAGATGGATCGCCGCCAGCGTCAGCCCGATCGCGAGGCCGGCAAATCCCGCAGCCGCGCCCGGCCCGGTCGCGCCCAGGATCACGGTGACGAAGATGAAGGTCATCACGAATTCAAAGACCAGCGCTGCGGTCATGCTGTAGCCGCCGCCATAGCCTTCGCCCCAGCCGTTTGTGCCCATCCCGCCACCCCAACCGGGGGCTCCGCTGGCGATGATGTAAAGGATCGCCGCGCCGATGATCGCCCCGGCGATCTGTGCTGCGGCATAGCCCAGGAAGTCGCCGATGCCCATTCGGCCGGCCGTCACCATCCCAAGCGACACCGCCGGGTTCAGATGCGCACCCGAAATCGCGCCCAGACCATAGGCCGCAGCCACGATCGACAGGCCGAAGGCAAGCGAGATGCCCGCATAGCCGATGCCGACCATGACGCCGTCCGCACCGATAACCTTCTGCCCGATCACCGCCGCGCCGCAGCCGAACAGCACAAGGATCAAGGTTCCCAGCGCCTCGGCAATCAATTTCTTTGACATGTTCCCTCCTTGGTCGGTGCCCGGTCACGTCGTGACTGCACCGGTTTTCTTCTTCGTTCCCGGTTGCCTCACGCCCCCGGTTGCCTTGCGGCTGCAAGAAGCATATCTGTGCATCATGCGCGCGTCAGGGGAAAAAAGCAGTGCGTGATCTTTCTGTGCCCGAACAGCGCCATCCCGAAAAGGCGCATCGCGCCGATGCCGCGCAGCCGAAGAAACCGGACTGGATCCGGGTCAAGGCCCCGGTCAGCCAGGGGTACAAGGCCACGCGCGACATCATCCGCGCGCAAAAGCTGGTGACGGTCTGCGAAGAGGCGGGCTGCCCCAATGTCGGCGAATGCTGGAGCCAGGGTCACGCCACCATGATGATCATGGGCGAGATCTGCACGCGCGGCTGCACCTTCTGCAACGTGGCCACCGGCAGGCCGCAGGCGCTGGATGCGTTTGAACCGGGCCGGGTCGCCCATGCGGTGGCCGAGCTTGGGTTGAACCATGTGGTGGTGACCTCGGTTGACCGGGACGATCTGGACGATGGCGGGGCCGGGCATTTCGCCCGGACCATCCGCGCAATCCGCCACCGCGCGCCGGAAACGACCATCGAGGTTCTGGTGCCCGACTTTCTGAAATGCGCGCACGGCGTGCTGGAAACGGTGGTTGCGGCGCGGCCCGATGTGTTCAACCACAATCTGGAAACCGTGCCGGGCCTGTATCCGGAGGTGCGCCCCGGCGCGCGCTATTTCCATTCGCTGCGCCTGTTGCAGCGGGTGAAGGAACTTGACCCTGCGATGTTCACCAAATCAGGCATCATGGTGGGCCTGGGCGAGGACCGCCAGTCGGTTCTGCAGGTGATGGATGACATGCGCGCGGCGGATGTCGATTTTCTGACCATCGGTCAGTATCTGCAACCCACGCCCAAGCACCACCGCGTCGACCGTTTCGTGACGCCCGACGAATTCAGGGGTTATGAGATGGCGGCCTATGGCAAGGGGTTCCTGATGGTGTCGGCCACGCCGCTGACACGGTCGTCTTACCATGCCGGTGCGGATTTCGTGCGGCTGCGGGCGGCGCGGCTGGCGAAACTGGGGCGGGCCTGACCCGGTACGGCGCTTGCCGCCCGGCTTCCCGGATTGAGTTCCTGAAGGTCAGTGCTTCACATCGGGAAGGAAGATGGCAAGCACACCGATCAGCGGCAGGAAAGAGATCAGCCCGAACACATGGGTGATCGAGGTGGCGTCCGCAATCATGCCGATGGCTGCCGCCCCCAGCGCGCCCATGCCAAAGGCAAGGCCAAAGAACAGCCCGGCCACCATGCCGACCTTTTCCGGCATCAGGTCCTGGGCAAAGACGATGATCGCCGGAAAGGCGGAGGCAAGGATCAGTCCGGCCAGGGCGCTGAGCGTCACCGTGCCCGCCAGCCCGACATGGGGAATCAGCAGGGCAATCGGGGCAACGCCAAGGATCGACACCCAGATCACCCGCTTGCGCCCGATCCGGTCGCCGATGGGGCCGCCGATGATGGTGCCAAAGGCGACAGCGGCGAGGAAGATGAACAGGCTGATCTGGGCCCCGGCCACCGACAGGCCGAAATGTTCGATCAGGTAGAAGGTAAAATAGCTGGAATAGGCGCCCATGTAGACGAATTTGGAAAACGTCAGCGCAATCAGCACCAGCAGGGCGCGCCGCACCACCGGCCGGGGAAAGCCCGGTCCGCGCGGGCGGTTGCGCGCAGCCGTCATGCGTGCCCGGCCTTCGGAGCCATACCAGCGGCCCACGCAGAACAGCACCGCCATTCCGGCCAGCGCGACCAGGGCGAACCATTGCACGCTGATCTGGCCGAACGGCACCACGATAAAGGCCGCAAGCAGTGGCCCCAGCGCCGATCCCGCATTGCCGCCGACCTGAAAGAAGGACTGGGCAAAGCCCGGCCTGCGCCCGGCGGCAAGGCGGGCGATGCGGCTGGAATCGGGGTGAAATACGGAACTGCCGCAGCCAACCAGCGCCACCGCGACAAGCAGCATCACAAAACTGTGCGCATGTGCCAGCACGACCAGACCCGACAGCGTCAGACCCATGCCGAAAACCAGGGAAAAGGGCAGGGGCCGGCGGTCGGTGTACAGGCCGACCAGGGGTTGCAGCACCGAGGCCGTGCCCTGAAACACGAAGGTGACAAGCCCGATCTGCCCGAAGCTGAGCGCAAGTTCGCCTTTCAGCAGCGGATAGATCGCCGGGATCAGCGATTGCATCAGGTCATTGAGCAGGTGGCACAGCGCCACAGCCGCGATGATGGGCAGAACCGTGGTGTCATGTGCCGGCGCGGCCGGGGTGGTCTGATCTGACATGGGAAACAATCTGCCTCGATTGCGCAGCAAGCGCGCGAAATCCATGGCGAGTCAACCGCGAAAGGCACCGGCAAGGCGCGCCTGCCGCGCCCTGTGCCGCCCTCAGGGAAGCGGCGGGACACGGGCCAGATAGGCCGCAATCGCCTGCCGGTCGGTATCGGGCAGGTGCGACAGGTTGGTCACCACCGCAGCCATTGATCCGCCGGCGGAATCATAGTCTGGCGTGAAGCCGCTTTTCAGATATTCGGCGATTTCGGACGCGGTCCAGGTCAGATGCGCCGGGGTGATGTTGGGGATATTGCCCTGACCTTCCGGGTTCGGCGCGCCCGCCAGCCAGCGCGACAGGTCGCGCCCCCCCAGCACGCCGCGCGGCGTGTGGCATTCGCTGCAATGCCCCAGCCCTTCGACAAGGTAGCGCCCGCGCGTTTCCTCTGCCGTCAGATCGCCGGTCACTACCCATCCGGCCCCCGCATTCAGCAGCTTCCATCCCCCAAGCAGCAGGCGCTGGTTGAAGGGAAAGCCGATCTCATGGGGTTCGCTGGCGCGGTCCGAGGCGGGCAGGGTCATCAGGAAAGCGTGCAGGTCCGCCACGTCCTGCGGTGTTGCATGGACATAAGAGGTATAGGGGAAGGCCGGAAAATAATGCCGCCCCCGTGGCGAGGTGCCGTGGCGCATTGCGCTGTCAAGGTTTTCGACTGTCCACGCCCCGATCCCCTGCGCCGTGTGGGGGGAAATGTTGGGTGCAATGAAGGTGCCGAACGCGGTCGAAAGCCGCAGGCCCCCCGCCAGCACAAGGCGCGCCTCACCTTCGGCACCGGGGGCCGCGTGGCAGGAGGCGCAGCCCCCGGCCCAGAACACCATCGCGCCATGAACCGGATCGCCGGTCAGACCCGCAAGGGTGGCAGGATCAGAGCCTTGCGGCCGGGTGATGACATAGGCCGCCCCAAGGCCGAGCAGCGCCACCAGACCCAGCCCCGACAGTATATGGCGCATGGCTGCCCCTTTCTTGCTCCCGCCGGCGATGGCGGGCCTGCCTTTACCTTGGGCTTGACGATAGGCCCTGTGGCAGGCGGCGCAAGCCCCGCGCGCGCCCTGTACGGCCCTGCCGCCTGGCCGGCCCTGCGCCGCCTGCGGCGGTATCCCGGGCAGGGCGCCCGCCACCTTTCGGGTAAATCCTGCGGAGCTTCGGCGACGGGCCGGGCAAGGGCAGGGGCACCTTGCGGTCAGGTGAACCTGACCTTGCCGATGAAGGGCAGGTTCCGGTTGCGCTGGGCAAAATCAATGCCGTAGCCGACAACGAATTCGTCCGGAATCACAAAGCCGGTCCAGGTGGCGCGGATGTCAACCTCGCGGCGCGTCGGCTTGTCCAGAAGCGCGCAAACCTCCAGCCGTTTGGGTTCGCGGCTTTGCAGCAGCCGGACGACATGGCCCAGCGTGAAGCCCGTATCGACGATGTCTTCGACCACCAGCACATCGCGCCCCGCGATTTCGCCGCGCAGGTCCTTGAGGATGCGCACCTCGCGGGAGCTTTCCATGCCATCGCCATAAGACGAGGCTTCCAGAAAATCGACCTCGACCGGAAGATCGATCTCGCGCACCAGATCGGCGATGAACACGAAGGACCCGCGCAGCAGACCCACCACAATCAGCTTGTCGGTACCGCTGAAGTGCTGTGTTATGTCGCGGGCCAGCGTCTTGACGCGGGCCGCAATCGACTTGGCCGAGATCAGTTCATCGATCACGTAAGTGGGTTGCGGCATGGCGGCCCCTTGATTTCCCCAGCCCGTTTAACGAAAAGCCAGCATCGAGTCACGCCCGCGGAGGGGGCCTTTGCCAACCCATCACGAGACAAAGGCGCTGCCCTACAGCGCGCAGCAGATGTATGATCTGGTGGCGGATGTCGCCCGCTATCCCGAATTTCTGCCCTGGAATTCTGCCGCCCGCATCACCGCCCGCCGCCCCGTGCCGGAGGGCGAGGTGATGGAGGCGGACCTGGTGATTTCCTTCAAAGTGTTCCGCGAGACATTCACAAGCCGCGTCACGCTGTGGCCGGACAGGAAGAGGATCGATACCGAATATCTGGACGGCCCCTTCCGCAGGATGAAATCGTTCTGGACCTTCCGCGACCGGCCCGAAGGCGGCTGCGAGGTGGAGTTTTTTGTTGATTTCGAGTTTCGCAACGCGATCCTGCAGGGGATCATCGGCGTGGTGTTCAACGACGCGATGCAGCGCGTTGTCCGCGCGTTCGAGCGGCGCGCGGCGGCGCTTTACGGCGGCTGAGCGGATCAGAACTGAAGACTGAGAACGTTCAGATCGAGGCTGAACGTGACACCTTCAAACAGATCGATGCTGGACTGGCGGTTTTCCACCGAAAAGGTGGCGCTGAGGTTCGGGTTGATCTGGCCGGTCAGATCAAGGGTTATGACGTTATCGTTCCGGTCCTTTCCAAAAAACACATCCCCGCCTTCGCGTTCATAGGACAGGCCGATATTGGTTCCGACCCCAAGCACAAGCTGCCCGTAAGACAGATAGCCGCCGTACAGCAGGGTGTTTTCACCCTTGATCTCTTCGCCCAGGGCGACGCGCGCTGTTATGACACCGCGCCCGTCAAAGTAGCGCTCGACGCCGGCCGAAAGGGATGTCTTCTGGTAATTCTGCTGGAATTCGCGGCTGATCAAGGCATTGGCCAGCCCGGTTCCGTTTCGCGCCGGGAAAAGCCGGGCAAAGTTCGCGCTGATATAAGTGCTGTCGGCCTCGCTCAGATCGGTCTTTTCATAGGATGCGCCGCCGCAAAGGTCCAGAAAGCGCCACTCTTGCAGGTAAGACCGGAAACAGGCCTGACCGTTCGCCTTGGTTCTGCTGATGTCATGGTCCGGGGAATAGACAACTTCGACATTTCCGGCAACCGACAGGGTCTGCCCGGTGCCGATGCTCCACCCGATGGATCGCGAAAACGCGCCGCCGACAACGGGGCCCGCAACGGCGCGGTATTCGGGATCGATCTTGAAGACAAGCCCGCCGATGGTGAAGGTTTCCCCGGCAAGCCCGCCATTGATATTGGGGCTGTAGGTCAGAACCGGCTGAACGCTTGTGACGTTCCAGGCGCGCTGTAGGCCCTGGCCTGTCTGGTGCAGAAAGCCAAAGCCCTGTGCCAGGGCGACCACCGCGCCTTCGGTTCCGGGCACCGCCCGTTGAATCAGGGTATAGAACACCAGCCGCGGCGAAACGGAAAAGAACGATCCCTGCCAGTCCCGTGCAAAATTGCCCGCCGTCTGGGCAAGCGACAGCCCCGCCGAACAGAAGACAACAAAGATGGCGCAAAAAAGCCGGACAAGGTGCATGATCTTCATGCTGTCCGTGATCGGCTTCAGGGCTGTTCTGCCGTGAACACCCCGACTATTGGGCTACCCTTACCGGTGAACCCATCGTTAAAGCCAACAGAGCCAAGTATCATATCGCCCCTTGCCCCAAGGAACTGACCCGCAATATTACCGGTGAAGTTTAAAGTTTCCCCCCCCACGATATTCGTCCCGCTTAGCGTGCCCCCGAACACAGCATCATTGCCAAAGTCACTCGTTCCTATTGTTCCGCCTTCTAGTTTGATATCTATTCGACGGGACCCGTTTCCTGAATCACGAAAACTGTCCAAATCGCCACTAACAGAATCGCTGGCAAAGTCAGCCACCAACCTAACCCTTGAAACGTATTCAGGGTCACTTATAATGATTTGCTCGTATTCCGGGTATTTCTTGTCGACAAGCCTTTCCGAACTGGTCACGTAAGAGGCTGCCCCCAAGTAGGTCGCGGTTCCAACATCAGGAAGCCTTGCGAATTGCGTCTTTTCAACGCCTGTTTGTTTCTGGAACAGCGATTGGCTAAGTTCATTGGTTGCCGCGAAGGACGGGATCGGCCGGATCACGAAATTGTCCTTGGACTCGCTTGATCCCGAACACCCCCCGACCAGCAGCGCCATTGCGCCCAAGGCAACCACAGTCCGACGTCTGCTATGCACAAGTTTACTCATGGGCCGCACACTCCTGATCCCTACCAACAACATCGTCACCTGCGGACAGATCGCAAGGTGCCGCAGCCTTCAACACACCCAAAGCAATAGTCACGAATTCAGCACGCGCAAGCAAAACCTTTGTGTTTCGTTCACAGATGCGCCGGTCGATCACCCGCGCGTGTTGACAGGACGCTGTCTGCGCGACATGGCGCAGATCACGCCGGGTCGGCCCCGCGCAGAGCGCGCTGCAACATCTCAAGCGCATGGTCCACCGTTGCCCGGCGCACCTCTGCGCGTCCCAGCGGGCCAAAGTCCACCGTTTCGGTCCGCGTTTCCGCGCCGGTTGCGGCAAGACCAAAGCACACCCGGCCTTCCGGCTTGTGGTCTGACCCGCCGGGGCCGGCGATGCCGGTGACCGACACCGCAAGGTCTGCGGCAGACCGCGCAAGGGCGCCTTCGGCCATGTCCCGCGCCACCTCTTCAGACACCGCGCCAAACCGGCGCAGCCTGGCTGCGGGCACCCCCAGCATGTCGGACTTGGCCGCGTTGGAATAGGTGACAAACCCCCGGTCGAAAATGTCGGACGATCCGGCAACACCGGTGATGGCCCCGGCGATCAGCCCGCCGGTGCAGCTTTCGGCGGTGGCGATTTTCGCGCCCCTGCGGCGCGCCAGGGCCAAAAGCGCCTCGGCCCCGGTCACATCAGCACCCCGTGGGCAATTCCGGCGGCGGCCAGCGTGGCGATCCCCGCAAACAGCCCCGCCCACAGATCATCCAGCATGACACCCTGCCAGCCGGGCTTTGCATCCGCGCGCCCGACCAGCCAGGGCTTCCAGATGTCGAACAGGCGGAAGAACAGAAATGCGGCAACCGGCGCGGGCCAGGGCAGCCAGCCTTCGAACCCGCGCGCCCAGAAAGCGGCGGCGGGAAACAGCAGCGTCAGCCATTGGCCCGCCACTTCGTCGATGACAATCTCGGACGGATCGGCATCGGGGGTTGCCGCCAGTTCGCGGCTGACGGCCCAGAACCCCAGGGCGGTGACGGCGGCAGTGGCCAGCACCAGAACCGGAAAACCCAGATAACGCAAGATCACCAGGCCCAGTGCGATGGCCAGGGCTGATCCCCAGGTGCCCGGCGCCGGGCGCAGCAGGCCCGTGCCGAAGACGATGCAGATCAGCCGCATCATGCCGCCACCAGCGTGGCCGTGGCCAGGGCTGCGATCCCCTCTTCACGGCCGGTGAATCCCAGCCGCTCTGACGTGGTGGCCTTGACGCTGATCCTGTCGGGGGCAAGTCCCAGAATCGCCGCCAGCGCCTCGCGCATCGCCGCCGCATGGGGGCCGATCTTCGGCGCCTCGCAGATCAGGGTGACATCGGCATGCGATATGGCAAAGCCGCGCGCGGCGGCGCGGGCGGCGGCGTGGCGCAGGAAGACATCGCTTTGCGCCCCCTTCCACTGCGGGTCGGACGGCGGAAAATGCTGCCCGATATCGCCCTCTGCCAGGGCACCGTAAATGGCATCGGTCAGGGCATGCATGCCGACATCCGCATCCGAATGCCCCACCAGCCCCTTGCCATGCGGCACCCTTGTTCCGCACAGCCAGACATGATCGCCCGGCCCGAAGGCATGCACGTCAAAGCCGTTGCCCACCCGTATGTCCATGCCGCGTTCCTTCAGGATACGCTCGGCCCTTGCGAAATCGGCGGCAAAGGTCAGCTTCAGGTTATCCTCGTCGCCCTCGACGATCGCCACGTCAAGACCTGCCGCGCGGGCGACTTCCACATCGTCGGCGGCACCGCCCGGATGGGCGCGGTGGGCGGCCAGGATGGCGTCACAGTGAAAGGCCTGCGGCGTCTGCGCCCGCCACAGCCCGGTCCGGTCCTGCGTGCCGACAACGTGCAGGTCACGCCCGCGCCACAGGGCGTCGGTGACCGGCACCGCAGGGGCAGCCGCAACCGACCGGTCAAGGGCCCCGATCAGCCGCGCGATCAGCGCGCGCGACACCAGCGGACGCGCCCCGTCATGGATCAGCACGCGGGTGACGCCGGTTCCCGGCAGATGTTCCAGCGCGTTGCGCACCGAGGCATCGCGCGTCGCGCCGCCTTCGACCAGCCGCACGCCCAAGGATGCCGCAAAGGCCCTGTCATCGGGGTGAATCACCAGGATCACCAGGTCTGCGATGCCGGCGAAGGCCAGGATGCTGTGCGCGACCACGGGTTTGCCTGCCAGCTGCTGCCACTGCTTTGGAACCGCGCCGCCCGCCCGCGTGCCGCGCCCGGCCGCAACGATGATGGCCGCGACTGTCATGGTGCCTCCGTCTTGCCGTGGTCTGTTCTACGGGAACAGCGAAAGCCTGACAATGCAGCGTTGGGTCCGGGCGGATTGCCCAAAAAACAGGCATATGCGCCCGACCTGCCCATCGGGCCTGCGCTTTTGTTGTATTTGCGGGCGGCGCGGGGTAGCTCAACGGCATCGCACAAGGATTAAGCATTTGTCCATTCTGCTGGCATCCGGGACTGCGGGGGTTTTCATTGACCCCCCGGTGCTGCTGGCCCCGCTGGCCGGGATCACCGATCTGCCGTTCCGCAGGCTGGTCGCCTCTTTCGGGGCCGGTCTGGTGGTCAGCGAGATGGTGGCCAGCCAGGAGGTGGTCCAGGCCCGCCCGCTGGCGCGCGCCCGGGCCGGGCTTGGCTTTGATCAGGCGGCAACCTCGGTGCAGATTGCCGGGCGCGACCCCTATTGGATGGCAGAGGCCGCGAAATACCTGCAAGGGCAGGGGGCGCGGGTGATCGACATCAACATGGGCTGCCCGGCAAAGAAGGTGACGAACGGCTATGCCGGATCGGCGCTGATGAAGGACCTGGACCATGCGCTGACCCTGATCGATGCCGTGGTCGGCGCGGTTTCGGTGCCCGTCACCCTGAAGACCCGGCTTGGCTGGGATGACGGGCGACGGAACGCGCCCCTTCTGGCACAACGCGCGGAAGCTTCCGGCATCAGGATGGTGACGATCCACGGGCGGACGCGCTGCCAGTTCTATGGCGGTGCCGCCGACTGGGCGGCGATCCGGGCCGTGACCGGGGCGGTGCAAATCCCCGTCATCGCCAATGGCGACATCACCGATGCGCCCGGTGCCGCGCGGGCGCTGGCGCTTTCCGGCGCGGCGGGCGTCATGATCGGGCGCGGCGCGCAGGGGGCACCCTGGCGTCTGGCACAAGTATCAGCCGCTCTGTTCGGCACGCCGGCACCGGTGGTACCAAAGGGCGATGCGCTGGCCGATCTGGTGATCGGCCACTATCAGGCGATGCTGGCCTTTTACGGCCAGGAACTGGGCGTCAAGGTCGCCCGCAAGCATCTGGGCTGGTACCTGCAGGAGGCGGGCCTGACGGCCCTGCGCGGCCCGGTCCTGACGGCGGACAGCCCGGCGCAGGTGATCCGCGCCCTGCGTGCCGCCTTCGGCGAACAGGATCGGGCGGCGGCATGACAGACGACCGGCCCCCCCATCCTGTCCCCGGCGTCATCTGGGCCTCGTTGCCGGTTCCGGCCTTTCTGATCGACCGTGCCGGCAGGATCGCTGCGGTCAACCCGGCGGCAGAGACCTTTTTGAACGCGTCGTCCAGATCCCTGTCCGGCGTGCCCGCCTTTGACCGCTTGCACATCGATGCCCCGATGGACGAAGCCCTGGCGCGGGCACGGGCCAACCAGTCTGCACTGTTCATCAACGATGTCGATGTGACGACGGGCGAACGCCCGCCGGTGCAGTGCAACATCCAGATCGCCCCGATGCACGACACCCCCGACATCGTGCTGCTGCTGATCTCTCCGCGCGAAATCGCCGACCGTCTGGGGCGGTCGATGAACGTGACCACGGCCGCCAGATCGGCCATCGGCATGGCCGAAATGCTGGCCCATGAAATCAAGAATCCGCTGGCCGGGATTGCCGGGGCGGCACAGCTTTTGTCGATGGGGCTTGGGGCCGCTGACCGCGAACTGACCGATCTGATCGTAGAGGAAACGCGCCGGATCGTGAAGCTGCTGGAACAGGTGGAACAGTTCGGCAACCTGCGCCCGCCCGACCGCCGCCCGGTCAACATCCATGATGCGCTGGACCGCGCCCGCAAATCGGCCGTCGTCGGTTTTGCCGCCAACATGACCATCGTCGAGGATTACGATCCATCGCTTCCCGCCACCTTTGCCGATCCGGATCAGCTGATGCAGGTCTTCCTGAACCTGATCAAGAATGCCGCCGAGGCGGCGGGGTGCCATGGCGGCACCATCCGGCTGCGCACCTTTTACGACCTGTCGCTGCGGATAAGGCACAGCGACGGGCCCGGCAAGGCCCTGCCGTTGCAGGTTGAGGTGATCGACGACGGCCCCGGCATTCCCGCCGGGATCGCGGACGACATCTTTGACCCCTTCGTCAGCGGGCGCGAAAACGGCACCGGGCTGGGCCTTGCGCTGGTGTCGAAGATCATCGCGGACCATGGCGGCTGGATTGCCGTCGATTCGGTTCCACGGCGCACCGTATTCAGGGTATCGCTTCCCGTGGTGTCGAAGGACCAGGCCCAGGCCGCAGGACAGGAGAGCAGATAGATGGACGGCACAGTTCTGGTCGCGGATGATGACCGCACGATCCGCACGGTCCTGACCCAGGCCCTGACGCGCGCGGGCTGCAAGGTGCATGCCACATCCTCGCTGATGACCCTGATGCGCTGGGTCGAAGAGGGGAAGGGCGATCTGGTCATCTCTGATGTGATCATGCCCGACGGCAACGGTCTGGAAGCCCTGCCGCGGATCGGCAGGCTGCGGCCGGGCCTGCCGGTGATCGTGATTTCGGCGCAGAACACCATCATGACCGCCATCCAGGCCGCCGAGGCAGAGGCGTATGACTATCTGCCCAAACCCTTCGACCTTCCCGATCTGATGAAGCGGTCGGCCCGCGCGCTGGATCAAAAGCGCCGCGCCGTGGCCCGCAAGGCAGAGCCGCGCGAAGCGGCGGATGACCTGCCGCTGGTGGGGCGCACCCCGGCGATGCAGGCGCTGTACCGGCTGGTTGCGCGGGTGATGAACACCGACCTTGCGGTGCTGATCACCGGCGAATCAGGAACCGGAAAATCGCTGATCGCGCGGGCGATCCACGATTTTTCCGACCGGCGCACCTTGCCCTTCGTCGTGGTCCAGGCCAGCGACCTTGCCGGGGTGGACGGCCCGGTGACCCTGCTGTCGCGGGTGCGCGGCGGCAGTCTGGTGTTCGATGAGGTGGCCGATTATGACGATGACGCACAGGCGCGGATCGTGCGGATGCTGGATATTCCGGGCGACAAGGCCCCGCGCATCATGGCAACCTCTCAGGCCGATCTGTCGGCACGGATGGACGCAGGCGCGTTCCGGCAGGATCTGTTCTATCGTCTGGGCGGTGTCACGCTGCATGTGCCGGCCCTGCGCGAACGGGTGGATGACATCCCTCTTCTGGCCGACAGCTTTCTGGCGAGGGGCGAGCGCGACCTTGCCGGCCTGCGCCGCCTTGCCCCGGATGCCCGCGATCTGGTGCGCGCCTATTCCTGGCCCGGCAATGTGCGGCAACTGGAAAACACGCTGCGCCGCCTGATGGTCACCTCGGCCGAGGCCGAGATCACCCGGCCCGAGGTGGAAGCCGTGCTGGGCAACCAGCCTGCGATGGAACCGCTGAAGGGCGGCGGTGAAGGCGAAAAGCTGTCGGCCAGTGTCGCCAGACACCTGAAACGCTATTTTGATCTGCACGGCGGTGCCCTGCCGCCGGCCGGTGTCTATCAGCGCATCCTGCGCGAGGTGGAACTGCCGCTGATCGAGATTGCCCTGGATGCAACCGCCGGCAATCAGGCGAAATGCGCCGACCTGCTGGGCATCAACCGCAATACCCTGCGCAAGAAGATCACAGACCTTGATATTCGCGTGACTCGCCGCCGCAAGCTGATGTAAAACCGCCACAGAAAAGTGGCAGGTCGGCGTGAACCGATCCAAAGCCACAAGATATGGCGGGTGGGTCGCGCGGCGATCCCGGATAAAGGGCATGTGCGATTGGAGCGTGTGGCGCAAGGCAACACCTGGCTCCGGCTGAACCGGCTTCGCAAGCGCCGCCGCGTTCAGACCTGGGCAACGCTTGGACTGGTGGTTCTGGGGCCTGCACTGGCGATCGCCACCTTCCTGACGCTGGGTCCGCTGAACCAGACGGCGAACTCGCCGGCGCTTCGGCTCGTGCTGCTGGCCGATCTTGTCTACATCCTTGTCGTGGCAACGCTTGTGCTGGCCCGCGTTGCCAGGATGACTGCTGCCCGGCGCGCCCGGTCTGCGGGATCGCGCCTGCATCTGCGGCTGACCGGCGTCTTTGCCTTAATCGCTTTGATGCCCACGGTTCTGGTTGCGATCTTTGCCGTGCTGACGGTGAACGTCGGCCTGGAGGGGTGGTTTTCGCAGCGCGTCCGCGAGGTGGTCGGATCATCCCTGCGCGCGGCCGAGGCCTACCGCAATGAACACCAGCGCGATCTGACACAGGATGCCGAAGCCCTTGCGACCTTTCTGAACCAGCAGCGGCAAGCCAACATCATGATCAGGGACGGGGACCTGCGGCTGCTTCTGACCAATGCCCAGGCCCAGATCCAGCGCGGCCTGCGCGAGGCCTATGTGATTGACGGCCAGGGCGGCATCAGGGCGCGGGGCGACAATTCCTACCTTTTCGATTTCGAGCCCCCGACGGCCGAGCAGATTGCCGCGGCGAATCAGGGCGAAACCGTCATCATCGAAGACTGGAAGACCAACGAATTCCGCGCGCTTGTCCGGCTGGACGCCTTTGCGGACCGGCTGTTGCAGGTTACCAGAACGGTCGACGGCTCGCTTCTTGGCCTGCTGGATGAAACGCGGGAAACCGTCCGGCTGTATCATCAGCTTGAATCCGAACGCGGGCGGCTTTTGTTCGAGTTCGGCCTGCTGTACCTCGGGTTTGCGATCATCCTCATTCTGGCGGCAGTCTGGCTGGGGCTGTGGTTTGCAGAACGGCTGTCGCGCCCGGTCGGCAGGCTTGCGGGGGCCGCGCAGCGCGTCGGTGGCGGTGATCTTGACGTGCAGGTGCCCGAAGAAGACGGCGATGACGAAATTGCAATGCTGGGCCGGCTGTTCAACCAGATGACGCGCCAGCTCAAGGGCCAGCGCGAAGCCCTTGTGGACGGCCACAACCAGACGGAAACCCGCCGCCGCCTGTTTGATTCGGTGCTGTCAAACGTCACCGCAGGTGTCATCGGCCTCGATGCGGGCGGGCGGGTGGATTTCATCAACCCTGCGGCGACCCGGCTGCTGGAGCTTTCTGCCGTCAACACCGATCTGTCGCTGCAAATGGCGGTTCCCGAATTCTCGGCCCTGTTCGCCCGGCTGCGCGAAAACGACGGCGGGGCGGTGCAGGAAGAACTGCGCCTGTCGCGGCGCGGCAAGCTGGAAAGCCTGCTGGTGCGCATGACCGTCCGGCGCAATGAACAGGGCGCGCCCGAGGGCTATGTCGTGGCCTTTGATGACGTGACCGATCTGGTCAGCGCGCAGCGGATGGCGGCCTGGGGCGATGTGGCGCGGCGCATCGCCCATGAAATCAAGAACCCGCTGACGCCGATTCAGCTTTCGGCCGAACGCATCAGGCGCAAGTTCCGCCCGCTGGTCGGGGATACCGCTGCCGCCGATCTTGACCAGTACACGGATGTGATCGTGCGGCAGACCAACGATCTGCGGCGGATCGTCGACGAGTTTTCGAAGTTTGCCCGCATGCCTGAACCGGACCGCCGCGAGGAAGACCTGGTTGCCATCCTGCGCGACGCGGTTGTGCTGCAGGAATCCGGACAGCCCGATGTGCGGATTCGCGCCGATCTGCCCGACGATCCCGTGCTGATGGACGTGGATGCGACGATGATCTCCCAGGCCTTGACAAACCTTATCAAGAACGCAGGGGAAGCCATTGAAAGCCTGAAGGAAAAAGGTGCGCCGGATGATCTTGTGCCCGAAATCCGGGTCACGCTTCGGGTCGGGCCTGACGCCGTTTCGATCCAGGTTGCCGACAATGGCGTGGGCCTGCCCGAAGACCGCGCGCGCCTGTTCGAGCCTTATGTGACGACGCGGGCAAAGGGAACCGGCCTGGGTCTGCCCATTGTCAGGAAGATCATCGAGGAACATGGCGGCACCCTGACCCTTCAGGATGCAGAGATGTTCGGCGGCCAGTCCCATGCGGGGGCAATGGCCGAAATCAGACTGCCCCGCAGCCCGCGCCCGGCGCGGGACCGCGGGGCACGGAATGCGGCCCGCTAAGGCCAAAGGGACGGAAACATGAGCAGTATTCTGATCGTTGACGATGAACGCGACATCCGCGAGCTGATCGGGGATATCCTGCGGGATGAAGGCTATACGGTGCGCCTTGCAGGCAATTCCGACAGCTGCATGGCCGAAATCAACGCCGAAGCGCCCGCACTGATGATTCTGGACATCTGGCTGAAGGACAGCCGCATGGACGGGATCGACATTCTCAAGACGGTGAAACGGTCCAACCCTGATGTGCCGGTGGTGATCATCTCGGGGCACGGCAACATCGAGATTGCGGTGGCCGCGATCCGGCAGGGTGCCTATGATTTCATCGAAAAGCCGTTCAACATCGACCAGCTGATGGTGGTGGTGTCGCGGGCGATGGAAACGTCGCGCCTGCGCCGCGAAAACAGCGATCTGCGCCGCCGCGAAGTCACCGCGGCCGAGATGCTGGGAAATTCAACGGCCTTCAAAGGGTTGAAGACACAGCTTGAGAAAGTGGCGAAATCGAACGGCCGGGTGATGCTGACCGGACCGGCCGGATGCGGCAAGGAACTGGCGGCACGCTTCATCCATGCCCAGTCCAACCGGGCGGCGGCCGCCTTTGTCTCTGTCTCTTCCGCCACGATCGAGCCCGAGCGCATGGAAGAGGTTCTGTTCGGCCGCGAAAGTGCCGAGCGCGGCATTGAACAGGGGCTTCTGGAACAGGCGCATGGCGGCGTGGTCTATTTCGACGAGGTGGCCGAAATGCCCGTGGGAACACAGTCGAAGATTCTGCGCGTTCTGGTGGAACAGCAGTTTTCACGCTCTGGCGGAACCGACAAGGTCCGGGTGGACCTGCGCGTCATCTCCTCGACCACGCGCGATCTGAAACAGGACATCGCCCAGGGCAGGTTCCGGCAGGAATTGTACGACCGTCTGAACGTCGTGCCCATCGCTGTGCCCGCGCTGGAGGACCGCCGCGAGGATATTCCCGAACTGGCCCGGCATTTCGTGTCGATGTTTCACCGCACCCAGGGCCTGCCCGCACGCGAACTGACACCGGAAGCCGAGGCCATGTTGCAGACCATGCAGTGGCCCGGCAACGTGCGCCAGTTGCGCAACGTGATGGAACGCGTTCTGATTCTTGGCGAAAGCAATGGCGCGATCGAGGCCAGGGAACTGCCGGGCCGGGAAGAGACGGTCGAATCGGACGGTCGGATGTTGCTGGGCGGCGCCTTGGCCACCCTGCCGCTGCGCGAGGCGCGCGAGTTGTTCGAGCGTGAGTATCTGCTGACCCAGATCAACCGCTTTGGCGGGAACATCAGCCGGACGGCCAGCTTTGTGGGCATGGAACGATCTGCCCTGCACCGCAAGCTGAAGTCGCTGGGTGTTGTGACAACATCAAAGGCCGGTGCCCGCGTGGCGCATCTGGAGGATGAAGAGGAAGAGGCCCTTGAAGACTGACAGCGCGCAAGATTGACCGTGCAGGGCGCTTCTGCCATGGGACGGGTCACGGCCTGAAAGGGATGCGGCATGAAGGTGATCATCTGCGGTGCGGGGCAGGTCGGCTGGCAGATCGCGCGCCATCTGTCGGGCGAAAAGAACGACGTGACGGTGGTCGACAGCAATGCAGATCTGGTGCGCCGCGCCACCGACACCCTGGATGTGCAGGGGGTTGCCGGTTTCGCCTCTTACCCCGATGTGCTGGAACGGGCGGGCGCGCGCGATGCCGACATGATCATTGCCGCAACCCATTCCGACGAGGTGAACATGGTCACCTGTCAGGTGGCCCATTCGGTGTTCTCGATCCCGCGCAAGATCGCCCGGCTGCGTGCGCAAAGCTATCTTGACGCGATCTACGGCGATCTTTTCAGCACAAAGAACCTGCCCATCGATGTGGTGATCAGCCCGGAACGCGAAGTGGCCGAAGCGGCGCTGCAACGGCTGGCAGCCCCTGCCGCCTTTGACACGGAAAGTTTCATGGGGGGCAAGGCCCAGCTTCTGGGCATCGCGCTGGACGAGGAATGCCCGGTGCTCAACACGCCCCTGCGTCAGCTGTCTGACCTGTTTTCGACCCTGCGCGCCATTGTCGTGGGCATCCGCCGCGAGGACCGCCTGTTTGCGCCCGACCCCGAGGATCAGCTGTTCGCCGAAGATCAGATCTATGTCTTCAGCCATACCGAAGACGTGAACAGAACGCTGGAAATATTTGGCAAGACAAATAAAAAGCAGGAAAGGATCGTGATTGTCGGCGGGGGCAACGTCGGCCTTGCGGTGGCCCATGCGCTGGAAACGCGCACCGACCGGGTGCGTGTCAAGATCATCGAACTGGACCGGCAATGCGCGGAACGCGCCGCCGACACGCTGCAACGCACCATCGTGCTGAACGGTGACGGCATGGATATCGACATCCTGATGGAAGCGAACATCGACCGCGCCGATGCCGTGCTTGTGGTGACCGATGACGACAAGACCAACATGCTGGTTGCGGTGCGGGCGAAATCGGCGGGCTGTCCGATGGCGATTGCCCTGGTCAACGACCCCACCCTGGTGCCGCTGATGGGGCCGCTGGACATTGACGCCTACATCAACCCGCGCGCAACCACGGTGTCGTCGATTCTGCGGCATGTGCGCCATGGCAAGGTGCGGGCCATCTACTCCATCGGCGATGCCGAAGCCGAGGTGATCGAGGCGCAGGTTCTGTCGACCTCGCCGCTGGCCGGCCGGCCGATCCGCGACATCGAGTTTCCCGAAGGTGTGCTGGTCGGGGCCGTGCTGCGGGGCGAGGCGGTGCTCAAGCCCACCGGATCGCTGCGCATCACCGAAGGCGATGTGGTGGCCCTGTTTGCCATGGCAAAAGACGTGCCGGAAGTGGAGCGCCTGTTGCAGGTCTCCATCGACTTTTTCTGACGGCACCGCGATGCGGCGCATCCTTGATCTGCCGTTTCTGGTGATCCTGATGGGGATCGGCGCGCTGGCCATGCTGCTGCCCGCTGCCCATGCCCTGACGCTGCGCGACCTTCATGTCGCGCGGTCCTTCTTCTACGGGGCGGTGCTGCTTTTGATGCTGACGGCGATGATCGGCATTGCCACGGCGAACTTTCATCCGCGCAACGCCGCGCGCAGCCATCTGACGGCCCTGGTGGCGGCCTATCTTGTGCTGCCGGTCCTGCTGGCCATACCGTTCCACCAGGCGCTGCGCGACGCCACCTTCCTGAATGCCTGGTTTGAAATGGTGTCCGCGTTCACCACCACGGGGGCCACGCTTTATGATGATCCCGCGCGGCTGCCCGCATCGATGCATCTGTGGCGGGCACTGGTGGGATGGCTGGGCGGGTTTTTCGTGCTGCTGTCGGCGGTGGCCATTCTGGCACCGCTGAACCTGGGCGGGTTCGAGGTGATTTCCGGCGGCGCGGTGGGCCGCAGCACCTATGGCACGTCGCAGATCACCCGGATTGCCGATCCGTCCGAACGGATCACGCGCTATGCCCTTGCGATCTTTCCGGTCTACGGGGGCCTGACCCTGGTGTTGTGGGTCCTGCTTCTGACAGCGGGGGACGGCGGCCTTGTGGCCCTGTGCCATGCGATGTCGACACTGTCGACCAGCGGCATTTCGCCGGGAACCGGCGTTGCGCAAAGCCCCTCGGGCGGGATGGGCGAGGCGATGATCTTTGTCTTCCTGTTCTTTGCGATCAGCCGGCGGGCCTTTTACGGCAATATCATGTCATCCACCGTGGTTCCCATCCACCGGGACCCGGAAGTCAGGATGGCGGTCATCTGCCTTGCGGTGCTGCCGCTTGTGCAGTTCCTGCAGCATTGGACGGGGCCCTACGAAAAGGGCACCCTTGCCAGCGCCCTGCACGGGGCACAGGCGCTGTGGGGATCGGTCTTCACCACGCTGTCCTTCCTGACCACGACGGGCTTTGTCTCGCAGGACTGGGGGGCCTCGCGCAACTGGGCCGGGCCGGGGTCGTCCGGCCTGATCCTGCTGGGCCTTGCGCTGATCGGCGGCGGGGTGGCCACAACTGCGGGCGGGGTCAAGCTGCTGCGGGTCTATGCCCTGTACAGGCTTGGGCAGCGCGAGGTGGAACTGCTGATCCATCCGAATTCCGTCGGCGGTGACGGGGCGGTGGCGCGGCGTCTGCGCGGCGAGGGGGCCTATGTCGCCTGGATCTTCTTCATGCTTTTTGCCATTTCGATTGCCATCGTCATGGCGGCGCTGACGCTGACCGGTCTGGAATTTGAACCTGCCATGATCTTTGCCGTCGCCGCCCTGTCCACGACCGGCCCCCTGGTTACGGTCGCCGCCGAGGTGCCTTTGTCCTACAACAGTCTTGGCCCTGCCGCGAAGATCGTGGTGGCTGCCGCCATGGTTCTTGGCCGTCTGGAAACCCTGGCAATTCTGGCCCTTTTGACCCCTGAAAGCTGGCGGCGCTGACCGGAACGGGAAAATATCCTGTTTTGGGTCTGGTATCCTGGCCTGTCCCGCATCATACTTCATCCATTCCCCGTCCGGCACCGGCCCGAGGGGGCGGCACGAAGAACAAACAAGAAGATGCCAGAGAACAAGGGTAAAAATCCGATGGCTGCCGATAAACAGAATTTGCAGGACGCGTTTCTCAACCATGTCCGGAAGGCCAAGGTTCCGGTGACGATCTTCCTGATCAACGGTGTGAAGCTGCAGGGCGTCATCACCTGGTTCGACAATTTCTGCGTGCTGCTGCGCAGGGACGGGCAATCGCAGCTGGTCTACAAGCATGCGATCTCGACCATCATGCCGGGCGCGCCGATCAACCTTTATGAAGGTGAAGACTGATCTCTGATCTTCCCGAAGACGACGACGGCGATGATCTCCGCACCCCTGGCCGCGATCCGCGCGAGAGGCGGTCGGTGCCGATGCGTGCCTATGTGCTGCATCCCGACACGCGGTCCGGCAAGGCGCGGCGCCCGCCCGAACTGGGGCTGGCCGAAGCCGTATCGCTGGCCGCCGCCCTTCCGGACATGGAGGTGACGGGGGCCGAGGTTGTTCGCCTTGACCGGCCGCATCCGGGGCTGCTGTTCGGAACCGGCAAGGTTGCCGCGCTGAAGGCCAGACTGGCCGGGCTGGAGGTTGGACTTGTCCTGGTGGACGGCCCGGTCAGCCCGGTGCAGCAGCGCAACCTGGAAAAGGAATGGGGCGTCAAGCTTCTGGACCGGACCGGGCTGATCCTGGAAATCTTTGCCGACCGTGCCCGGACCCGCGAAGGCGTGTTGCAGGTGGAACTTGCCGCGCTGAGCTATCAGCGCACCCGCCTTGTGCGCGCCTGGACCCACCTGGAACGGCAGCGCGGCGGCTTCGGCTTTGTCGGCGGCCCCGGCGAGACCCAGATCGAATCAGACCGGCGCGCGATCGATGATCAGGTGATCCGGATCAGGCGCCAGCTGGACCGTGTGGTGAAAACCCGCGAGTTGCACCGCGCCGCGCGCCGCAAGGTGCCGTTTCCGGTGGTGGCGCTGGTCGGCTATACCAACGCGGGCAAATCGACCCTGTTCAACCGCATGACCGGGGCAGAAGTTCTGGCCCAGGACATGCTGTTTGCCACGCTGGACCCGACGATGCGCGGGGTGGAACTGCCCTCGGGGCGGCGCGTCATCCTGTCGGACACGGTGGGGTTCATTTCCGATCTGCCGACGCAGCTTGTCGCCGCCTTCCGCGCCACCCTGGAAGAGGTGCTGGAGGCGGATCTGATCCTGCATGTGCGCGACATCTCTCACCCCGAGACGGAACAGCAGGCCGCCGATGTGGCCGACATCCTGACCAGCCTGGGCGTCAGGGCCGGGACCCCGCTGCTGGAGGTGTGGAACAAGCTGGATCTGGTCGATCCTGCCGCCCGCGCGGCGCTGGCCGTTCAGGCCGCGCGCAGCACCACCGTTTTTCCCCTGTCGGCGCTGACCGGCGAAGGTCTGCCGCGCCTGCTGGAGGCGGTATCCGCTGCCTTCGGGGAAGAAAAGTCGGACCGCGAGCTGCGCCTTGGGTTCGAGGATGGCCGGCGCCGGGCCTGGCTGCATGAGGCGGGCGTGGTGCAGGCGGAACGCCAGACCAAGGCCGGCTACCGCATCGCTGTGCGCTGGACCGCCCGGCAGGAATCGCGCTACCGCGATCTGTGATGCGGCCGGTCCCGGCGCGGCTGCGCTACAGCCGCGAGATGCGTTCGGTCAGCAGATCAAAGAACCCCACCTCGTCGACATGCCCGATGAACAGCGCGTTCGCCGTGCGGCCCGACACGCCCCACCAGTCGGCAACGGTCATCCCCAGCGTGAACTCGCCTGTCGTTTCGATCTCGACATTGATGAACCGCCCCGAGAACAGTTCGGGCCGCAGCAGATAGGCGATCACGCAGGGGTCATGCAGCGGCGCGCCCTGGCTGCCGTATTTCTGCACATCGAAGCGCTCGAAGAAATCGGTCCATTCCGCAACCATTGTGCCCACCCGCGTGCCCATGTTGCGAAAGGCGGCGATGCGCGCGGTACTGGTCAGCGCCTTGTGGGTCACGTCCAGCGGCAGAACCACCAGCGGCACACCGGATTTGAACACAACCGCAG
The DNA here is from genome assembly GCA_020250125.1 of Rhodobacter sp. Classification (GTDB taxonomy): domain Bacteria; phylum Pseudomonadota; class Alphaproteobacteria; order Rhodobacterales; family Rhodobacteraceae; genus Aliitabrizicola. The sequence continues at coordinate 74,710 of JADCEL010000061.1, forward strand.
CCGCTTCGGGATCGACAAAGATGTTGAACTCGGCCGAGGGGGTGATGTTGCCGACCTCGAAATAGGCCCCGCCCATCAACACAACCTGCTGCACACGGGCAATGATGTCGGGGGCTTTCAGAAAGGCCGTGGCGATATTGGTCAGCGGGCCAAGCGGGCACAGCGTAACGGTGCCGGAGGGCGCGCGGCGCAGCGTGTCGATGATGAAATCCACGGCGTGCTGCGGTTGCAGCGGCATCACCGGATCATCCATCTGCGGGCCGTCCAGCCCGGTCTTGCCATGCACATGCTCTGCCGTCACCAGTTTGCGCTGCAAGGGCGCATCGCAACCCGCAAAGACACGCATCTGCGGCTTTCCGGCCAGTTCGCAGACGATCCGCGTGTTCTTCTGGGTCAGTGGCAGCGGCACGTTTCCGGCCACGGCGGTCAGGCCCAGCACCGTCAGATCCTCGGGGCTGGCCAGTGCCAGCAGGATCGCCACGGCATCATCCTGCCCCGGATCGGTATCGATGATGATCTGTCGTGCCATGCTCTTCGTCCTTCGCCGCTGCCAGGTGCAGAAAAGCCGAAGGGCGGCGGCTTGTCCATCACCGGAACGCGCCGGGGTGATGCCCCGGCGCGCTGGATCAGCCGTCGAAGTTGATCTCTTCCATGATTTTCAGCGCCACGGGGCGTTGGGCCGCGATCTCGGTCAGGGGCAGCGAATCGGGCGTGAACGGCCCCCAGCTTGCCACCAGCGCCGAAACCGGCACCCCCGGCTTTACGGGAAATTCGTGGTTGGTTCCGGCATAGATCCTCTGCGCCTCGTCCGAGGACAGGAATTCCATCAGTTTCAGCGCTGCGTCACGGTTCGGGGCGGCCCTGGTCATGGCCACGCCCGAGATGTTCATATGCGTGCCACCCTCTGCGAAGGCCGGAAAGACGATGCGCACGGCATTGGCCCATTCGGCCTGTTCCGGATCGGCCAGCATCTGCCCCATGTAATAGGTGTTTCCCAGCGCGATGTCGCATTCACCTGCCCAGATCGCCTTGACCTGATCGCGGTCGCCACCGGCGGGCTTGCGTGCCAGATTGGCCCGGAGCCCTTCGGCCCAGGCCTTGGCCGCAGGCGCGCCGTCATGGGCGATGATGGCACCCAGCAGCGCCAGGTTGTAGTCATGCGTGCCTGACCGGCTGCAGATGCGCCCCTTCCATTTCGGGTCGGCCAGATCCTCATAGGTGGTGACCTCGCCCTCGGCCACGCGGTCTTTGGAGGCATAGATGATGCGGGCACGGCTGGTCAGGCCGAACCACTGGTTGCCGGGGTCACGGTACTGGGCGGGGATGTTGGCCTGCAACACGGGCGAGTCTACAGGCTGGGTCACTCCCGCGTTCACCACCTCTGCCAGGCGCGCGATGTCCACGGTCAGGACCAGATCGGCGGGCGACCGGTTGCCTTCAGCCACAAGCCGCTCGACCATGCCCTTGTCGACAAAGGCGATGTTCACCGTGATCCCCGACGCGGCGGTGAAGGCATCGATCAGGGGCTGGATCAGTTCCGGCTGGCGGTGGGAATAGACATTCACCTCCTGCGCCAGGGCGGGAACCACAGCGCTGGACAGCGCAAGGGCAAGGGCGGAAAGACGGGCCTTCATTGTTGAGTCCTTTTGTCGGCAATTATGCCTTCCATAGACTCAATCCTGCCCGGCCCGTCAATAGGTGACTGAAGTTGTCAGGAACTATTTCCGTGCAGCCTTGTCCTCGGCCCTGGCGCGGTCCCACAGCGCGTCCATTTCCGCCAGCGTGCTGTCGGCGGGGTGGCGGCCATCCCCGGCAAGCCAGTCTTCGATCTTGCGGAACCGGCGTTCGAACTTGGCATTTGCCGCGCGCAGGGCTGCCTCTGGGTCCACCTCCCAGTGGCGGGCCAGATTGGCCATGACAAACAGCAGATCGCCGAATTCTTCCTCGACCGCGGCGGCGCTTTGGGTGTTGCGTGCTTCGGTCAGTTCGCGGGTTTCCTCAAGCAGCTTGTCCAGAACCTCGTCCGTCGACGGCCAGTCAAAGCCGACGCGGGCTGCACGCCTTTGCAGTTTCACCGCGCGCGTCAGGCCGGGCAGGCCCAGGGCCACACCGTCCAGCACCCGTGCAGAGCCGCGCTCGGCCGCCTTGGCGCGGTCCCAGTCCGCCGTCTGCTGCCGGGCGGTCTTGTCGCGGCTGTCATCGCCGAAGACATGCGGATGACGCAGGATCATCTTGTCCGAGATTGCCGCCACGACCGCGTCAAAGTCGAACAGACCGGCCTCGTCCGCCAGTTGTGCGTGATAGACCGTCTGGAACAGCAGGTCGCCCAGCTCACCGGGCAGCTCATCCCAGGCGGCCCGCGCGATGACATCGGCCACTTCATGCGCCTCTTCCACCGTATAGGGCGCGATGGTGGCAAAGGTCTGTTCAATATCCCAGGGACAGCCGCTGTCACGGTCGCGCAGGCGGCGCATGATTTCCAGCAATCGGGGCAGGCCGCCCGAAGGATCGGCAATCAGCGCGGCACTGGCCGCAGGGTCAAGGGGTGCGTGGGGCATTGCGGGCCTGCGGTTTTCCGGTCATGTCAGGGCATAGCCGAGACACCGGCCCGGAGTCCACAATGCCCGTCCTGAACCGTATCGCCGATTATTCCGCAGACATGACGGCGTGGCGGCGCCATCTGCACCGTCACCCCGAACTGGCCTTCGACTGCCACACAACGGCCGCCTTCATCGCCGACCGCCTGCGCGACTTTGGCGTCGACGAGATTCACGAAGGTATCGCCACGTCCGGAATCGTGGCGATCATCAACGGGCAGGGGCCGGGTCCCACCATCGGCCTGCGCGCCGACATGGATGCCCTGCCGATCGCAGAGATCACCGGTGCCGACCACAGTTCGGCCGTGCCCGGCAGGATGCATGCCTGCGGTCATGACGGCCATGTGACGATGCTGCTGGGGGCTGCGAAATACCTGTGCGAAACGCGCCGCTTTGCCGGGCGCGTGGCCCTGTTGTTCCAGCCTGCCGAAGAAGATGGCGGCGGCGGCCAGATCATGGTGCAGGAAGGGGTGATGGACCGTTTCGATGTGGCGCAGGTTTACGGCATTCACAATGCGCCGAACCTGCCCTTCGGCACGTTCCTGACCACCCCGGGGCCCTATATGGCCGCCGTCGATACCGCTTATGTGTACGTCACCGGGCGCGGCGGGCACGGGGCAACGCCGCATGAAACGGTTGATCCGGTTGTGGCCATCGTCGGCATGGTCTCCGCCCTGCAGACGATCATCAGCCGCAACCTGCACACGCTGGACGATTTGGTGCTGTCGGTCACGCAGATTCACGCCGGATCAGCCTCGAACATCATCCCCGAGGAGGGCTGGTTCTGCGCCACGATCCGCACCTTTTCGCCGGAGGTGCGCGAAATGGTGCAGCGCCGGTTCTTCGGGATCGTCGAAGGGCACGCGGCGGCCTATGGGGTTGAGGTGCGCATCGATTACGACATCGGCTATCCCCCCACCGTCAACCATCCGGCCCAGACCGGATTCGCTGCCGAAGTGGCGCGCGAAATTGCCGGGGCGGACGGGGTCGATGACCGCGCCGACCGCGAGATGGGGTCCGAGGATTTCGCCTATATGCTGGAAGCACGTCCGGGGGCCTATCTGTTCCTGGGGACCGGGCCGGGGGCCGGCCTGCATCACCCCGCCTTTGACTTCAATGATGAGGCAGCCCCGATCGGGGCCAGCTTTTTCGCGCGGCTGGTGGAGCGTGCTCAGCCCCTGACCTGACCGCGCAACGCGGGAACCAGGGCAAACCCGATCTGCCCGGCCAGCCCGACAAGGCCGGGCAGGGTGGCCATGGCGGCAAGCACCCCGTCCAGCGGGCGCCCGAGAAGGCCGGTCGCCACGATCAGTTCCAGCGCCATCAGACAGACAAAGGCCAGCCCACCCATCGCCAGCCGCTGCCCCCGGCCTGTCAGGGGCCAGCGCCGCAGGACCCGGCCGGCCACAAGCCAGGACAGGCACAGCACAACCGGCACTTCCAGCGCCACGGCGGCAAGCTCGCCCAGACGCGGTGCCACCAGAAGCACCCGCAGCGTGCCCAGCGCGAAAGCCATGGCAAAGACGGCAGCAACATAGACAAGGGCGGGCAGGACGATGCGCGGCATCGCAACCTCGCGGGGGCTGGCGCTGTTGGATCAAGTTGCTGCACTGGCCTGCCCGAAGCAACCGAAGAATGTCCGATGACCGCCCCGAACCCTGCCGCCCGGTCAGCCTGGGAGACGGATCGCGCCCGCAGCCTGCATCCCTGGACCAGCTTTGGGCCATTCGGGGATCAGGGCGCGCTGGTGATCGCGCGCGGGCAAGGTGCCCCGCTGTGGGTTGCCAGGGGGCAAGGGTATTTCGGCGCGGTCGGCGGGCTGCGGTGTAGCAACATCGGCCCCGGCCGCCCGGAAATGGCGCAGGCGATTGCGGCGCAGGCCGAATGGCTGGCCTTTTCCAACACCTTCGTCGACCTGACCAACGATCCCGCCGCCCGGCTTTCGGCCAGGCTGGCCAGCCTTGCCCCCTGTGATCTGAACCGCGTGCATTCCACCTCCGGCGGGTCCACCGCCATCGATACGGCGGCGCGGATGGTGCAGCAGGATCAAGGCTGCTTGGGCCGCCCGGCCAGGATGGGCCTTGTTGCCCGCGATCACAGCCATCACGGCCCCACTTGCCTCTCGCAACGCATCGGCAAGCGCCCCGGCGACCGGGTGGAGCCGTTGCGCCAAAAGACCGACGGCATCTATCACCCCAGCCTGCCCGATCCCTGCCGCGCGCCCGACGGCATGGATGAGGCGGCCTTCTGCACCTGTCCGGGGCATCCCGTGGCCTGTGCCGCAGCCCTCAGGAACACCAAGATCATCAAAGGCGAAGACCTGCCGGGCAATGCCGCCCGCGTCGGTGCCCGGTTCGGGCAGCGCCTGGCTGACCGGGAACCCCTGCCGAGTGCCGGCCCGGTGCGGGGCAGCAAGCTGATGATCTGCGTGGAAAACATCGGCAGCAAGGCCACGAAGGCGCGGCTGCCCGGCGATCTGGCTGTCGGCAAGCGGATTTCCGATGCCTGCACGGCGATGGGCCTGATGGTGCGCCCGATCCGGCACCTTAATGTGATGTCGCCCCCCTTGTAATCACCGAAGAGGACGTCGACTATGCCTTTGGGGTGCTGGGCCGGGCGATCATGCAGGTTGCCAACAGCTTCGTCGGGGATGGCATCAGGATCGGCTGATGGGACTGGAAGACGCGAAAAACGAAGTGGACAGCGCCTTTACCCGCAAGGGGCTGCGCGGCTATGCCTTTGAGAATGCCTTCGGCGGTGCCACAAGCTTCCTGCGGCGGACCTATACCAAGGATCTGACGGGTGTTGATCTGGCCGTCACCGGCGTGCCCTTCGATCAGGCCGTCACCCATCGCAGCGGAACCCGCTTTGGCCCCCGCGCCATCCGCGAGGCTTCGGCCCTGCTGCCCTTTGATCCGCCCTTCGGCTGGGGGTTTGATCCGCTGGAAGACATCGGCGTGATCGATTATGGCGATCTGGCCTTTGATTATGCCAGGGTCAGCGATTTTCCCGGTGCGCTGACGGCCCATATCCGCACCATTCTGGCAGCCGGGGCGGGGACGGTAACGCTGGGGGGGGATCACTACATCACCTATCCGATCCTGCGCGCCTATGCCGAAAAATACGGGCCGATGGGCGTGATCCATTTCGATGCCCATTCCGACCTTTGGCAGGATGACGATGACAGCCGCATCGACCATGGCACGATGATGTACAAGGCGGTGAAATCGGGCCTTGTCGATCCGAAACGGTCGGTCCAGATCGGCATCCGCACCCATACCGATGATTATCTTGGCGTGTCGGTGATTGATGCGCGCGAGGTGCATGAAAAGGGGGCTGCCGCCGCCGTGGCCAGGGCGCGGACCATCGTCGGTGACGGGCCGGTCTATCTGACCTTCGACATCGACACCCTGGACCCCGCCTTTGCGCCGGGCACCGGCACGCCGGTCTGGGGCGGGCTGGCCAGCTGGCAGGCGGCGGCGATGCTGCGCGATCTGGCCGGCATCCATATGGTGGGCGGCGATATCGTCGAGGTGTCGCCCCCCTATGACACGGCCGGGGCCACTGCCGTTGCAGGGGCGCATGTGGCCTATGACCTGATCGCGCTGTTCGCCTGGGCAAAGGCACGGCGCACATGAAGAAAGGACAACGCGCATGAAGAAGCTGGCGAAGCTGGTCCTTGGCCTTGGCGTTCTGGCGCTGCTCGGGTACAGTGCCTGGGTGCGGCTGGTGCCGTCAGACCCGGCGGTCTGGCATGTTGACCCCGCAACGGTGACGGATCGCGGGGCGGAGAACAGCTATCTTCTGGCCGCAGGCGGAGACGCCGAACCGCTCGAGGTGCCCCTGCCGCCGGATCAGGCTGCGGCCCGGCTGGATGCCGTCGCCCTGGCCACACCACGCACCACCCGGCTGGCGGGGCAGGGTGATTTCGTCACCTATCTGACCCGCTCTGCCGCCATGGGCTTTCCTGACTATACTTCGGTTCGCATCCTGCCCACCGCGACCGGGTCACAGGTGCTGATCTTTGCCCGGTCCCGCTTCGGGGAAAGCGATTTCGGTGTGAACCGCGCCCGGGTCGAGGACTGGGTTGCGCGCCTGACACGCTGATTTAACCTGACCCGCTGATTTAAGATGTGGCGGTGGCACGGGCTTTGCCGGTATATTTGGTTGCGCGGGGATAACCGGTTGCGGATGCATCAATGACCGATCAGCAGACCAAGGATCAATTCCTGTACGCCGGTCGGGCCGACAGGGGGTCACCCCTGCTTTATGTTTTCGGGGCGGCGGCCGCCGTCGCCGCGTTGTTTGCCGGGCTGGCGCTTATTGATATGTTGCCTGCAGCGGTGTTCGATGCCTGGCCGGGGCTGCACCTTTTCGGCTATCTTTTTCCTGTCGCCACGATCCTGATCGCCACGCGGCTGCTGCATGGAAGGCCGATGCGCAGTGTTCTGGGGCCTTGGCCCAAGGGGCGCCAGATGATTCTGGCCGTGCTGGCCGGACTTGCCGCACATGGCCTGATCACCGTTCTGGCCAGCGGCGGCGAAGCCAGGCCGGGGGCGATCTTCACCGATCCGGTCGTCGCGCGCCTTGCCCTGTTCCTGTTCGCGGCCTATGGGGCCCAGGTTCTGGCGGAAGAGGTGCTGTCGCGCGGCTACATGCTGCAGGGCGCGGCGCGGGTCTGGGTCCGCCCGGTGGTTGCCGTGGCCGTTTCGGCAGTGCTGTTCGGTTTGCTGCACGTTCCCGGCTACTTTCTTGATGGGAACGCGGCGGAACATGGCTGGCTGTGGAAGCTGGTGTTTCACTTGCCCTCGGCGATTGTGATCGGCGGCATCTTTGGCGTCTGGGCGGTGCTCGGCGGCAATATCTGGCTTCCGACACTGGGCCACTTGATGGTCAACGCAGGCTTTCTTCTCATCAATTATGGCCCGCAGGCCGAAAATGCCGATGGTACCTTTCAGGTTGTGATCCTTGTCTTGCGGCCCCTGTCGGACATTGTGGTTTTCGGGCTGTTCACCCTGATCATGTTCCCGCCCCGCCGCCAGGTCTGGTCCCCCCTTATTGGCCAGCGCCCCGCCGAAAGCGCCGCCTGACCCACCCCCTTGACCGGCCCCGGCGCATGGGCCACACCGCGCGGCATGGTTTTGCTGGACAAACTCGCCCGGATCACGCAGCGCTTCGAGTATCTCGAGGCAAGGCTTTCGGCCGGTGCCCCCCCGACCGAGATTGCGGCACTCAGCCGCGAATACAGCGATCTCAGGCCCGTGGTCGCGCAAATCAGCGCCTATCGCCATGCGCTGGCGGACCTGGCTGGGTGCGAGGCGCTGCTGGCCGATCCCGACATGCGCAGCCTGGCTGAAGACGAGTTGCCAAAGCTCAAGGCGCGCATCCCCGGGATGGAACAGGCGTTGCGCCTTGCCCTGTTGCCCAAGGATGCCGCCGATTCACGGCCCGCGATCCTGGAAATCCGCCCCGGCACGGGCGGCGAAGAGGCGGCCCTGTTTGCCGCCGATCTGTTGCGGATGTACCAGCGCCATGCCGAACAGCAGGGCTGGCAGTTCGACATTCTGGACCTGCAGGAAAGTGATCTGGGCGGCATCCGCGATGTGACGGCCCATGTCCGGGGCGACGGTGTCTTTGCGCGCCTGAAGTACGAATCGGGCGTTCACCGGGTGCAGCGCGTGCCCGAAACCGAAGCCCAGGGGCGCATCCACACCTCTGCCGCCACCGTGGCCGTTCTGCCCGAGCCGGAAGAGATCGACGTGGATATTCCCGCCGAAGACATCCGCATCGACACCATGCGCGCATCGGGGGCCGGCGGGCAGCATGTCAACACCACGGATTCGGCCGTTCGCATCACGCATTTGCCCACCGGCATCGTCGTGACGTCGTCGGAAAAATCGCAGCACCGCAACCGCGAAATTGCGATGCAGGTGCTGCGCGCGCGCCTGTTCGATCTGGAACGCGCCCGCATCGACAGTGCCCGTGCTGCGGATCGCAAATCCCAGGTCGGCTCGGGCGACCGCAGCGAACGCATCCGCACCTATAACTTTCCGCAAGGCCGGATGACAGACCACCGCATCAACCTGACGCTGTATTCCCTGACGCAGATCATGGCCGGCGATCTGACCGAAGTCATCGATGCCCTGACCGCCCATGACCAGGCATCGAAACTGGCCGGGATGGAGGCATGACGGGTGCCGAGGCGCTGCGTGCCGCCCTGCCGCGCCTGCAGGCGGCGGGGGTGGAAGGGGCGGCGCGCGACCTGCGCCTGCTCTTGGCCTTTGCCACCGGTATCCCGCCAGACCGGCTGACCCCGGCGCTTGCCGATCCGATATCCGCCAGCGCCGCTGACCGCTTTGAGGCGGCCGTTCTGGCGCGGGTGTCGCGCCAGCCGGTCAGCCAGATCGTCGGGGGCCGGCTGTTCTGGGGGCGCTGGTTCAGCGTCACGCCCGATGTGCTGGACCCCCGCCCTGAAACCGAAACACTGATTGCCGCAGCGCTGGACGGGGAATTCAGCCGCGTGCTTGATCTGGGAACCGGATCGGGGGCGATCCTGATCACGCTTCTGGCCGAACGGGGCGCGGCCACCGGGACAGGTGTCGATCTGTCCGGCAAGGCCCTGTCCGTTGCCGCCGCCAATGCCGCAGCCCTGTCGGTGGCAGGGCGGGCGACCTTTGTTCAGTCGGACTGGCTCAGCACCGTCAGCGGCCGCTTTGACCTTGTCGTGGCCAATCCGCCCTATATCGCCGAGGCCGAAATGCCCGGCCTTTCCCCGGAGGTGCGCCTGTGGGAACCCCGGCTTGCGCTGACGCCGGGGGGCGATGGTCTGGATGCCTGCCGCAGCATCCTGCGCGATGTCCGGTCTGTACTGCTGCCTTCGGGCCGTATTCTACTTGAAACCGGCGCAAGTCAGGGCGATGCGGTTGCCGCCCTGTGCCAAAGTGCGGGATTGCAGGCTGTCACGGTGCTGCAGGATATGGATGGACGGGACCGCGTGGTTTCGGCTGTCGCGGCGTAACGGCGGGTTGTGAAGGAAAATCGCCACATCGGCGCCGAAAACGCTGTTTTTCCACACGGGTCCGGTGGAAACCCCTTGTCACACCGGCCGCCGCGTGTTTATTCGGGCGCAGGGATGCGGGGCGTCGGTTTCTTGGCCGCCCCATGAATATGTCCTTCTCGCAAGCCTGACATCGGTCGACCTTGCCCCTGCGGGCAATGCGCACGACAGGACACAGGCGCTTCGGGCAATGCCAGACCCCATCCGGAACAACGGAAAACATGAGATCATCGAAATCACGTTCGCGCTCAAAGTCGAACCGGCCCCGGTCGATCGGCAATATCATCAACCGCGTCTTTGACAGCTCGGGTCCCGAGGGCAAGGTGCGCGGCACGCCCCAGCAGATCATCGAGAAATACCAGTTCCTGGCGCGCGATGCCCAGCTGTCCAACGACAGGGTTGCGGCAGAGAATTTCATGCAGCACGCCGAGCATTACACGCGGATGCTTGCCGAAGCCCAGCGCGAGCTTGCGGCAGAGCAGGATCAGCGCCGTCCCCATGATTATGCGCAAGGCACCGCCCAGACCGCCGGCCATCCGGGCGGACAAACCGGACAGACCGCCTATCAGGGCGGGCAGGGCAATCCGGGCGCAGCCGGCCAGAGCGGCCAGCAGCATGGCACCGCACAGACCCGCGACCGCAGCTTCGGCAATGACCGGCCCGATCCGCGCGACGAACCGCAGGCTGATGCCGGACCCGTCCGGTCGGCATCGATGATGGATTTCATCGACGACATCTCGGACAGCGGTCTGGTGGAAACACCCGAAACTAGGCGCATCGAACAGGGTGCCGCGCCGCGCAGCGACCAGGCCGACAGGCGCGACCGCGGCCCGTTCCCCGAGCGGGCCGCCCCGCCCCAGGACCGGCGCCAGGACCGCCGCGAAGACCGCAGGCCGCGCGGCGAGCGGCCCCTGCGGCCGGCGAAGGCACAGCACGCTGACCCGGCGGGTCAGGACGCACGGGTTCCGGCCCCGCAGCCTGCCGTGCAGGCCGCAAGCGCCGCTGCACCGGAAGCCCCGCCTCCTGCCCCGAAAAAGCCGCGTGTTCCGCGCAAGCCGCGCAGCGATGCGCCCGATGGCGGATCGTCCGGCCCTGCGGAAGCCGCCGAATAGGGGAGGGGGGCGGCAGCCGTCAGGCCCGCGCCACCTCGCGCGCCAGGGCACAAAACCCTTCCAGCGGTATCTCTTCCGCTCGGGCGGTGGGTGCCAGCCCTGCGGCGCGAATCCTGTCTTCGATATCCGCGCCCAGGCCCTTCAGGCTGGACCGCAGCATCTTGCGCCTTTGGTTGAAGGCCATGGCCGTGATCCTTTCCAGCACGCGCTGATCCGCCGGATAAAGCGGCGCGTCACGCCGGGTGAAATGCACGACCGCCGAATGCACTTTCGGCGCGGGGGTGAAGGCCTCGGGCGGCAGGGTCAGCACGATCTTCGGATCGGCCCGCCATTGCGACACCAGGGCAAGACGGCCGTAAGCCTTTGATCCGGGGCGCGCCACGATCCGTTCGGCCACTTCTTTCTGGAACATCAGGGTCAGGCTGTCCCAGAACGGTGGCCAGCGCGGCGGGTTCAGCCAGCGGATCAGCAGTTCGGTGCCGACATTGTAAGGCAGGTTGGAGATGACCCGGACCGGCGGGGTCAGCCGGGCGGCGACATCCAGATCAAGGGCATCCCCGATCACCACCTCCAGCCTGCCGGGGCAGGCCGCCGCAATCTGGCGCAGCGCGGGCAGGCAGCGCGCATCCTTTTCCACCGCCAGCACATGCCGCGCGCCTTCGGCCAGCAGGCCGCGCGTCAGTCCGCCGGGGCCGGGGCCCACCTCCAGCACGTCGCAGGCCGAAAGATCGCCGGCCAGCCGGGCGATCTTTGCGGTCAGGTTCATGTCCAGCAGGAAGTTCTGGCCCAACTGCCGCTTTGCAACCAGGTCATGCTCGGCAATGACGGCGCGCAGGGGCGGAAGCCCGTCTATCCGTACCACGGCGGGCTGTCCTTGCGGGGTGGGGCGGCAGGATGTCTCACCGCCGCGCCACGGCCATGTCTGCGGCCAGTTGCAGCGCCGCAACCAGGCTCGAGGCATCGGCCCGGCCCTGACCGGCGATGTCAAGGGCAGTGCCGTGATCGGGCGAGGTGCGGATGAACGGCAGGCCCAGGGTCACATTCACGCCGCCTGCAAAGTCGATCGTCTTGACAGGGATCAGCGCCTGGTCGTGATACATCGCGATGGCCGCGTCATATCCGGCCCGTGCGGCGGCATGAAACATCGTGTCTGCCGATTTCGGCCCGTCCAGCAGGAAGCCCCCGGCCCGCAGGCGGTCCATCACCGGGATGATCAGGTCAATCTCTTCGTGGCCCATCGCGCCGCCTTCGCCCGCGTGCGGGTTCAGCCCGGCCACGGCAAGGCGGGGGGCAGGAATGCCGAAATCGCGGATCAGCCCGGCATGGGTCAGGCGGATGGTGTCTTCCAGCAGCTGCGCCGTCAGGCTGCGGGCGACATCGGCCAGCGGGATGTGGATGGTCGCAGGCACCACGCGCAGGCCCGGACAGACCAGCATCATCACCACCCGCCCGACCCCGGCCAGATGTGCCAGAAACTCGGTATGGCCCGGAAAGGCAAAGCCGGCCCCGTCCATCAGCGCCTTCTTGTGGATCGGCGCGGTGCACAGGGCCGATGCAGCACCCGATTGCACAAGACCGGCGGCCCGCGCAATGACCGCGATGACATCGGCGGCATTCGCCGGGTCGGGGTGGCCCGGCCGGGCCGCTGCGGGAAAGGCATGCACCAGCACCGGCAGAACACCGGCAGAAAGCGCCAGCGCCTGATCCGGCGCGGTGATCTGCTGCCAGTCTGCGCCTGCGGGCAGATGGCGCGGATCGCCGATCCAGAAGAACGGGACAGATGCGCCAAGCCTGCGGCGCGCCGCCACGGCGGTTTCGGGGCCGATCCCTGCAGGTTCCCCGCAGGTCAGGGCAACGGGCGCGACCGGCGCGCTCACGGCTCGCGGATGATCGCTGCGGCGCGCAGCTGGTTGAGATAGGATTCGGCCAGGGCCGCCAGCCGCTGGTTGATCAGCTGGTCGCGAATGGCCGCAGGCGTCGGCGGGTCTTCCGCCAGTGCGACGTTTCTGGTGCAAAGCATCAGAAAAACGCGGGCCGCACCGCGCCGCAAGGCAAAGGATGTCTCGCCCGGATCCAGCTTTGCCAGTTCAAGGCCCAGATCGCGCGGCACCTCGTTCGCGGGCAGTCTGGTCCGGACAAGCCGGTCTTCCGGCAGGCCCCGGGTCAGACCGAACAGATCGTCACATTGATCGGCATTGGCGCGGAGCCGTGCCGCTTCGGCGGCACCATCTGCGTCATCGGGAAGCAGCACCTGAATGTAATCCAGCTCCACCGCCTCGGTCGGCGGCGTGCCGCTGTCTTCAAGCCCGCGCAGCTGGAACATCGCAACCGCATTCGGGATCGAAATGGGCTGGGTCACACCGCCCAGACCCAAGGGCAGAATGAGCATCCGGATCGCCGGGGGAAGGTTCCCCAGGTCAAGCCAGCCGACAACGCCGCCTTCGGCGGCAGAGGGGGCCGCAGAATACTGCGCGGCCGCCGCCGAGAAATCCGCGTTCGTGCGGATCGATGCCCGCAGTTCCTCGGCCTGGGCCAGCGCATCGGCCTCTTGCCCCGGCGGGGCGGGAATGATCAACTCGGCCAGCGCCACGCGGACATTGCCGCGCTGGTTGGTCACCGCCAGTGCCCGCTTCACATCCCCGTCCGACACGAAGACGCGCGGAATGAACCGCGCCCGCACCACCTCGCGCCACACCAGGCTGGCCTGCACGAAATCACGGAAGGTTTCGGGTTCGACACCTCTTTCGGCAAGGCCCTTCTGGAATTCCTCAACCGTCAGGTTGGCCCGGCCGGCAAACTCTTCCAGACCTGCCGTGATATCCTCTTCAGTGACCTCCACGCCGTTGGTCACCCCGGCCTGGAACCGAAGCCGGTCATCGATCAGGCCCCGGACCGCCGCCTGTTCCAGATCACCCGGCGAATTGATCAACTGAAGGAACATGGCCCGCTGTTCGACCTCGAAGTTCGTAACCACGCTGTTGTTGACAATCACCCTTGGGGCAAAGGGACCGTCTGCGGCCAAGGCAGACCCCGCCATCAGCAGCGGGCCGATGCAGGCGGCGATCAGGAAGGTCAGGCGCATGTCAGTTCCGTGTCTTTGGTCAATCCACCGGACCGGGGCCCGGTACGTTTCCTGAGGCGATCAACCGCGGCACCGCCGTGCCGGACCCGGCGAGGCGCTGCCACCGAAGCCCAGAAGATCGACCGAAACGTTCAATTCTGTCGTCGGCGTCACACTAGTTGAGTCGGCGAACCAACGCGAGAGGGAAAGATCGACCTGCATGCACTCGTTCCGGTACTTGAAGCCGACGCTTGCGCGCGAGGCGCGTCCGGCGATGAAATCATGCCGGACGCCTGCCTCACCGGTCCAGTTGGCCGACATGGTCCAGTTGCCGCCGATGGTCAGTTCCGAAATCGGATCGGGCTTGCCATCTGCGGGGTCCGCGATGCTGTAGTAATAGCCTGACATCAGGCCGAAATCCTGGGCGGCCCAGTTCAGGCGCGCCTCGGCCGCCGTCAGCGCGGCTTGGTCGCCCACCAGAAGGCGCTGTGTCAGCCCAAAGCCCTGGGCCGAGATGATCTGCATACCGACAAGCCAGTCCGACGCGGCCCCATCCAGCCCGGACGACAGGCTGAACTGATCCAGGTCCTCCTGGCGCAGGACCCGGCCCAGCGTCAGCGCAACTGTCGAACCGTCGGCGGCAAGACGTGTCCAGTTCAGGCCAAGGGCGGCACGGTTGCTCAACTCCACCTCGTCAGAACCGGGAAACCGGTTCAGCGAAAAAAGGTTGCCCTCGTCAAACTCGACAAGCTGGCTGTCCTCGTTCGGAACATCCGGGCTGGACTCCGGTGCCAGCAGGACCTGGGCCACCGGCTCCAGCACCTGAATCGCGCCGCTGTCTTCCACGCGCCGCAGCGGCCAGCCGAGCTTGCCGCCCACGGCACCGTAAAGCCGCCCGATCCGCGCCGGATAGGTCGGGTCCTGGTTGACCGCAACGACATCGGCCTGACCCAGCGCCTGCGCCGTTCCGACCAGCCCGCCCGGCAGGTACCAGTTCCGGTTCCAGTCCAGCCCGATCAGGGCCTGGGCGGTCTGAAGCCCGTCCGCGATGCCGTCGCCATTGCTGTCGCGCACGCTGGACGAAACGCGGTTCTCATTGGACAGAAGGTAGCGCAGATTGGCCGCACCCCCCAGACCGGGAAGGGACATGCGCCGAACCTCGATCAGGTCGACCATCGACGAGGGGCGCGTGGGATCCGGCGATTCGCGCAGCGATTCATAATAGTGGACCCGCCCAAGAACGAAGTCATCGCGGCTGACCCGTTGCACTTCGACAAAACTGTCCAGATAATCCTGCTCGGATATGCCATAGTCGATCAGATAGCCGTTGTCGCTGACCGCCTGAAGCCCGAAGGTCAGGACAAACCCGCGCGGCAGGGAAAAGGCCCCGGTGGCGAAAAGATAGCCGCGCAACTCATCGGGCAGGATGTTGTCGGTTGACAGGGCGCCGTTCACCTCGAACTGCCCGCTGTCGTAGGCCTGACGATAGCGCAACCCCAGCGACCGCCCCTGCCTTGACGTCACATAGGGTGCCAGCGTCAGATCGCGGCTTGGATCGATCACCCAGAAATAGGGCTGGATGATCCCGTATCCCAGTTGATTGGTGATCCGGGTATCCGGCTGAAGAAAGCCGGTCGCGCGGTTCAGTCCGGGATCGGGCATGCGCAAGCGGGGAATGTAGAAGACCGGAACGCCGAAAAAACGGAGCTGCGCGCCCCGGAAATACAACTGCTGTTCCAACTGGTCATGCACCACGCTTTGCGCCCGGATTTCCCAGATGGGAACGGGGTTTGCCGCACAGACCTGACAGGACGAGGCAACGGTCCGGCCCAGTTCCGTGTACCGCCCGCCGACACGCTGCAATTCGTCCGCAGCCAGCTGCAACTGCTGTGCCAGCACAAGCCGCGCCCCGGTCATGATCCCGTTGCGCAGATCCGCCGAAAGCTCTGCCTGGTCGGCCAGAATGCGGGTGCCGCTTTCGTCTTTCAGCACGATCGGGCCCTGAATGGAAAGGCTGTCCCTGGCCGCATCAAAGGTCACGCGCGAGGCTGTCAGCGTGATCCCCCGTTGCAGAACTTCGACGGCACCTTCCGCAACCAGCACGTTATCGCCCAGAATCGCGACCCGGTCGGCGACCAGGGTGGCAACATCCTGCGCAAGGGCAGGGCCGGCGCACAGGGCCAGCGCCGCCGCCCACAGCAAATGGCGCATCAGCCATCCTCCATGTGCAGCAAAAGGCCAAGCGCAAGCAAGACCGAGGCGACAGGGGCGCTCCACGCCGCCAGGAATACCGGAATTTGTCCATTCGAGCCAAGCACCTGCGCGAAGTTCCTGAGAAAGAAAATTCCAAATCCCGCCAGGACGGCTGCCAGCACCATCGCCCCGGTATTGCCAAATCTGACATGGCGCATGGTAAAGCCTGCGGCCAGCAGAACCATTCCGGCCAGGAGCACGGGCAAGGCAAACTGCATTTGCAGCCAGACCCGGTGCTGGCGCGACGAAAACCCTGCCCTGTCGAGGTTTGCGATAAAGCCCGGCAGATCCCAGACCTGCACGGCAGAGGGGTCGCCGAAACTGTCGCGGATCTGGTCCCGCGTCAGGTCGGATGCAATCCTGCCCTGCGCCTCGGTGACGGCTGTGCTTTCGGGATTGTCTGCGCCAAGGTTCCACCGCTTGAGGTCGGTCAACATCCAGGCCCCGGCGGACAGCGCGGCCTGCTCCGCCTCGATCCGGGCTGCCGGCCGGCCATCCCGGTCAAATTCAAGGAACGTCACCCCGGTCAGAACCGTTCCGTCATCATTGGCCTGAGACGCGCGGATCACGGTCTGGAACCCGTCGCCCCCCTGGCGCAGCCACAGACCTTCGGAACTGAGGGACAGAACGCTTACCCGACCATTGGCGTAATGCGCAACCAATTCGTCAAACTGCCGGGACGTTGCCGCGACGAGGGGG
Source organism: Rhodobacter sp. (assembly GCA_020250125.1). GTDB lineage: Bacteria > Pseudomonadota > Alphaproteobacteria > Rhodobacterales > Rhodobacteraceae > Aliitabrizicola. Next base: position 91,489 of record JADCEL010000061.1, read on the forward strand.
TTCAGGACCATGACAGACACAGCCCCCAGCGCCAGCGCGACGCTGACCGGTGCCACCAGCAGCCGCAGCCCCGATCGTCCGGCGGCGCGCACCACGACAAGCTCGCTGGATCGCGCCAAAGCCAGGAACAGCGCAATGGCGGCGAGAATCACGATCAGGGGCAGAATCCGGTACAGGCTTTGCGGAACCTTCAGGGCCGCCAGACCCGCCACCTGGGCAAGGCTGACACCGCTGTCGGGGAACCTGCCGACCAGTTCCACCATTTCGATCAGCATCATCAGACCGAAGAAGACCCCGAAAACAAGCAGGACGGACAGGGCAAAGCGGCGGGCGATGTAGAAGCTCAGCGTCATGCGGCCGAACCCTGTGGTCTGGCCATGCGCCGCGTCGCAAGGCCCGGCCCTGCCGCAACGGCCAGCAACCCGGCAGCGACCCCAAGGCCAAGGACGGCAGAAGCATATTGCAACGGCCACAGCGTTGCGTCCCGCAGGACTGTCTGTGCGGCGACATTGTCGGTAAACTGAACGATCACCAGCAGGATCACGGCCCCCAGAACCTGGCGCCAAAGGCCGAAGCGGCTGAAGGCACCAAGGAGCAGGGCCGAAAACCCGATAAGCGGTGCCGCGACCCCAAGCAACGGGTTGGAGATGCGGCTGTGCCCTTCCTGCAAAAGCACCGCAGGGGTCGTTCCCAGTTCGGCGGCAAGGGCGGCATCCGCCCTCAGCAATTCGGGCGTCTGCAATTCCTCGGGCGACCGCCCCCGCAGCCCGCTGCCCGCCATGAAGCCGCCGATGTCATGGGTAAGATCGGCAAACCGCGTAACGGTCAGGTGCGAGGACGCCCGGTCAAGCGTTTGCGCCATGCCGTCAAGCAGGATCAGTTTCGGCCCCGTATCCCCCCGCACGACAAGCGCGCGAAGGGCGGAATAGGTGATCCGGCTGGCAGGATCGCGCGCGTCAGACAGAAAGACATCCAGCAACTCGCCGGTCGGGGCGATCTCGCGGATGTAAAGTGTCACGCCCGGCGCGGGATGCAGAAAGGTCCCCTCGCGCAGGAACCGCGCGGTGACGTTGGCCTCGATCTCGGCGCTGCGGGCGGCCAGGGTGATCCGGCTGGCCGGAACCACGATGTTCATCAGGACGGCAATCATCACCGCCACGATCATGGCGAAATAGAAGACAGGCCGTGCCAGGCGCCAGGGCGAGAATCCCGTGGCCTGCATGACAACCAACTCGCTTTCGCGCGTCAGCCGGTTTGTAACGTAAACAGCCGCGGCAAAGGCAGAAACCGGCAGGACAAGCCGGATGGCGTTCGGCAGGGTCAGGGCCGTGAATTCCAGAAACACCAGGGCCGATTGCCCGTGCCCGATGATCTGGTCAAACAGGCCCACGGCACGGTTGACCCAATAGACCGCCACAAGAACCAAAGAGAAGAATCCGAACAGCGCCAGAAGTTGCGACAGCAGGTATCTGTCGAATCTGGACAAGGTGCGGACCCTCCGAAGGCGTGTGGCGGGACGGTAGTGGAATTCGGCGGCGGGGAAAACTGCTATCTGGTCAACTCCGGGGGCGCGGGCTAGGGTTGGCGCAGAGGCGCCAGGGGCGCCGGATTCCATCGCGGAGACCCCAATGACCACACCGGTTTCGATCCAGTTCCGTGCCACCGACCTTGATGCGATTGCAGCCCATCCGGGCCGGGTCGTGATCCTTGCCGGAAGCGGCCGCGCCTCAGGCCCGGCAGCGCGCCGGGTGAACCGGCTGACAAGGGGCGCGCTGGACCGCTTTCTGGCCTCTGATGCGTTCGGGCGGATGAAGCAGGGCGACGCGGCCGACATCGGCTGGCCTTCCGGCCTTCTGGCCGAGGCGCTTCAGGTGGTCAAGCTGGACCGCAGCGCCGATCCGGTGACCGCGCGCAAGGCGGGGGCGGCCATCGGCAGATCGCTGGGCACGGCGGGCGCGCTGGTTGTGGCCGAAGGGCATCCGAAAGCCGCCGAAGTGTCGTTCGGGCTGGCGCTTCGCGCCTATGACTTCGTTGTCTACCGCACCGGCGAGGCGAAACTGCCGGGCGAGGTGACGATGATGGTGACAGCGCCGGAAGCCGTCGCGGCCCAGGCCGGCCCGAAGGCCGCCGTGGCGGAAGGCGTGTTCTTTGCCCGCGACCTGACGAATGAACCGGCCAATGTTCTGACCCCGCAGGAATTCGCCGCCCGCCTTGCGGCGATGCAGGACCTGGGGCTGACGGTCGAGATCATCGAAGAACCCGCGATGAAGGCACTTGGCATGAACGCGCTTCTGGGCGTGGGGCAGGGGTCGGTCAACCGTTCCAGGATCGTGGTGATGCAGTGGAACGGCGGGGCGGCGGGCGAGGCGCCCTTCGCCCTGATCGGCAAGGGCGTGACCTTTGACACGGGCGGCATTTCGATCAAGCCCGCCGCCGGGATGGAGGATATGACCGGCGACATGGGCGGGGCCGGGGTTGTGGCCGGGCTGATGCGCGCGCTGGCGCTGCGCCGGGCCAGGGCCAATGTGGTGGGCATCGTCGGGCTGGTGGAAAACATGCCCGACGGCAATGCCCAGCGCCCCGGCGATGTGGTGAAATCGATGAAGGGCGACACGATCGAGGTCATCAACACCGATGCCGAAGGCCGCCTCGTGCTGGCCGATGCCATGTGGTATGCGCAGGAACGCTTCAAGCCCGGTGCCATGGTGGATCTGGCCACACTGACCGGGGCCATGGTCGTGGCGCTGGGGCATGAGAATACGGGCGTCTTTTCCAACGACGACACGCTCTGCGCGGCCCTGCTCAAGGCCGCAAGGGCCGAGGGCGAGGGGGCCTGGCGCATGCCGATGGGCGATGCCTATGACGCGTTGCTGAAATCGCGCATCGCGGACATGAAGAATGTCACGGGTCGCGAAGGCGGTGCGATCACGGCGGCACAGTTCCTGCAACGCTTTGTCAAGCCCGGCCTGCCGTGGTGCCATCTGGACATTGCGGGCACGGCCAGTGTCAAGACCGACACCGCCCTTGCGCCAAAGGGTGCGACCGGCTGGGGCGTTGTCACGCTGGACCGGATGATCCGTGACCTTTTCGAAGGCTGACGATGGCCGGGGTCTGTTTCTACCGCCTTGCGCAGTCGCCGCTGGAGGTGGCCCTGTCCCGCCTGCTGACCCGCGCGCTGGCAACAGGCTGGCGCGTTGCGGTGCGCGGCCGCGACGCAGGCAGGCTGGCCTGGCTGGATGAGCGGCTGTGGCTGGGGGCCGAGGACGGTTTTCTGCCGCATGGCCTCGAAGGCGGCCCGCAGGATGCCGACCAACCGGTGCTTCTGACCACGGGGCCGCAGGTGCCCCCCGGCGTGGCCTGCCTGATGTCGGTGGACGGGGCAGGGGTAAGCGTGGCAGAGGCGACGGCCCTGCAGCGGGTCTGCATCCTGTTTGACGGCAATGACCCTGCGGCGCTGACCCTGGCCCGCCAGCAGTGGTGCGACGTCACCGCAGCAGGGCTGGGGGCGCAGTACTGGTCCGAAGACGGCGGCCGCTGGGAAAAGAAGCAGGAAAAGGCGGCGGCCCCGGTCTGACCGCAGCGCCTGTCAGGGGATATCGCCGGCCTGGGGCTGGCGGGGCATTCGACTGCGGGAAGTGGGCGGGGCGGCCGTGGCCCGTGCCGACGGGCAACGCAAGACCAGGGCTGCCCCTGACCGCGACGCGGCCGGCACGCCTGATCTGCGCGCGCGGCCGCTCCCGGCTTTTGCCGCGTGGCCTGCGCCGGGCCGACCGGGCCACCGCGCCGCTGCCTGATCCGGGGGCGCAGGCGGGCATTGGTGCCGCAGGCCCCCTTACCGGCGCAGCAGCATCCTGTCCGCCGCAAGTTCCACATGGAACTGCCCAAGATAGTCCATGCCCAGAAGCGATCCGTCCATCTCGCCGTCATTGACCCAGGCTGCCAGCGCCTGATCCCGCCAGGGGCCAAGCACCACCTCGTTCAGCTTGACGCGCGCGGTGCGCACCGTGCCATTGGCGGTTTCGGCCTGATCGAGGTAGAGCAGTTGGTCCGGATCAATGCCCAGACGCCTGGCATCGCGGCGCGACAGGACGATGTTGGTGGCCCCGGTGTCGACCATGAAGTCCACCGGCGTGCCGTTGATCGTCAGCGTGAGATAATAGTGCCCGTCCGGCGCGCGCGGCACCTCCATCCGGTCGCCGACCATGACCGCCTGGCGGTGCAGGTCGCTGCGCATGTCCGTCCAAAGACCGTAGCCCGCCATGACCCCGACAAAGATCAGGCCCCAGGCCATCGCGGTCCGCAGGGCGGCCCCCGGACGTCTGCGGGACTCTGCCAGCATCCAGCCGCCGACGGCCGCCAGCAGCAGAACCAGATAGATCAGCCGTGCGGTATCGTCGCTGCCCATCATCCCCCCCCTTCAAGTCCCGCATCTAAGCAGGCGCCTGAAGAAATGCCAGCCGCATGGGCCTCTGGCTGGAGAACAGGAAGCTTTTCCGCCTGCGCGCGCCTCACGCGGTCTGGCCGGGGCCATCGCCCCGGCCCTGTCCCGCGCGTGCCACAGGTCTGCCGGGGGCCAAAGCCCCCGGCGGGCGCCCGACCCGCCCCTGGCGGGCACTTCGCCCCCGCCGGGTCAGGCGCTGGCCTTTCGTGGTGCCTGGACCCGCCGGTCTGCAGGGCACCGTCGCGCACGGGCGGGGGAAACGCGGGTCGCGTTTCCTGGCCCCGCCCGGAGGGGTGAAGGCACTTTCACCGCTTCACTGGCAGGGGCCATCGCCCCTGCCACAGCGCCACGCTGCCCCTTGGCCAGCCGGGGGCCAAAGCCCCCGGCCAGCGCCC
>JADCEL010000062.1 GCA_020250125.1 Rhodobacter sp.
CAGGGGCGATGGCCCCTGCCAGAGACCGGGCATCCCGCAATGCACAGGAACGCCTCTCCGGGCGGGATCAGGAAACGCGACCCGCGTTTCCCCCGCCCGCGCGGGACGGTGCCCTGTAGATCGGTCGGTCCAGGCACCACCAAAGGCCAGCGCCCGACCCGGCGGGTGCGAAGCGCCCGCCAGGGGCGGGTCGGGCGCTGGCCGGGGGCTTTGGCCCCCGGCTGGTCCTGATGCCAATGTAGCGATGTGGCAGGGGCGATGGCCCCTGCCATTGACGCGGTGAAACTGCTTTCGTCAGTGCAGGCGGGACCAGGAAACGCGACCCGCGTTTCCCCCGCCCGCGCGCGACGGTGCCCTGTGGACCGGCAGGTCCGGGAACAGCGACAGGCCAGCGCCCGACCCGGCGGGTGCAAAGCGCCCGCCAGGGGCGGGTCGGGCGCTGGCCTGCGTTGCGCTTGGGGGAACGGTCCTCATAGGGCCGTGGTCCCTGTCCGGGCGGGGAAACGCGACCCGCGTTTCCTTTTCCCGCCCATCCTGCGGTGATCTTGCCCCACAATGCGCCCGAAACGGAAAGCCCGATGGACCGCCTGAACGGAAAACCGGCACCTCACCCGCACCGCGCGCATCAGCCGGGGGCATCGCCCCGCTCCGGTTGAGGCGCAGGCCACCCCTGCGCCAGAGGCCAAAGCCGCCAACCGGCAGGCACCCTGCCCGGGGGCGGACGCCGGCCTGTTGCCATGTCCGCAAGAACCGTCCCTTCAAACCGCAACCGTTGCCTTGCAGGCAAACGACCGGCACCTTACCGCCGCCCCGGCAATCCCTTTCTCTCGGATCGGGAAGCCTTCTGCATCCGGCAGGTGGCCGGGATGCCTCTTGAGCCCCCCCTAATCAAACGTCCCCGTCACCCGGCCGAACAGCATGAAGGCCCGCGCGGTGCGGGTTTCGGCAAGGTCGGCCATGTCCTGGTCGCTGGCGTTCCTTTCAAACTCCTGAATCGTCCGGTCGAACTGGCGCAGAAAATGATGGGCCGCATCGCGGAACACCGGATCTTCGCGCATCCGGCCCGCCGTCAGGGCAAGGCTGGACCGGTCGCGCACGCCGCCAAGGGCGGAAATCGCCCGCCCCCGTTCGCCCCGGGCAAAGCGCCGCCAGACCTCGGGCCTGGCACGTTCCGGCCTGAGGTCGTCCATATAGATGCCATCCTGGGACAGAAGCGTCAGCACATCCTGCGCGGCGCGGATCAGTTTCGAGGTTGTCCGGTCTTCCAGCGCCAGCCGCAGGGCGCGGAATCCGGCCTTGTCTTCCGGCGTTTCGGGAAAATTCAGGGCGCGGATGAAATCGGCCACCGAAAGCGGCGGGCGCAGGTCTTCGGCCGGCGTGCCAAGGGCCAGGGCCGGCTGTTCATCGCCCGTCCCGGATTGCGGCGCAACCAGTGCCGCCTTGCTTTCCGCAGAAGGCCCCGCCTGCGCGGCATCGCGGCGCGAGGTGAACATGGCCAGCGCGGTTTCCGTCTGGCGCTGTGCCGCGGCGATTTCGTCCAGCTTCTTTTCCAACGAAGGCTTCAGACTGCCGGCACCTGCCTTATTCTGGGCCACGAAGGCATTTCGCATGGCATCCACAGCGGCCTGAAGACGCGCCGCCTCGTCCCGCAGCGACCGAACCGAACGCGACATCGACACCGCCACCCATAGCAAGGCTATGGGAAGCAGCACGATCAGACCCGTCATGATCAACCCCAAAGTGCCCCCTTCGACCGGCTTGAAAAAGAAAAAAAGTGCGGCAACGCCAATCCAGGCAATGCTGCCGATGACCGCAGCCAGGCCTGCCGTTGACGGCATGTCCCCGGTCGGCACGTCGGGTTCAGGCTCTGTGTTCTGATTCACATCCGGCATCGTTGCGCCCCGATCCCTGGATCGGCCACCTTGTCGAGGATCATCTATACGAATCGAACGCTAACAACTTCATAGCTGCGCTGCCCGCCCGGCGTCTTGACATCGACGCTGTCCCCCTCGTCCTTGCCGATCAGGGCCCGTGCCAGTGGAGAGCGGATGTTGAGCAATCCGCGTTCGATGTCGGCTTCGGTCTCGCCCACGATCTGGTAGGTCTTTTCATCCCCGGTCTCGTCATCCACCAGCGTCACCGTGGCACCGAACTTGATTGCCCCCGAAAGTTTCGCCGGATCAATCACCTCGGCCAGCGAAAGCACCGCCTCCAGCTCCTTGATGCGGCCTTCGATGAAACTCTGCTTTTCGCGCGCGGCGTGATATTCGGCGTTCTCGGACAGGTCGCCATGCTCGCGGGCCTCGGCGATGGCGCGGATCACGGCGGGTCGTTCTACCGACTTGAGCTGCCTCAATTCATCATCAAGCGCGGCATGCCCCGCGCGGGTCATCGGAATCTTTTCCATGGGCCTCTACATGAATCATACAGCACCCCGGCCGGAAAAGGGCCTCGGCGCTGACCTTCAGTTACAAGGCACCTGACCTTAGGACCAGTGCAAATGCAAGAGGCATGGCACAGGGCGGTTGAACGCGCTTTCTTGACGCGGGCAGGGCTGTCCTGTCGCGTCACAATTGACGCCCGGGCGCTGTTGGGGCAAAGGCTGCGCAGGATGAAGGGGCAGACCGGCCCCGGCCGGCAAGGGGAATGTGATGACGGACCAGATCGGGCGCGAGGCGATGGACTATGACGTCGTCATCGTGGGCGCCGGCCCATCGGGCCTTTCTGCGGCCATCCGCCTGAAGCAGCTCGACCCCGATCTATCCGTGGTCGTGCTGGAAAAAGGCTCCGAAGTCGGCGCGCATATCCTGTCCGGTGCGGTGCTGGACCCTGCCGGGCTGGACGCGCTGCTTCCCGACTGGCGCCAGCGCGAGGTGCCGGTCACCGTGCCGGTGATCAAGGACAGCTTCTATTTCCTTGGACCGGCAGGCGGCATCCGCCTTCCGGATTTTCCGATGCCGCCGCTGATGAACAACCATGGCAATTTCATTGTCTCCATGGCCAATGTCTGCCGCTGGATGGCCCGGCAGGCCGAAGCCCTGGGGGTAGAGATTTTTCCGGGCATGTCCTGTTCGGCGCTGGTCTGGGGCGATGCGGGCGAGGTCGCGGGCGTGATCGCGGGCGAATTCGGCCGCGAACCCGATGGCACGGCAGGCCCGAACTACGAACCCGGCATGGAGCTGCGGGGAAAATACGTTCTGCTGGCCGAAGGTGTGCGCGGGTCCCTGACCAGGCAGGTGATCGCGAGGTTCAACCTGTCCGACGGCAAGGAACCGCAGAAATTCGGCCTGGGCATGAAGGAAGTCTGGCAGATCGACCCCGAAAAGCACCGCGAGGGCACCGTCACCCATACGATGGGCTGGCCGCTTGGGTCAAACGCAGGCGGCGGGTCATTCCTGTATCATGGCGCCAACAACGAGGTACACCTTGGTCTGGTCGTACACCTGAACTACGCAAATCCGCACCTTTATCCGTACATGGAATTCCAGCGCTTCAAGCACCACCCGATGGTGGCAGAGCTGCTGAAGGGCGGCAAGCGCGTGGCATATGGCGCGCGCGCGATCAGCGAAGGCGGCTGGCAGTCAATCCCCAAGATGGTGGCCCCGGGCGTGGCGCTGCTGGGCTGTTCGGCGGGTCTGGTGAACGTCCCGCGGATCAAGGGCAACCACAATGCCATGCTGTCGGGCAAGGCGGCGGCAGAAGCGGCACATGCCGCCATCGCCGCAGGCCGGTCAGGCGACGAGTTGACCGATTATGAGGCTGCGGTGCGCGGCGGCGCGATCGGCAAGGACCTGTGGCGGGTGCGCAATGTCAAGCCCCTGTGGTCGCGCTTCGGACTTGTGGCCTCGCTGGTGCTGGGCGGGTTCGACATGTGGACGAATTCCCTGTTCGGCGTGTCGCTGTTCGGCACCCTCAAGCACGGCAAGACCGACGCGGCTTCGACGGGTCACGCAAGGGACTTCGCCCCGGTCGACTACCCCAGGCCCGATGGCGTTCTGTCCTTTGACCGGCTGACGAACGTTGCCTTCAGCTTTACCAACCACGGGGAAAGACAGCCCGCCCATCTGACCCTGCGCGATCCGTCGGTTCCGATCCGGATCAACCTGCCCGAATATGCGGAACCCGCCCAGCGATACTGTCCGGCAGGGGTTTACGAAGTGGTCGCGGAACCGGGCAAGGACCCGCGCTTTGTGATCAATTTCCAGAACTGCGTCCATTGCAAGACCTGCGACATCAAGGACCCCAGCCAGAACATCGTCTGGACGACACCGCAGGGTGGAGACGGGCCGAACTATCCCAACATGTGACATTTGCGCGAGCAGATGCGTTCGGTCCCGGCAAGGCCGCCACCCCGCATGGACATGGCCGGGGCAGAGGGCTAGCTTCACAGGCAATCCATACGGAGGCTGCCCTTGTCCCTGACCCGTCCGCTTCTTGCAGCAGCTTTTGGCACGCTGGTTTGTCTTGCGCATCCGTCCCGGGCTGCCGAAGAAGACGCAGGGGCCTATCTGGCGGCCCGTTCGGCAGTGATCGCAAGCGATTACCGCGATGCCGCGTCCTGGTTCACCCGCGCGCTTCTGGCTGATCCGAACAATCTGCACCTGCTGGACGGCGCACTTGTCGGCCGCATGTCCCTGGGCGACTTTGAAGGGGCCAGATCGATTGCGCAGCACATCGTGACGCTTGGGGGCAACAGTCCAGCTGCCAACATCACGCTGGCGGCGGATCAGGCAAAGCGCGGGGCGTTCGACGAATTTCTGGCGGATCAGGCGGCAGGCCGCGCCACCAATCCTGCCGTCGACATGCTCAGTGTTGCCTGGGCGCAGGTTGGCGCAGGCAGCATGTCCGAGGCGCTGGAAGGGTTTGACAGGATTTCTGCCACCGAGGGCCTTGAGGCCTTCGGGCGCTATCACAAGGCGCTGGCGCTGGCGTCTGTCGGCGATTTTGAAGGCGCGGAGGCGCTGATGTCCGGCGGCCTGCGCATGATGCGCCGGGGTGTCATCGCACATGCCCAGATTCTGAGCCAGCTCGAGCGCAACGAAGACGCCATAGCCCTGCTCGACAAGGAATTCGGCACCGAACAGGACCCGATGATCGATGCGCTGCGGGCGCAACTCCGGACGGGCGGGACGCTGCCCTTTGATGTGGTGCGCAATGCGACGGATGGCATTGCCGAGGTCTATTTCACCGTCGCCACCGCTTTGAACGGCGAGGTATCGGATGCCTATGCGCTTGTCTATGCGCGCACCGCGACATTCCTGCGGCCCGACCATCTGGACAGCATCCTGCTGGCCGCAGGGCTTCTGATCCGGCAGGGGCAGGCCGATCTGGCGATCGGGGTCTATGGCCTGGTTGCGAAGGATCATCCGGCCTTCTACGCGGCCGAGATCGGCCGCGCCGAAGCCTTGGCGTCGGACGACCGCAACGACGAGGCGATTGCCGTTCTGACCGGCCTGACCAAGACGAATGACGAGCTGATGATGGTCTACCTTGCGCTGGGCGACCTGCTGCGCAAGGCAGAACGGTTCGACGAGGCATCGCAGGCCTATGACAAGGCCCTGGATCGCGTCGGCACGATCAACCCCACCCATTGGGTTCTGTTCTATAACCGCGGCATCACGCACGAACGCGGGAAGCGGTGGGAAAAGGCCGATGCCGATTTCCGCAAGGCGCTGGAATTGAACCCCGGTCAGCCGCTGGTGCTGAATTACCTTGGCTACAGCCTTGTGGAACGGGGCGAAAAGCTGGACGAAGCCCTTGGCATGATCCAGCGCGCCGTTGCAGCCCAGCCCGACAGCGGCTTTATCGTTGACAGCCTTGCCTGGGCGCTGTTCACCCTTGGGCGCTACGCCGAAGCCGTGGATCCGATGGAACGCGCCTCGATCCTGGAGCCGGTCGATCCGATCGTGACCGACCATCTGGGGGATGTCTACTGGTCCGTCGGGCGCAAGCTGGAGGCAGAGTTCCAGTGGCACCGCGCCCTGTCCTTTGACCCCGAAGACGAACTGGCAACGCGCATCCGCCGCAAGCTGGAGATCGGCCTTGACGCTGTTCTGGCCGAAGAAGGCGCGCTGCCCCTGGATCAGCGCCGCGCCGCCTTCGACGCCCCGGACACGGACGCAGGACCAGGGGATGGGGCCACCACGGATGGTGATTGAGGCCTTTGCCCCGGCCAAGGTCAACCTGACGCTTCATGTCACGGGACAGCGCGCAGATGGCTATCACCTGCTGGACAGTCTGGTGGTGTTCGCCGACATCGGCGATACCGTTCGCGTCACAGCCGCAGACAGCCTTTCCCTGACCGTGACCGGCCCGCAGGCCGCCGGGCTTGCCGCAGATGACAGCAACCTTGTGCTGCGGGCGGCGCGCCTGTTCCCGCTTGTGACCGGTGCGGCCCTGATGCTGGACAAGGTTCTGCCCGTTGCCTCGGGCATCGGCGGCGGCTCTGCCGATGCGGCTGCCACGCTGAAGGTTCTGGCGCGTCTGTGGGGGGTGGCGCTGCCGGGGACGGCCCAGGTCCTGCGGCTGGGGGCGGATGTGCCCGTCTGCCTTGCGGGGTGCCCTGTGCGGATGACGGGTGTCGGGGATGGCCTGCATCCCCTGGCCCATCCCCTGCCCCCGGCCGCGCTGGTGCTGGCCAATCCCGGGGTGGCGCTGCCAACCCCGGCGGTCTTTGCCGCACTTGACCGGCACGACCACGCGCCGATGCCGCGCGCTCTGCCGCGCCTGCGTGACGTGGCGGAACTGGCGGCCTTTCTTGCGATGACGCGGAATGATCTGGAACCGGCTGCAACCCGGCTGGCCCCGGTCATCGCGCAGGTTCGCGCGGCGCTGACGGCGCAGCAGGCCTGCCTGATGTCGCGGATGTCAGGCTCCGGCGCGACCTGTTTCGGGCTGTTTCCCGATCCGCTGGCAGCCGCCGCCGCCGCCCGCGCCCTGACGGCGGCCCATCCCGGCTGGTGGGTGGCCGCAGCCCCCCTGCGGGCTTAGCTGACGCACCGATGAATCGGTCGGCGCATGGTGCGCCCTTTCCTTACTTGCCGGATTTGTCCGTCGACAAATCCGGCCGCGCCTGCCTGCCCCTGGGCAGGCGCGAAGAGCGCCAGCCCCAGGCAGGCGCGACCGGATTACCGCCGTCAGGCTTGGGGCACGCCCCTTGCCTGCGGGCTAAAGCCCTCCGGCAATCGGACCGTGAAAACGCTCCACAGGAGCGTTTTCAGTCAGTCCTCTGGGCGCGCAGTTTCCAGCCTGTCCGCGCGGTTTCCCGAAAGATTTTCGCCCATTGTCTTCGGCTTGCACAAGGTCACGCCGACACCTGCGCGACACAAGACTGCGATGCAATGTTTCCACCAATCATCATCATGCTCTAGCTGACGCGGGCCACGACGTAATCGGCAAGATCATCCAGCATCGACCGCAGCGGATGGTCCGGCAGACCCTGCAGGGCCGCACGCGCCTTTGCCGCCCAGGCCAGCGCGTCGGCCCGCGCCGCGTCCATCGCGCCATGCCGGGCCATGATTGCCAGCGCCTGCGCAAGATCGCCCTCGTCCTGACGGCCCGTTTCGATCACCCGCACCCAGAAGGCCCGCTCTGCGGCATCGGCCTGCGCCACGGCCTTGATCACCGGAAGCGTCACCTTGCGTTCGCGGAAATCGTCGCCGGTGTTCTTGCCGATGGCGGCAGAACTGCCGCCGTAGTCCAGCAGATCATCCACGATCTGAAAGGCAATCCCAAGGGCATCGCCGTAATCACGCAGGGCCAGAACCCAGGGGTCCGGCGCACCGGCGACCACACCGCCCGCTTCGGTTGCGGCGGAAAACAGGGCGGCGGTCTTGCCGCGCACGATCTGCAGGTAAATGCGTTCATCCGTTGCCAGATCCTGCGCGGCGGTCAGCTGCAGAACCTCGCCTTCGGCAATCACCGCCGAAGCGTTCGCCAGAATGTCAAGCACGCGCAGACTGCCGGTTTCCACCATCAGCTGAAACGACCGCGCGAACAGATAATCGCCGACCAGCACGCTGGATTTGTTGTCCCACAGCAGGTTCGCCGTGGGCCGCCCGCGCCGCCGTTCGCTTTCATCCACCACATCGTCATGCAGCAGCGTGGCGGTGTGAATGAATTCCACCGTTGCCGCCAGATGCACGTGGAACGGCCCGTCATAGCCGCACAGCCGGGCGGCGGCCAGCGTCAGCATCGGGCGCAGGCGCTTGCCGCCGGCTTCCACCAGATGGGCCGTCACTTCCGGGATGCGGGGCGCGTGTTCGGACGTCATCCGCGCCCGGATCAGCACGTTCACTGCGGCCATGTCTTCGGCCAGCCAGTCTGCCAGCCGTTCGTGCGGCTTCACCGAAAGCTCGTCCAACCCCGTCTCTTCCCCAGCCAGCTGCGTCGCGGACCATCTCGACAAGGGCCTGCCCCGCCGACTATGTCCGTCATCATGAAAGAACTTCTGCGCAGCAGCGACCCGACGGTCATCGCCTTTGCCTCAGCCCTTCTCGAGGGCGAGGATATACCGGTCTTTCCGATGGACGTCCACATGAGCATCCTGGAAGGGTCCCTTGGCATATTGCCGCGCCGCCTGATGGTGCGCGATCAGGATCTTTGGCGCGCGCGCATTGTTTTGCGCGACAACGACATCCCGACGGGGCTGTGATGTTCCACCCCGAAGAGTTGACCGATGACGGGTTTCTGGGGCAGCGCCTGCACATCCTGCAGCCACGCCAGGGCTACCGTGCGGCGACGGACCCGGTATTGCTGGCGGCAGCCGTGCCGGCCCGAAGCGGGGACAGTGTTCTGGAGCTTGGGTGCGGGGCGGGGGTGGCCAGCCTATGCCTTGCCGCCCGCGTCCCCGGCCTGGGCCTGAGCGCACTGGAACGCCAGCCCGCCTATGCCGCCCTGGCCCGGATGAACGCCGTCCGCAACGGCCTGGGCCTGACCGTGGTCGAGGGCGATCTTGCCGCCATGCCGGATGGCCTGCACCGCCCCTTTGACCATGTGATTGCCAATCCGCCCTATTTCGCGGCCGGCGACGGTACCGCCGCCGGCGATGCCGGCCGCGAGGCCGCCCTGCGCGAAGACACGCCCCTTGCCGTCTGGATTGATGCCGCCACGCGCCGCCTTGCGCCCGGCGGCTGGCTGACGCTGATCCACCGTGCCGCGCGTCTGCCCCACCTTCTGGCGGTCATGGACAGGCGGATGGGCTCGCAGTCGGTTCTTCCCCTGGCACCAAGGCCGGACCGCGCCGCCAGCCGGGTGATCCTGCGCGCCCGCAAGGGCGGGCGGGCGGCGTTCCGGCTGCTGGCCCCGATGGTCCTGCACGACGGGGCAGCCCATGACGCCGACCGCGACAGCTTCACCCCCGAGGTGCGGGCCGTGCTGCGCGACGGGGCAGATCTTTCGTCCCGCTTCGTTTGACTTGTCGCCAGTTTCCGCCGATGCGCCGCCAAGACATCGTGACACGACTCGGCCTTTGTGATGATCTGGTGACACGGGGTCTTTCAAAGGAGAACGGACATGACGGTTGCTTCGCATCTGCAGGAACTTCGCCGGAAACATGAAACCTTGTCGGCCGAGGTCGAGCAGGCCCAGCGCAGCCCCGGGACGGATGACCTGAAAATCGCCCATCTCAAGAAGCAGAAACTTCGCCTGAAGGAAGAAATCACCCGCCTCAGCCAGGCGTAACCTTTCGGGCGCTGGCGCGTGCCGCCAGCGCCGCGCCGCCGGCAATCAGGCCAGCCGCGACCAGGATCGTGGACGATGGCTGCGTGATGCCCGCAGCAACCACGACAAGCGTGGACAGCAGCGGCGCGGCATAGGACGCCACGCCCAGAAGCTGGATATCGCCGCGCTTCATCCCGATGTCCCAGGTAAAGAAGGCAAGGCCGACCGGCCCGATGCCCAGGGCAAGAACGGCCAGCCACCCCCGGGGGCCGTTCGGCCAGACCGTCTGTTCCAGCACGACATGCGCCAGCGCGGACAGACCCGCCGTCGCCAGACAGAACACGGCAACGCTGGCCGTGGGAACCGTGCCAAGGCGGCGCGACAGCACCGAATAGACGGCCCAGGTGACCGCGCAGGCGAAGGCCAGCAGCAGACCCGGCAGCGCCGCAGCCGTCATGGTGCCGGCACCCCGCAGCACGATCAGCGCCGCCCCGCAGAACGCCATCAGGGCACCTGCGATGTGCAGCGCGCCCAGGCGTTCGCCCGGCAGCAGTCCGGACAGAAGCACGATGAACAGCGGCCAGAGATAGGCGATCAGCCCGGCTTCGGCCGCCGGTGCCATGCGCAGCGCGCTGAAATACAGGAAATGATAGCCAAACAGGCCCAGCGTGCCAAAGGCATAGACCGTCCAGCGGACGCGGCCCAGCGCCCGCACCTCGCCCGACCGGGCCACCCAGACCAGGCCGATGACACCCCCGATCCCGAAGCACAGCGCGTTCAGCAGCAAGGGCGGGACCGGCGCGGAATACACCGTCAGCAGGGCCAGCAGCGACCACAGCAGAATGGCAGAGAAACCGGTCAGCGTGGCGCGGGTGCGGGACATGGCAGCGGTGATGCCGCAACTGCGCCGCGCCGCCAAGCGAAAAAGGCCCGCCGAAGCGGGCCTTTCACGCGGCAGGGCCGGCCGTCAGACCACGAATTGTCCGCCGTTGGCCGACACGGTTGATCCGGTGATGAACCCGGCATCATCTGCGGCCAGAAAGACCACGATGCGCGCAATCTCTTCCGGCTCGCCCAGACGGCCCACCGGAATCTGCGGAATGATCCGTTCGTTCAGCACTTTTTCGTCGATGGCGCGCACCATTTCGGTGCCGATGTAGCCCGGGCAGATGGCGTTGACGGTAATCCCGGCCCGCGCACCTTCCTGGGCCAGCGCCTTGGTAAAGCCCAGATCGCCGGATTTGGCGGCGGAATAGTTCGCCTGGCCTGCCTGCCCCTTTTGCCCGTTGATCGACGAGATGTTGATCACGCGCCCGAACTTGCGCTCGCGCATCCCCGGCCACAGCGGATGGGTCATGTTGAACAGGCCGGTCAGGTTGGTATCGATCACCTCTTTCCACTGGCCGGGCGTCATCTTGTGGAACATCGCGTCCCGCGTGATGCCCGCATTGTTGACCAGCACATCGACCGGGCCAAGATCAGCCTCGACCTTGGCAATCCCCGCCACGCAGGCATCGTAATCGGCCACCGACCATTTGTAGGTCGCAATGCCGGTTGCCTTGGTAAAGGCCGCCGCCGCCTCGTCATTGCCGGCATAGTTTGCGGCAACGCTGTATCCCGCCGCCTTCAGGGCTACGGAAATGGCCGCGCCAATGCCGCGCGATCCCCCGGTCACCAAAGCCATTCGTGCCATGCTTGTCTCCTCCACCAGCGCGATATTGAAAGACTGTTATCGAAACGCAGATTGATGCGCAATATTATTGCGCATCAATCCCGGACCAAAGCCGGGGTCATGCGAAGGTCAGGGGCGTTCAAGGCACATGGCCACGCCCATGCCGCCGCCGATGCACAGGGTCGCCAGGCCGCGCCGGGCATCGCGCCGCTTCATCTCGTGCAGCAGCGTGTTCAGGATCCGCGCGCCAGAGGCCCCGATGGGGTGGCCGATGGCAATCGCGCCGCCGTTGACGTTCACAATCGCCGGGTCCCAGCCCATGTCCTTGTTTACCGCACAGGCCTGCGCGGCAAAGGCCTCGTTCGCCTCGACCAGATCAAGGTCCGCCGCCTTCCATCCCGCCTTTTCCAGCGCCTTGCGGCTGGCGAAGATCGGGCCCACGCCCATGATCGCCGGGTCCAGCCCGGCGGTGGCATAGGAGGCGATCCGGGCAAGCGGGGTCAGGCCGCGCCGCGCGGCCTCATCGGCGCTCATCAGCAGAACGGCGGCGGCACCGTCATTCAGGCCGCTTGCATTCCCCGCGGTTACGCTGCCGTCCCTGGCGAAGGCGGGCTTCAGCTTTGCCATCGCGTCCAGCGTGGCACCGTGGCGGATGTATTCATCGGCATCCACCGTCACATCGCCCTTGCGGGTGCTGATGGTGAAGGGAACGATTTCTTCGGCGAACTTGCCTGCCTTTTGCGCGGCTTCGGCCTTGTTCTGGCTGGCCACGGCAAAGCTGTCCTGCATGTCGCGGCTGATCTGCCACTGGCTGGCGACGTTTTCGGCGGTCTGGCCCATGTGATAGCCGTTGAAGGCATCCCACAACCCGTCCCTGATCATCGAATCGATGAACTTCATGTCGCCCATCTTGGTGCCCGCGCGCAGATGCGCGACATGGGGTGACAGGCTCATGCTTTCCTGCCCGCCCGCCACGACGATGGCGGAATCACCCAGCTGGATGTGCTGAGCGCCCAGCGCCACTGCGCGCAGCCCCGATCCGCAGACCTGGTTGATCGACCAGGCCGAAGCTTCCTGCGGCAAACCGGCCTTGATATGCGCCTGACGCGCCGGGTTCTGGCCCTGACCTGCGGTCAGCACCTGACCGAGGATGGTTTCGGAAACCTCGCCCTTTTCCACCCCGGCCCGGTCCACCACGGCTTCGACAACCTTTGCGCCCAGATCATGCGCGGGCGTATTGGCGAAAGCGCCGTTGAAGCTTCCGACGGCGGTCCGTGCGGCCGATACGATTACGACATTGGTCATGCTGAAGGTCCTTTTTCCCGGGCCGGTCACGGCGGAACGCATCCGCCGCTTCGCAGCATGGCCTAAGCCGGGGGACAGTCAAGCGCAAGGCACAAGGGATGACTTTCGCCGCGTCACGCGCGCCGCCGCGCCTCGGCCCGGCCCGGTGCCTGTGCCGTCACCGGCATACCGAACAGATAGCCCTGAAGGCAATCCAGACCGTGCTGCCGCAGCCAGGCGGCCTCCTGGGCAAGCTCGACACCCTCGGCGACCACGACCATGTCGAACTGCCGCGCGATCATGACCAGGGCCCGGACCAGAATCTGGTTGTCCGCATTGCGGTGGACATTGGCGATGAACTGGCGGTCGATCTTGACCATGTCGAACGAAAAATCGCGGAAATAGCGGAACGAGGTCTGGCCCGCCCCGAAATCATCCAGCGCAAACGAGATGCCGCGCCGCTGCAGGCCGGTCATGAAGGCTGTGACAAGGTCCGGTCGGGCCATGGCAGAGGCTTCGGTGATCTCCAGGATCAGCCGTTCGGCAACAGTGTCGTCCAGCGCCAGCCCTGTTGCCAGCGTTTCCATCCAGCCCACCGCGCCGATCGACCGCGCAGACATGTTCACGGCCAGACGCAATCCGGGGTCATGCCGCAGCGCCTCCAGCCCAAGGGCCAGGGCGGCCCGGTCAAGCTGCTGCCCGGCATCCGTCGCCTCGACCGCGGCGATGAACTCGCGCGCCGGCACCGGGCGACCCGAGACATCCAGGACGCGGATCAGCCCTTCGTGATAGGCGATCCGGTTCGGATCACCGGCCTGGACCACCGGCTGAAGCGCCAGGGCAATCCGGTTGCCTTGCAGGGCCTGCCGCACCATCGCCAGGGTCGCACCGTCTTTTTCGGAAAGCGTCACGGCAAGCGGCTGGTCCGCCTTCTGCCGGGTGTCTGTTTCTGTCGACATGGATTGATCCTGGCCCTGGGTGGTGCGATCCTGCGGCCACAGCCCTGAACATCAGGTTAACCCGGTCATGCCCACAGACATGTTGCCCCCAGGACCCGCGCGTTGCCCGTGGTGCGGCACGGACCCGGTTTATGTCGCCTACCACGACCGGGAATGGGGCGTGCCGGAACGTGGCAGCCGCGCGCTGTGGGAAAAACTTGTGCTGGACGGGTTTCAGGCCGGGCTGTCCTGGATCACGATCCTGCGCAAGCGCGACGCGTTCCGGGCGGCCTTCGCCGGGTTCGATCCGCGCACCGTTGCCCGCTGGGGCGAACCTGAGGTGCAAAGGCTTCTGGGCAATGCCGGCATTGTCCGCCACCGGGGCAAGATCGAGGCTGCAATCCAGTCCGCCCGCGCCTGGGAACGAATCGAGGACCGGCAGGGATTTTCCGGTTTCATCTGGCAGCACACCGACGGGCAGCCCGTGCAGAACCGGTTCCGCACCCCGGCAGAGGTGCCTGCGGAAACCGATGTGTCCCGCCGCCTGTCCAGGGCGCTGAAGGCGGAAGGAATCCGGTTCAGCGGCCCGACGATTGTCTATGCCTTCCTGCAGGCGGCAGGCGTGGTGAACGACCATCTGCTGACCTGTCCCCGCCATGCCGAGGTTGCCGCCCTGGCGCAGGGCTGACGGCGCGGCGGCTACTGCCCCGCCACCAGCGCGCCCAGCACCGCCCGCGCGCTGGCGCTGTCCCATTCGGCGTCGCCGGTCAGGCGGGCCACCTCGCGCCCCTCGGGGTTCAGGATCACCGTCACCGGCAGCCCCAGCACACCCATGTTGCGCGCCAGTTCCGACCTGGGGTCGCGCAGGACGGGAAGGGCCGTCACCCCGGCCTCGCCGTAGAATTTCGCAATTGCCGCGACCGAATTGCGGCCCGTCGCCACCGGCAGAACGGCGATCTCGGGCATGGCGGCCTGCAGCCGGTCAAGCGTGGGCATTTCATGCCGGCAGGGGGCGCACCAGGTGGCCCAGAAGTTCAGCACCACCCACTGTCCCCGCCAGTCGGACAGCAGACGTTCCGTGCCATCCCCATCCTCAATGGCAATGGCCGGTACATCCGCCGCCTCGGCGCTGAACATAAGCTTCTTCATGTCGCCCTCGCGCAGCGCTTCGGCGGCAGGCCCGGCAAGGGCGGTGTTTGCAGTAAGGCACAGGGCCGTATAAAGACCGATCACAACACGGTGCAGCATTATCCCTCCAAGGGGCCCCAGATGACCAACCCGCCCCAGTCCCCCCCGGCCCCCGCCGCGAATGCGATGTGGGGCGGGCGTTTCGCCGCCGGACCGGATGCCATCATGCAGGCGATTAACGCCTCTGTCGGTTTTGACCGGCGGCTTTACGCACAGGATATCCAAGGCTCGCGCGCCCATGCCGCCATGCTGGCGGCCACAGGCATCCTGACCAATAAGGACGCCGAGGCGATCGGGGAAGGCCTGCTCACGGTCTTGTCAGAGATCGAGACAGGCACCTTCCGGTTTCGCACCGATCTGGAAGACATCCACATGAATGTGGAGGCGCGGCTGAAAGAGCTGATCGGCGAACCAGCGGGGCGGCTGCACACCGCGCGCAGCCGCAATGATCAGGTGGCGGTCGATTTCCGCCTGTGGGTCCGCGATCAGTGCGATGCCGCGATCACCGGGATCGAGGGCTTGATGCGCGCCTTCCTGGCGCAGGCCGATGCCGGGGCGGACTGGGTGATGCCCGGGTTCACCCATCTGCAAACCGCCCAGCCGGTGACCTGGGGCCACCACATGCTGGCCTATGTCGAAATGCTGTCGCGCGACCGGTCGCGCTTTGCCGATGCGCGCGCGCGGATGAACGAATGCCCGCTGGGGGCGGCGGCGCTGGCCGGAACATCCTTTCCGATTGACCGGCACGCCACGGCGGCGGCCCTTGGCTTTGCCCGGCCCACCGCCAATTCGCTGGATTCGGTATCGGACCGCGATTTCGCGCTGGAATTCCTGTCGGCGGCCGGCATCTGCGCCATGCACCTGTCGCGCTTTGCCGAAGAATTGGTGATCTGGTCTTCGGCGCAGTTCCGCTTTGTCCGCCTGTCAGACCGCTGGACGACCGGCAGCAGCATCATGCCGCAGAAGAAGAACCCCGACGCCGCCGAATTGCTGCGCGCCAAGCTGGGGCGCATCCTTGGCGCGACGGTGGCGCTGTTTACGGTGATGAAGGGCCTGCCGCTGACCTATTCCAAGGACATGCAGGAAGACAAGGAACAGGTCTTCGACGCCGCCGATACGCTGATGCTGGCGCTGGCGGCGATGACCGGCATGGTGGGCGACATGACGGCAAACCGCGAAAGCCTGGCGGCCGCCGCCGCCGCCGGCTTTTCCACCGCCACCGATCTGGCCGACTGGCTGGTGCGCGAACTTGGCCTGCCCTTCCGCGAGGCGCATCATGTGACGGGCACGCTGGTGGCCCGGGCAGAGGCGCTGGGCGTGGATTTGCCGGGGCTGACGCTGGCACAGATGCAGGCGGTCCATCCCGGCATCACCGGCGGCGTGTTCACCGTGCTGGGGGTGGACAATTCGGTTGCCAGCCGCACATCCTATGGCGGGACCGCGCCGTCACAGGTCCGCCGTCAGGTTGCCCGCTGGAAAGAGGTGCTTGCATGACCCGCTGTTTCGCCGCCCTTGCCGTTCTTGCCGCCCTTGCGGGCTGCGGGGCCGACGGCCCGCCACTGCGCCCGTCGGACGCCCCCGCAAGCGGCATTGCCGTGACCGGAGAGGCGCGCATGGGCGTGGTGACAAACCAATGATCGCGCCGCTGCGCCTTGTCTGGCTGGCCCTGGCGGTTTGGGGGGCCATCCACCCGATGTACTGGTTCCTGCGCTATATGCGGGAAAGCGGCACCGGGCTGGGCGGGCTGATCGACGCCTGGTATGTCAACGCCTCGACCACCGGCCTGACATGGGACCTGACCATCGCGGCCATCGCGCTGACGGTCTGGATAGTGGCCGAAACGGTGTCACGACGGGCATGGCCGAACCTGATCGCCATTCCGGCCACCTTCTGCATCGGCGTGTCCTGCGGCCTGCCGCTGTATCTGTTCCTGCGCAGCAGGCCCACCGCCTGATCGACCTGGCTTCTTTTCGGCAGAAATACCCCGGGGGTGCGGGGGCTGGCCCCCGCTGCGCGCTTTGGACAATTGCGCGGCGCTGACCTTCTGCTACACCCGCCACACCCGCCCCCTGACAGGACCCGGCATGGACCACTTCCTTTACCGCAACGGCCAGCTTCATGCCGAAGACGTGCCCCTGGCCGAGATTGCGGCCACCGTCGGCACGCCGTTCTACTGCTATTCGACCGCCACGCTGACGCGCCATTACCGCCTGTTCACCGAGGCGCTGTCGCCGCTGCCGCATCTGGTGTGCTTTGCGGTCAAGTCGCTGTCGAATGTGGCGGTGCTGAAAACGCTGGCCGGTCTGGGGGCGGGCATGGATGTGGTGTCGGGCGGGGAATACCGCCGGGCCCGGGCGGCGGGCGTGCCGGGCGACCGCATCGTGTTTTCCGGGGTGGGAAAGACGCGCGAGGAGATGCGTCTGGCGCTGACCGAAGGCATCCGCCAGGTCAATGTCGAATCCGAACCCGAATTGCGCGCCCTGTCCGAGGTCTGCGTCAGCCTGGGGGTGACCGCGCCGGTCACGCTGCGCGTCAACCCCGATGTCGATGCCCGCACCCATGAAAAGATCGCAACGGGGCGCAAGGAAGACAAGTTCGGCATCCCGATCAGCCGTGCGCCGGAAATCTATGCCGAAGCTGCCGCCCTGCCGGGGATCGAGGTGGTGGGGATCGACGTGCATATCGGCAGCCAGCTGACCGCGCTGGAGCCGTTTGAGCAGGCCTATCTTAAGGTTGCCGACCTGACGCAGCGCCTGCGCGCCGAAGGGCATGACATCCGCCGCCTGGACCTGGGCGGCGGGCTTGGCATTCCCTACAGCCGGTCGAATGACGCGCCGCCCCTGCCGCTGGATTACGGCGCGCTGATCAAGCGCACCGTCGGCCATCTGGGCTGCGAGATCGAGATCGAGCCGGGGCGGCTGATCTCGGGCAATGCCGGTGTGCTGGTGGCCAGCGTCGTTTACGTCAAGCAGGGCGAAGGGCGGGATTTCCTGATCCTGGACGCCGCCATGAATGATCTGATCCGCCCGTCGATGTATGGCGCGCATCACGACATCGTGCCATTGGCGGAACCGACCGTGGCCGTTCAGCCGCATCTTTATGATGTGGTCGGCCCGGTCTGTGAAAGCGGTGATACCTTTGCCAGGGCGCGCGCCCTGCCTGCCCTGCGCGAGGGCGATCTTGTCGCCTTCCGCTCTGCCGGGGCTTATGGTGCTGTCATGGCCTCTGAATACAACACCCGGCCGCTGATTCCAGAGGTTCTGGTGAAAGAGGATCACTTCGCCGTCATCAGGGCGCGACCAAGCTTTGACGAAATGCTTGCGCGCGATACTCTTCCCCCATGGCTGTAACGGCCGCAACCAGGCAGAGGGCATGATCAGGGACCAAACCGGCAGCATCACGTCTGAAAAACTCGTCTGGCCCCTTCGCCTGACCTGGGCAGGGATGTGGTGCGAGCGCTTGACGCATGCCTTCTGGCCGGTCTGGGCCATTGTCGCAGGCACGCTGTCGGTCCTTGCCTTCGGGATTCAGGACGGCCTTCCGATCGAGGCTGTCTGGATCGGCGGTGTCGCCGCCCTGGGAGGCAGCCTTTGGGCGCTTGTCGCGGGCCTGCGGCGGTTCCGCCGGCCAAACCGGGGCGACGCCCTGGCGCGACTGGATGCGGCCCTTCCCGGCCATCCCATCGCCGCCCTGGCCGACACCCAGGCCATCGGGGTGACGGATGCCGCGTCGCTGGCCGTCTGGCAGGCCCACCGGGCGCGCATGGCGGCGCGCGCGGATATGGCAAGACCGGTCGCGCCCGACCTGAAGCTGTCGCGCCGCGATCCTTTTGCCCTGCGCTATGTCGCATTGACCGCGCTGGTGATGGCCTTGCTCTTTGGCTCTCTCTGGCGGGCCGGTTCCGTCGTGGGAATGACGCCGGGGGGCGAAGCGCTGGCAAACGGCCCGGTCTGGGAAGGCTGGGCCCAGCCGCCCCTGCACACCGGCAAGCTCGCCCTTTACCTGAACGACATCACCCAAAGCCGGCTTGACCTGCCCACAGGCACCCGCTTCCAGCTGCGCCTGTATGGCGAGGTTGGCGCGCTGACCCTGACCGAAACCGTATCGAACCGGACCGATCCGCCGCCGGCGTCGGACCCCGCCCAGGAATTCGAGGTGGTCCAGTCCGGAACGGTCGAAATCGCCGGGCCGGGGGGGCGGCAGTGGAAGATCGTGGCAACCCCTGATTCCGCCCCAAAGATCACCGCAACCGGCGAGATCAGCCGCCAGGCGCAGGGCGAGATGGCGCAGGCCTTTACCGCCACGGATGACTACGGGGTTGCCTCGGGCGTGGCGACGATTGCGCTGGACCTGCCGTCGGTCAGCCGCCGCCATGGCCTGTCGGTCGATCCCGAGCCGCGCGATGCCATCGTGCTGGACCTGCCGATGCCGATCACGGGTGACCGGACAGAGGTCAGCGAAACGCTGGTCGATGATCTGTCGAAGCATCCCTTCGCCAATCTGCCGGTGACATTCACCTTTGCGGCCACCGATGCCGTGGGGCAGACCGGCCAGTCTGCCCCCCTGTCGGTAACCCTGCCGGGACGGCGCTTTTTCGATCCGCTGGCGGCGGCCCTGATCGAGATGCGCCGCGATCTGCTGTGGTCCACGGCCAACGCCAGGCGTTCGGCGCAGATCCTCAAGGCGGTTACCCACCTGCCCGAAGGCTTCATCCGCAATGAACGCGCCTATCTGCGCCTGCGCGTCCTGCTTCGGGATCTGGACGCAGCCGCAGCAACCGGGCTTGACGCCACCCGGCGCGACGAGATGGCCGATGCCCTGTGGGACATTGCCCTGCTTGTCGAGGAAGGCGATCTTGCCTCGGCGCTGGAACGCCTGCGCCGGGCGCAGGACCGGCTGGACGAGGCGATCAGGAACGGGGCCGACAAACCCGAGATTGACCGGCTGATGTCGGACCTGCGCGACGCGCTGGACGATTACATGCGCCAGCTTGCCGAAGAGGCCCAGAATAACCCCGATCAGCAGATGTCGCAGGACATGCAGGGCATGCAGATGTCGGCCGACCAGTTGCAGCAGATGCTCGACAAGTTGCAGCAGCTGATGGAAGAGGGGCGCATGGCCGAGGCCGCTGAACTGATGGAGGCGCTGCGCAACCTGATGGAAAACATGCAGGTCACGCAGGGCGAGGGCGGCCAGGGTGGCCCCGGCGGGCAGGCGATGCAGGGTCTTTCCGATCTGCTGCGCGAACAGCAGGGCCTGTCTGACGAAAGCTTTCAGGAATTGCAGGACCAGTTCGGCGGCCAGGGGGACCAGCCCGGTCAGCCGGGACAGGGTCAACCCGGTCAGGGCCGGCAAGGTCAGGGCAACCGGCCCGGCACCGGCGGGGACGGGCAACTGCCGGATGACCGCAGCCTTGCCGAACGTCAGCAGGATTTGCGCAACCGGCTGGAAGGGCTGTCGCAGGGCTTGCCGGGCGGGGGCAGCCAGGCCGGGGAAGCGGGGCGTCAGCAGCTTGACAGGGCCGGCCGCGCCATGGACGAGGCCGAAGAGGCCCTTCGCAACGAAGATTTCTCTGGCGCGCTGGACCGTCAGGCCGAAGCCCTTGAAGCCCTGCGCGAAGGGATGCGCAATCTGGGCGAGGCACTGGCGCAGCAGCAGGGCGATCCCTACGGCGAGGGAACCCGCGACGGCGAAGCTTTTGGCCGCGCAGACCCCGGCGGCCAGCGTGATCCGCTGGGGCGCAGCAGCGGCGAAATGGGCCGGATCGGATCGGATCGCAACATGCTGCAAGGGGATGACGTCTACCGCCGCGCGCAGGACCTGCTGGACGAGATTCGCCGCCGCTCCGGCGATCAGACCCGTCCCGATACCGAACTTGACTACCTCCGGCGGCTGCTGAACCGCTTCTGAGGCCGCTCAGCCGCCTTGCCCGTCCAGTCCGGTCAGGTTGCGCAGGGCTGTATTGGCGGACTGCAACGCGGCATCGACACCCAGCCGCGCCCGGTCAACAGCCTCGACATAGGCGCGGACAATGTTTTCGCTGGCCGGCAGTACCGAAACAATACCCGGTGCCGAGACATAGGCAGACCACATCAGCACGGCGATAAAGACGATCAGGACAAGGCCTGCGCGGAAGCCGCGCCGTTCCTCGTACTCCTCGGCGTCGGTTTCGGGATCGCCGTCCTCTTCCCGCGGCTCGTTGATGGCGCGAAGGGTGGAGTTGATTTCCCCGATATCGGGCAGCAGTCCGCGCTGCGCGGCCGCGCGTGTCGCCGGGTCATCCCCGGCGGGCAGGTCATCCGCGCTGACTGACAGATCGGCAAACCGCGCCTGCCCTGCCGGGACCGGGAAGGGCAGGGGCGGCGGCGGGGGCACCGGCGGTTCCGGCGGCGCAAGCCGGGGGTCTTCCTGCACCTCCATGGGGGGCGATGCCTCGGCGCGGCGGGCGGCCGCTTCGCGCGCAGCCTCTTCCCGCAGAACCGCAAGCACGCTGTCATCAAGGCCACGACGCCGCAGCGCGTCGGCGTCTTCCCTTGGCGGCGGCAGATGCGGCGGCTCTTCGCCGGTCAGGGCTTCGGCGTCCGGTCCGGCAGTCCCGTTCCACCCGTCGTCGTCCGGAGCGGTCCCCCCCGGCGCAGACAGACCGGGGCCGGCCGGATCATCCTGCGCCGGAAAGTCCGGGTCGGCGGCGCGCCCGGCATCCTTGGGCATCTGAAACCAGGCATGTCCGCAGCTTGAACATTGCACATCCCGCCCGGCGGGCGGGACGGCTGCATCATCAACCTCATACTGCGCATCACAATTCGGGCAAATCAGCCGCATGTTTTCCTGTTCCCGGGGGCTCGCGTCCAGCAGCATCCGCCTGCCATTTCGCCCTGTTCTAGCAATGATGCATCGCTTCTCCAAGCATTTGTGTCCGGCAAGAACAAGAACCGGCTGCCACAAGCGATTGAATCCGGCGCAAAACCGGGCAAGACTGCACCGCATCCGGCCCCGGTGGCCGGCGTACCGGGGGGCCCGTGATCGCGTTCGACAGTGTCGCCTACAGTTACGGCGGGGCCGGGCTTCTGTCCGAAGTGTCGCTGCGGCTTGCGCCGGGGTCATTCCACTTTCTGACGGGGCCGTCGGGGTCGGGGAAATCCACCTTCCTCAAGCTGTGCTATGCCGAGTTGCGCCCCACGGCGGGGCGGATCAGCATTTTTGACCGCGATGTGCGCAGCCTCGACCGGGATGACATCGCGCGCACCCGCCGCCGCATCGGCATCGTCCATCAGGATTGCCAGTTTCTGGATCATTTGCCGCTTGCCGCCAATGTGGCGCTGCCGCTGACCGTGACGGGACGGGACACCCCGGTGCAGGACCTGTCCGATCTGCTGGCCTGGGTCGGCCTTGGCCATCTGGCGGATGCCCTGCCACCATCGCTGTCGGGGGGGGAACGGCAGCGCGCCGCGCTGGCGCGGGCGGTGATCATCGCCCCGGACGTGATCCTGGCCGATGAGCCGACCGGCAATGTCGACTGGGAAATGTCGCTGCGGCTTCTGTCGCTGCTGGTGGAACTGAACCGGATGGGCAAGACGATCCTGGTTGCGACCCATGACCTGACCCTGATCCGCACGGTGAAACAACAGGTCGCCGCCCGCGTTCTGCGGATCCGCAACCAGCGCGTCCAGCTTGCCGGGGCAGACCTGTGACGGGGGCGCCCGGCATGGTGCTGCGCCACGCGGAACGGGTTGTGCCCCCGTCCGGCCCCAGCGCCTGGCTGACGACGCTGACCTCGGCTGCGATGGCGTTTCTGGCGGTGTTTGCCCTGGCGCTTGCGCTGGCCTCGGGCCGGCTGGCCGACCGCTGGACCGAAGGTCTGGCCAACAGCGCCACCATCCGCATCTCGGCCCCGGCAGATCAGATGGACCGCCAGACGCAGGCGGTGCTGGACCTGCTGGCCACCACCCCCGGTGTCGCCTTGGCGCGCGCGCTGACGGATGACGAACAGCGCAAGCTGCTGGAGCCGTGGTTCGGCCCGGACCTGCCGCTGGATAGCCTGCCCATTCCCCGGCTGATCGAGGTGACGGAAGACGGCACGGGATATGATGGCGAAGGGCTGCGCCTGCGGCTGGCTGCCGAAGCCCCCGGCGCAATCCTGGATGACCATGCCCGCTGGCGCGTTCCGCTGGCCGTTGCCGCGGGGCGGCTGCGCATCCTTGGTGTGGTCTCGGTCGTGCTGATCCTGGGAACCATGGCTGGCATGATCACGCTGGCGGCCAATGCGGCGCTGGCCACCAATGCGCAGGTGATCCGCGTGCTGCGTCTGGTCGGTGCGCGAGATGCCTTCATCGCCCGCGCCTTCGTGCGCCGCTTTACCCTGCGCGCCCTGTCGGGGGCTGCCATTGGCACGGCGCTGGGGATGCTGGCGGTGGCTGCCCTGCCTTCGGCGGATGCGGCGGGCGGGTTCCTGACCGGGCTTGGCTTTCAGGGGGCGGGCTGGCTCTGGCCGCTGGTGCTGCCGCCCCTTGCCGCCGTGGTGGCCTTTGTCACCACCCGGAACGCCGCCTTCGGCAAGCTGCGGGAGATGATGTGATGGCAGGCGCCGTGCAATGGCTGCGGTCGGTGCTGTTCATCGCGCAGATGTATCTGGCGATGCCGCTGTTCGCGATTGTCTTCACGCCCTTTGCGCTGTTCAGCCGCCCCGCCGCCTTTGCCGCCTGCCATGCCTATTGCCGCTGGGTGCGCTGGACCGCCCGATGGATGGTGGGCCTGCGGTCCGAGGTGCGCGGCACCCCGCCGCAGGGCGAGGCGCTGATTGCGGCCAAGCATCATTCGTTCTTTGACATCATCCTGTTGTTCAGCGCCCTGCCGCGCGCGAAATTCATCATGAAAAAGGAACTGAAATGGGCCCCGATCCTGGGCTGGTATGCGCTGCGCATCGGCTGCGTGCCGGTGGACAGGGGCAAGCGCGGCCAGGCGATTGCCGCGATGATGCAGGCGGTTCAGGACGGGCGGCAGGACCCCGGACAGTTGATCATCTATCCCGAAGGCACCCGCACCGCGCCGGGCGCGCCCCCGGCCTATAAGGTGGGGTCTGCCGTGCTTTATGCCCAGCTGGGGCAAAGCTGCGTGCCTGCCGCCACCAATGTGGGGGTGTTCTGGCCGCGCCACGGCTTTCATCGCAAGCCCGGCCTTGCGGTGGTGGAGTTTCTTCCCGCCATCATGCCCGGTCTGACCAACCCCGAATTCATGGCGGAACTGGAGCAGCGCATCGAAACCGCGTCCAACGCGCTGATGGCCGAGGCGGGTTTCATCGCGTCGGCGCAGGGTGCCCCCCGGCATGGCCCCTGACCCCGGCACAGCGGCCCATGTCGCAGAACGGATGCCGGCGGCAGGTCAGATCGGCCTGCGCAAGATGTTCGGTGAATGCACCGTCTATCTTCAGGGCAAGGTGGTGGCGCTGATCTGTGACAACCGGCTTGTCGTCAGGCGAACTGCGGGAACCGTGCCGCTTTTGCCCGATCCGCAGATGGTGCCGCCCCATCCCGGTGCGAAACCCTGATCCAGGCCGATATCCTGCCGGATGACCCCGACGCACTTGCGGCGCAGGTGCCCGCCGTTGCACGCGATCTTCCCAAGCCGAAAGCCCCGAAGAAGGCGCATATGCCAAAGGCCAGACACAGACATTGTTCCGGGCCGGAATGCGACCGGCACATCCGCACAGGGACGATCCCGCGGGGACCGCAGGGTGCCGACCCCCCGCCCGGCTCAGGCGAATTTCAGCGCGGCAATCCCGGCGACGATCAGCAGGATTCCCGCCACCCGCAGCGGCGTCACCGGTTCGCCGAACAGGATCACCGCCAGAATGGCGGTGCCCACCGCCCCGATCCCGACCCAGACAGCATAGGCGGTGCCCACGGGAAGCGTTTTCATGGCAAGACTGAGCAGCCAGAAGCTGCCGATTGCCCCCACAACGGTTGCAAGGCTGGGCCAGAACCGGGTGAAGCCTTCGGAATACTTCAGCCCGATGGCCCAGCCGGTTTCCATCAGACCGGCAATCAGGACGATCAGCCAGGGGTTCATCAGGCTGCCAGCCCCTTGGTGCCCATATCCAGGAACTTCTGGCGGCGGTCCCTGACCAGTGCGTCGGGCTTTTTGCCCGCAAGGTCCTTCAGCATCGCCTCGATGGCTTTGCCGACAGCCTCGATGGTTTCGGTGCGCCCGCGCTGCGCGCCGCCCAGCGGTTCCTTGATGATCCGGTCGATCACGCCCAGCTTTTGCAGGTCTTGCGCCGTCAGCCGCAGCGCCTCTGCCGCCTCGCGCATCTTTTCGGCGTCTTTCCACAGGATCGACGCACAGCCTTCCGGTGAGATCACCGAATAGACCGAATGTTCCAGCATGGCGATGCGGTTGGCCGTGGCAAAGGCCACCGCCCCGCCGGAGCCGCCTTCGCCGATGATCACGCTGACCAGCGGCACGCCGATTTCCAGGCATTTCGCGGTCGAGGTGGCAATCGCCTCTGCCTGCCCGCGTTCTTCCGCACCCTTGCCGGGATAGGCACCGGGCGTGTCGATCAGCGTCACCACCGGCAGGCGGAACCGCTGCGCAAGGTCCATCAGCCGGATCGCCTTGCGGTAGCCTTCGGGGCGCGCCATGCCGAAGTTGCGCTGGATCCGGGTCTTGGTGTCGTTGCCCTTTTCGTGGCCGATCACCATCACCGGCGCATCGTTGAACCGCGCCAGCCCGCCCATGACCGCATGGTCATCGGCAAAGTTCCGGTCCCCCGCCAGCAGGGTAAACTCTGAAAACAGGGCATCGATGTAATCCTTGCAATGCGGCCTGTCCGGGTGCCGGGCCACCTGGCATTTCTGCCAGGGGGTCAGACCCTTGTAGAGGTCCTTGAGCAGCGTTTCGGCCTTGCGGTCCAGGGCCGCCGCTTCCTTTTCCACATCCATTTCCCGGTTGGCCCGCGCCATCGCACGCAGTTCTTCCGCCTTGCCCTCGATCTCGGCCAGGGGCTTTTCGAATTCCAGGTAGTTCATCGGGCACTCCTCAAGCCGGTCGGTCCTATATGGCCAGAGGCGGGGCAAGAAGCAACTCGCCCCGGACGGGCGTGGCCCTATCCCGCCGCCGCCGCGCCGTCGAGCGCAACCAGATGCGCCACATGATCCGGCCCACAGGACAGTTTCTGCGCCACCTTGCTGTCCGGCAGAACCACGCGCCAGAACGGCACGACCTCTTCCAGGCGCTTGCCCCCGGCCAGATCGGCCAGCGCCACCTCGGCCACGACCCGCAGGTAAATGGCCGTCGTGACCGGGCACATCGCATTGGCACCGGCCTTGCGCGCCAGTTCGTTGCGCATCCGGTCCATCGTCCGCGTCTCGGCTTTGGGAATGCGCGACAGGTAGTTCGCAATCTCGCCCGGCGAGGAGATGAGCATCGTGTTCCCCGCCTTTACCCCGGCAAAATCGGCATGCAGCATGACGACATGCGGTGCCTTTGCCGCGCCGAACCGCTTGCGCCAATCGGTCGGCTTCTTTGTTTTCCCGGCCATCATTCACCCTCGCTTCGCGCCTTCAATGCTGCCAGATAATCTGCGGCGAAGGCATCGGGATCAAAGAAAATCCGCCCCAGTATCCGGCCAAAAGGCGACGGCACTTCGACCCGTTCCACAACTGCAATGCGCGTGCCCTTCCCCTCGGGCGTCAGCGTGGCTTCCCATGTGCCCGCATAACCCGCATCCGAAGAAAAGCGCAGCCGTACCTGCGATTCGTCCGCCTGCTCGGCCACGAAGGTGATGCGCTCGCCGCGCGCGGTCACTTCTGCCCAGCCGTCCGGCGTAGGCGTGACCGTGGCGATGCCTGCCCGCCATTGCGGCTGCAACTCTACAGCCTGGATGACTTCAAGCACCCGCTTTGGGGCCGCGTCGATCACAACCGAGGCCCGTCCCTCGCGTCCCGGCGGCAGCAGCCAGCCCACCGCAAACACCGTGCCGGCCAGCAATAGACCCCCTGCCACAGACCAGATCACGAACCGCATCGATACCTCCGCACACTGCCCGACATTGCACTGGCAGGGCCGGTCGGTGCCCGCAAGTACCGCAGTTTTTTTATATTGGAAACAGTGTCTTGTTGCGAATCTGCGCTTTGTGGCACCCTTTGCCGCGCGCCCCGGCCCTGTCCACGGCGGCCGGACCCCTGGGCGCCGCAGCGATCCCGGCGGGCCAGGGCGGCACTGCGCCACCGTCGCCTGCCCCGTTTCGTCTGACGCATCTTTGCGGCCGCGCCTGCTGATTCGGGCAAGACATCGGCGCGCTGCTGACACATTCTTTGTGCCGGGCGCGGCAGCGGAGATGATGATGATCCAGACCCACAGCCATCTGTTTCCGGGCGACGCCGCCGGTCCGCCTGCCACCAGGGGGGTGGCGGTGATTGCCAACTGCCGCCCGGACCTTGTCCCGGCCGGCGAGGGTTGGGCAATGCCCTGCCGACGCGGGCCTGCCCGACGGGCCCCCGGCCGGGGCGAAGGCGGCAGGCACCGTCAGAGACCCCCCGGAAAACCCGCAAGGCATCGATCTTGTGCAAACTGACCGCAAGGAACCGCCGATGATCACGGTCACCCCCGATGTGTTCCGCCTTGCCCAGGTCTTCACGATCAGCCGGGGCAGCCGCAGCGAAGCGCGCGTGCTGACCCTGCGCGTGACGCGGGGCGGCGTGACCGGCCGGGGCGAATGCGTGCCCTATGCCCGCTATGGCGAAACGCCGGAACGTGTGACGGCCCAGATCGAAAGCCTGCCGCAGGACATCACCCGCGACGCCCTGCAGGGTGCCCTGCCCGCCGGGGCGGCGCGCAATGCGCTGGATTGCGCGCTGTGGGACCTGCAGGCAAAGCAGACCGGGCGGCGCGTCTGGCAGTTGGCAGACCTGCCCGAACCGGTGCCGCAGATCACCGCCTATACCCTGTCGCTGGACACGCCGGAGAATATGCGGGCGGCGGCGGCGAAACACGCCCACCGCCCGCTTTTGAAGATCAAGCTGGGCACGCCCGACGACATGCCAAGGCTCGAGGCGGTTCGGGCCGGTGCCCCCCGGACCCGGATCATCATCGATGCCAACGAAGGCTGGACGGCAGACATCTATGCGGACCTTGCCCCGCATCTGCTGCGCCTTGGCGTGGCGATGGTGGAACAGCCCCTGCCCGTCGGGGCCGATGATATGCTGGCGGAAATCGCCCGCCCGCTGCCCGTCTGTGCCGACGAAAGCTGCCACGACCGCGCCTCGCTGGCCGGACTTGCCGGCAAGTATGACATGGTCAACATCAAGCTGGACAAGACTGGCGGCCTGACCGAAGCGCTGGCGCTGAAAACCGCCGCGCTGGCGCAGGGCTATGGCCTGATGGTCGGCTGCATGATCGGATCAAGCCTGGCGATGGCCCCGGCCACGCTGCTGGCGCAGGGGGCCGCCTTTACTGATCTTGACGGGCCGCTTCTTCTGGCCGAAGACCGGGATCATCCGCTGCGGTTTGACCAAGCGGGCATCCATCCACCCGAACCAGGCCTGTGGGGGTAAACCGAATGAGCCGCACCGTCTATGTCAACGGAACCTATCTGCCCGAGGAAGACGCGAAGATCAGCATCTTTGACCGCGGCTTTCTGATGGCCGATGGGGTTTATGAGGTGACCAGCGTGCTGGGCGGCAAGCTGATCGACTTTGCCGGGCATTGCAAACGTCTGGCCCGGTCGCTGTCGGAACTGGACATGGCCGCCCCGGTGACGGAGGATGAATTGCTGGCGATCCACCGCGAACTGGTGGCGGTGAACGGCGTGACTGACGGGATGGTCTATCTGCAGATCACGCGCGGGGCACCGGGCGACCGCGACTTTGCCTTTCCCGACCCGGCCACCACGCCCCCGACGCTGGTCCTGTTCACCCAGTCGAAGCCCGGCCTGGCCGAACACCCTGCCGCTGCGACCGGGATGAAGGTCATCTCGATACCGGACATCCGCTGGGGGCGGCGCGACATCAAGACGGTCCAGCTTCTGTACCCGTCGATGGGCAAGATGATGGCCAGGAAGGCCGGTTGCGACGATGCGTGGATGGTCGAGGACGGGTTCGTGACCGAAGGCACATCGAACAACACCTATATCGTGCGCGGCAACCGCATCATCACGCGGCATCTGTCGTCCGACATCCTGCAGGGCATCACCCGCGCCGCCGTGCTGCGCCTGGCCGCCGAAGCCCAGATGGAGGTGGAAGAACGCCCCTTTACCATTGACGAGGCAAAGACGGCAGACGAGGCGTTCTTCACCTCGGCCTCGGCCTTTGTGATGCCGGTGGTCGAGATTGACGGCGCGGCGCTGGGCGGCGGCACCCCCGGCCCGGTCACGGCCCGGCTGCGCGACATCTACCTTGATGAAATGCGCAAGTCAGCCATCTGACGCCTTGCCGCGATCCGTGACATTCTGCTTGAAGGCCACCTCGAAAGTGGCCTTTTTTGCCGCATCGGCCCCGGTCTGGTGCTGCGCAACCCAGTCAGCATAGGGCATGCCATAGACGATCTCGCGCGCGGCATCCTTGTCCAGCGCGATGCCCTGCTGGGAGGCTGCCTCCTGGTACCAGCGGCTGAGGCAGTTGCGGCAGAACCCGGCCAGGTTCATCAGATCGATGTTCTGCACATCGGGCCGGTCCTGCATCAGGTGGTGCAGAAGGCGGCGAAAAGCGGCGGCTTCCAGGGCGGTGCGGGTGGCGTCATTCATTCGGGGTCTCCCTTTGTGCGGACATGGGCGGGCTCCGGTCCACGTCATCCAGCGCCGCCTGCAGAAGCGGTGCCAGACGCGCGGCCCAGCTTTGCTGCGCCGCGGCCGTGGCGATCAGATCCTGGCGCAGCTCGATCAGCGTATTGTGCCGGCCCGGCTGCAGGGCGTGCCGGTCGATGGCATCGCCCGGCAAATGGCCTGCATAAGGTTCATTGTCGCCCACGCACAGGTTAAGGTCGGCCCCAAGCCTGCGCAGAAGCGCGCGCGACAAGCGGTCATCGCGATGCGAATGCAGCACGCCAATGTGCCAGGGGCGCGGCGGGCGGCCCTTCAGCCCCGGGGTGAAAGAGTGGATCGCGACAATCACCGTATCGGGCCTGCGCGCCGCAAGCCGGGCATAGGCGGCGTGATAGGGACGATAGAGCATCTCCAGCCGCCGCGCCGTCTCGGCCGCATCAACCCTGCGGTTGGCCGGAATGATGGTGCCGTCATACAGCTTCATGATCAGGGTCGGGTCATCTTCGCCCCGGTTCGGGTCGATCACCAGGCGCGAGAAATCCGACAGGATGACCGGCGCATCCAGACCTTCGGCCAGGGCCACCGCCAGCCCCGCCGCGCCCGGATCATAGGCAATGTGGCGATCCATATCTGCGGGCGATAACCCCAGGCTGCCCCCCGCGATCTCGGCGGGAACCCGGTTGCTGGCGTGATCACAGGTGACCAGCCAGCGCGAGGGGCGGTTTTCGCCGATGATCCGATAGGCCGTCGTCACCATGGGTCCCCCGTGCCGGACTGTGCAGACCGGCATTTATGCCGCATTGCGGGAAAGCGCCAGTTGCCCCGTTCGGCGAATTCCGCCATAAGGCGCTTGGCCCGCCGCAGGACATGAACACGATAAGGGACAAAGGCAGCATGAGACGCCTTCGAAACGTCAAGATCGTGGCCACGCTCGGCCCGGCCTCCAATGATTATGCGACCATCCGTGCGCTGTTCGAGGCGGGTGCCGACGTGTTCCGGCTGAACATGAGCCATGGCACACATGACGACATCCGCGCGCGCCACGTCATCATCCGCCAGATCGAGGCCGATACCGGACGCCCGATTGCCATTCTGGCCGATCTGCAGGGGCCCAAGCTGCGCGTTGGCGTCTTTGCCGACGGGGCGGCGGACCTGGTGGATGGCGCGCCTTTCCGGATGGACCTTGACCCTGCCCCCGGCACGGTCAAGCGCGTGAACCTGCCGCATCCCGAGATTTTTGCCGCGCTGGAACCGGGTGCCTCGCTTTTGGTCAATGACGGCAAGATCCGGCTTTTGGTCAAATCCTGCGGCCCGGATTTTGCCAATTGCACCGTCACGGTGGGCGGCACGATTTCCAACCGCAAGGGCGTGAACGTGCCGGATGTGCTGCTGCCGGTCGCGGCGCTGTCCGGCAAGGACCGCAAGGATCTGGAATTCGCCTGCGAGCTGGGTGTTGACTGGCTGGCGCTGTCCTTTGTGCAGCGCCCCGAAGACGTGATCGAGGCGCGCGATCTGGCCAGGGGCCGGGCGGCGATCCTGTCAAAGATCGAAAAGCCTGCCGCCGTAAAGGCCTATGCCGAGATTCTGGCCGTGTCGGACGGCATCATGGTGGCGCGCGGCGATCTGGGCGTGGAACTGCCGATCCATGCCGTGCCGCCGATCCAGAAGCAGCTGGTCCGCGGCGCGCGCGCCGCCGCCAAGCCGGTGATCGTTGCCACCCAGATGCTGGAATCGATGATCGAATCGCCGATGCCGACCCGCGCCGAAGTGTCCGATGTGGCAACCGCCATCTATGAAGGGGCCGATGCCATCATGCTGTCGGCGGAATCCGCAGCCGGGTCCTGGCCGGTGGAAGCGGTGACGATGATGAACAACGTTGCCATCTCGGTCGAAAGCGATCCGACCTATCGCAGCATCATCGAAGCCAGCCGCACCGCCGTGCGCACCAGCATTGCAGATGGCATCGTCGCCGCCGCGCGCGAGATTGCAGAAAGCAGCGATATCAAGGCGATCTGCTGCTTTTCGCAAAGCGGCACCACCGTTTCGCTGGTTGCGCGCGAACGCCCGCGCGTGCCGATCATCGCCCTCACCCCGCTGATCGCAACGGCGCGCCGCCTGTGCCTGACCTGGGGCACGCATTGCGTGATCACCGAAGAACAGTCGCGCTTCAAGGGGGCGGTCATCGCGGCGGCGCGCGCGGCGCGGGCCTATGGCTTTGCCCTGATTGACCAGGTTGTCGTGACCGCCGGCGTTCCGTTCAACGTGCAGGGCACCACGAACATCCTGCGCGTCGCCCCCTGTGACGAAAGGCTGATCTACAGTGTCGACCCCGAGTAACCCGTACCCTGTGTAAAGGCTTTGCGCCGGTTGGGGCGCGCCCATGCTGGTCAATGTGCTGATGATTGGTGGCGTTGTGATCGGCGGGGCGGCGATACCCGCCCTGCTGTTTGCCATATTTGAAAACGAGGCGCAGCTGGTGTCGCTTGCGGGCCTGCTTCTGGGCGGGCTGATGGTGCTGGCCGCGCTTTACCTGACCCCGACGCCGTTTTCGCCCGATTACATCATGGCGATGCGCATGCTGGCCGGGGTTGCGGCCACCTATTTCGTCTTCCGCCGGCGCTGACTGACGATATCCCTTGCACGGTCGGCGGGCCTTGCCTATACGCCACGGCCTGTTACCCCGCGCGTCCGGCCAAAGCGGCATGCCGAGTCGCGCGCACAACCACTCGCAAGAGGAGTCTGAAATGCCCAAGATGAAGACCAAATCCGCTGCGAAGAAGCGGTTCTCCTTCACGGCCACGGGCCGCGTCAAGGCCGGCCCGGCAGGTAAGCGCCACAATATGATCAAGCGCTCGACGAAATTCATTCGCGAAACGACGGGAACGATGATCCTGTCGGACAGCGATGCGAAGATCGTCAAGAAATACATGCCCTACGACCGGTAAGGAGAAGCAGAGATGTCCCGCGTCAAATCCGGCGTTGTCACCCATGCCCGTCACCGCAAGGTGATCAAGGCTGCCAAGGGCTATTACGCCGCCCGCAGCACCAACTTCCGCACCGCCACGCAGGCGGTGGACAAGGCCAACCAATACGCCACGCGCGACCGCAAGACGCGCAAGCGCAACTTCCGCGCCCTGTGGATTCAGCGGATCAACGCCGCCGTCCGCCTGTTTGATGCCGAGTTCACCTATTCGCGCTTCATCAACGGTCTGGCGAAAGCCGGGATCGAGGTGGACCGCAAGGTTCTGGCCGATCTGGCTGTGCATGAGCCCGAGGCGTTCAATGCGATTGCAGCGCAGGCGAAAGCCGCCATCGCCTGACTTCATGCCTGTGGATCAACAGGGACCCCGCCCGTCGGTGGGGTCTTTTGTTTTTCCTGGCTGAAACCCGTCAGGTTTTGCAAAGCCAACCCACCTTGCATAACACCCCCCTTGCCGCTAGCACCATCGCGCAGGCAACGGAGGCTTTTCATGCAAGGGCTCGACACGCTCAAGGCCAGGTATCTGTCCGCCATCGCCGCTGCGGCGGATGAGGCGGCGCTGGAAGAGGTGCGCGTGACCGCCCTGGGCAAGAAGGGCGAGATCAGCCTGAAGATGCGCGATCTGGGCCAGATGGAGGCCAGCCAGCGGCAGGCCGCAGGCGGGCTGCTGAATGCGCTGAAGGATGAGGTGGATGCCGCGCTCCGCGCCCGCAAGGCGGCGCTGGGGGATGCGGCGCTGAACGAACGGCTGCGGTCGGAATGGCTGGATGTCACCCTGCCGGGACGGCCCCGCCCCGCCGGCACGATTCACCCCGTCAGCCAGGTGATGGATGAGCTGACGGCGATTTTCGCCGACATGGGCTTTGCCGTGGCCGAAGGGCCGCAGGTGGAATCGGACTGGTACAATTTCGATGCGCTGAACATGGCCCCCGAACATCCGGCGCGGCAGGAACATGACACGTTCTTCATGGCGCGAAGCCTTGGCGACAACCGCCCGCCGCATGTGCTGCGCACCCATACCTCGCCGGTGCAAATCCGCGCCATGGCCACCCACGGCGCGCCGATCCGCGTCATCGCTCCGGGCCGGGTCTACCGGATGGACATGGACCAGACGCATACGCCGATGTTCCATCAGGTCGAAGGGCTGGCGATTGACCGCAGCATCAGCATGGCCAATCTGAAATGGGTGCTGGAGGAATTCTGCCGCGCCTTTTTCGAGGTGCCGTCCGTGGAACTGCGCTTCCGCGCCAGCCACTTTCCCTTCACCGAACCTTCGGCAGAGGTGGATATCCGCTGTTCCTGGGAAGGCGGGCAATTGAAGATCGGGCAGGGCGACAAGTGGATGGAGATTCTGGGGTCCGGCATGGTGCATCCCAAGGTGCTGGAAGCCGCCGGGGTGGACCCGGCGCAATGGCAGGGCTTTGCCTTTGGCATGGGGATCGACCGGCTGGCGATGCTGAAATACGGCATCCCCGACCTGCGGGCGTTCTTCGAGTCCGACCTGCGCTGGCTGCGGCATTATGGCTTTGCCGCGCTGGACATGCCTGATCTGGCGGGGGGGCTGAGCGGGTGACTTTTCCCGAACTGACTGGAATAGCTATAGATGGCGCAACTGCGATTGTCGGGTTCATGATTGCCGCAGCTGTCTACGTGTTTAAGCAGTGGTGGGAAGAGGCAAAGCGGATTTCTGCTGCCAGAGAAGTGGCATACATCCGGTTCGGAAGCATAATTGGAAAGTTCGAAGCATCGCTATTGCTAGAGAACGAAGCTGCTTGGGTCGAACACTTCTCTGAACTCGCTGCCTTAGGGAACGAGTTTGATTTGTTTGCATCGAGCGAAGTGCAGGCTGCCTCGGGTGCATATCTTGGGGCAGTATCCCGACTGATTGCCGCATCGAAAGGAAATGAAGTCCATTCGGTCGAGTTGTTTGACGCTTTGGTTGATCCAAAGGATCGATTAGTAAACGCGATGCGAGCTGATGTGCTTTGGCTATCGAAACCCGTGAGACGCAAGGTTCGCAGAAACGACGCTCAATCGTCGATAGAAAAGAACACAAGATGAAATTCACCCTCTCCTGGCTGCGCGACCACCTCGACACCTCGGCACCGCTGGACGATATCCTCACCGCCCTCACCGACCTTGGGCATGAGGTGGAAGGGGTGGAAAACCCCGCCGCCACGCTGGGCGCGTTCCGCATCGCCCGCGTGATCGAAGCCGTGCCGCACCCCAATGCCGACCGGCTGCGGCTGTGCCGGGTGGAAACCTGGCCCGACGGCCCCGGTGGCCGGTCGGAAGAGGTGCAGGTTGTCTGCGGTGCCCCCAATGCCCGCACCGGCCTGATCGGCGTCTTCGCACCCGTGGGCACGCATGTTCCCGGCACCGGGGTTGATCTGAAACCCG
Source organism: Rhodobacter sp. (assembly GCA_020250125.1). GTDB lineage: Bacteria > Pseudomonadota > Alphaproteobacteria > Rhodobacterales > Rhodobacteraceae > Aliitabrizicola. The sequence goes on from JADCEL010000062.1 coordinate 34,878, forward strand.
GCGTGATCCGGGGGGTCGACTCCAACGGCATGCTCTGTTCCGAACGCGAGCTGATGGTTTCCGACGATCATGACGGCATCATCGATCTGCCCGCCGACGCGCCGCTGGGCGCGCGGTTCATCGATTACCGTGGGCTGAACGACCCGATGATCTTCGTCAAGATCACCGCCAACCGCCCCGATGCGCTGGGCGTGCGCGGCCTTGCGCGTGATCTGGCCGCGCGCGGCCTGGGCGTGCTGAAACCGCTGGACACCCCGGCCATCCCCGGCACCTTTCCCTGCCCCATCCGCGTTACCATCGACCCGGCGCTGAAACAAAAGGGCTGCCCGCTGTTTGCCGGCCGCCTGATCCGGGGGGTACGCAACGGGGCATCACCGCCCTGGATGCAGGCGCGGCTCAGGGCCATCGGCCTGCGCCCGATTTCGGCGCTGGTCGATATCACCAACTATTTCACCTTCGGCCTGAACCGCCCGCTGCATGTCTTTGACGCGGCCAAGGTCAGGGGCAACCTGCATATCCATCCCGCCAAAGGGGGCGAAACCCTGCTGGCGCTGGATGGCAAAAGCTACACCATGCAGCCCGGCATGATGCTGATTTCCGATGATGACCAGCCCGAATCGCTGGCCGGGATCATGGGGGGCGAACTTTCCGGCTGTACCCCGGACACCACCGATGTCTTCCTTGAATCGGCTTACTGGGACCCCGTCACCATCGCGGCCACGGGCCGCGCGCTGAAGATCGTCTCGGACGCGCGCTATCGCTTTGAACGCGGGGTTGATCCGGCTTTCACCCTGCCGGGGCTGGAACTGGCCACACAGATGATCCTTGACCTGTGCGGGGGCGAAGCTTCCGTCATCGCGCTGGATGGCGCGGTGCCCGACACCGCGCGCAGCTACCGCCTTGATCCGGCGCGTGTGGCCCGTCTGGTGGGCATGGACATCGCCGAAGCCGAACAGCGCCGCACGCTGACGGCACTCGGGTTTACCCTGACCGGCGATCAGGCCAGCCCGCCCAGCTGGCGGCCCGATGTGCTGGGCGAGGCGGACCTGGTGGAAGAGGTGGCGCGCATCGCCTCGCTGACCCGGCTGCAGGGCAAGCCGCTGGACCGGGCACCTGCCGGGGTGCCGCGCCCGATCCTGACGCCTTTGCAGCTGCGCGAACGCGCCGCCCGCCGCGCGCTGGCGGGGCTGGGCTACAACGAATGCGTCACCTACAGCTTCATCGACGGCAAGACGGCTGCCCTGTTCGGCGGCGGGACCGATGCCCTGCGCATCGAAAACCCGATCTCGTCTGACATGACGCATCTGCGCCCCGATCTTCTGCCGGGCCTGCTGCAGGCGGCGGCGCGCAATCAGGCGCGTGGCTTTGGCGATCTGGCGCTGTTCGAAATCGGCCCGGTCTTTCATGGCGGCGAGCCCGGGGAACAGGGCCTGCTGGCCGCCGGCCTTCTGGTGGGCGCTGCCGCGCCGCGCGACCCCTTCGGGTCGCGCCGGCCGGTCGACCTCTATGATGCCAAGGCCGATGCCGAGGCGGTTCTGGCGGCCCTTGGCACCCCGGCCAGGGTGCAGATCAGCCGGACTGCCCCGGCGTGGTGGCACCCCGGACGGTCGGGCGTGATCGGCCTTGGGCCGAACGTGCTGGCCACCTTTGGCGAGGTGCATCCGGCGATCCTGAAGGCGCTGGATGTCAAGGGTCCGGCCATGGCCTTTGCCTTGCGCATTGCCGCCGTGCCGCTGCCCAGGGTCAAGTCACCGACGCGGCCCGCGCTGAAACTGTCCGACCTGCAGGCGGTGGAGCGGGACTTTGCCTTTGTCGTCGATGCATGGGTCGAGGCGCTGACCCTGGTCAATGCCGCGCAGGGCGCGGACAAGGCCCTGATCGACAGCGTCCGCGTCTTTGATCAGTTCACCGGCGAGAAGGCCGAAGCACAGATGGGGGCCGGCAAGAAATCCATCGCCGTTTCCGTGCGCCTCCAGCCGGTCGAAAAGACCCTGACCGATGCCGAGATTGATGCCGTCAGCGCCAGAATCGTCGAAAAGGTGATGAAGGCCACGGGCGGCACCCTGCGGCGGTAAGGGGTCTGGCGGGCGACCCGCGCCGGACCGGCGCGGTTTGCCGCCCTGATGCCTACCGCCGGAACAGACCGCCCAGCCAGGCCCTGAACCGCCCCCAGCTTGTCCGGGCACTGGCGCGCGCAGCATCGGCCCGCGCATCGGCGCGCGTCAGCGCATCGCTCATGTCTTCCAGCGCCGGGTCAATCATGCGCTCGCGGAACTGAAGCCACATGCGGCGCACCATGAACAGCAGGAACGCCAGCGCTGTCAGGATCACGATATTGACCCAGGGGAACAAGCTGGTGTCCGGCCCGTCGACCACCCGCAGGCGCACCGCATTGGGATAGATCGACATCCAGGCAATGCGCCAGCCATAATGCGTCACCGCCACCCAGACGGGGGCATCGGCGGTCGATTTCAGGTTCGACGCCTCTGCCTGCAGGTTGGAACTGTCATACTTGAAATAGGGCGGCCAGACCCAGCCGGTATCCTCGTTGCGATAGACGATGACCCTGCCGTTGGGGCGCACCGCCTCGATGAAGCGGATATCGCGCGTGACTGTGGATTCGCCCGTGCCCGCATCGGGCGTGGCGTAGAAGAAGCTGTTCTCACCCACCGTGGTCAGACGGTTGTAGGTTCCGGTGATGCGGACGATGTCGCGCTGCGGCAGGGTATAGTGCAGGATTCCGCCCACAGTCAGGATCAGGACAATCCAGAAGCCCCATTTGAAATAGCGCCACATCGGCATCCTCCTAATTGTAGTTCACCAGATAGACCGTGACGGCCACGGCGGTTATGGGAATGACATAGACAAGAAGGATCAGCCAGCGGCGCAGGCTGTGCTGATAGGCCTGCATGCCCTTTTCGACAAAGGCGTCGCGGTCCCCCGGCATATCGCCCCCGTCGAACTGCTTTTCCAGCTTTTCGCGGCGGACGGACCGGGAATAGACCGACACCAGCAGGTAGATCACCGTCAGGATCAGAAAGCCCATCACGGCAGAGGTAAGGATTGCGATCATCGTCTGCCTTTCCGCACGGCGCCCCAGGGGCCAACCAGATCAACCAGGCTGCGCGCGGGCTGCGGGGCCGGGCGCGGATCGGGGCGCTGGCTGTCTTCCATTCCCGGTTCCGGCCCGAACAATGCGGCGCGGGCACCTGCCTTGTCCACCTGATACTCTCTTGCAAGGAAATCCGCCACATAGCCGCGCTTGCGGTCCGACCAGGTGGCGTAGAGGGCATAGAACAGCTCTTTATGGGTGATGAACACCTGGCGCACATCCAGCGGCGCAAGTTCGGCCAGCAGCATGTTCACCAGATCGCGGTCGGCATGGGCCCGCGCGCGCAGCGTGTAGAAATAGGCGGGATGCTCCGAACTGATCCGGGGCCAGTCACCCCCGCCCTCGACCCAGCGCAGAAGGGCGGCCAGCCCCAGAAACTCTGGCGGCAGGGCGGACCCCAGGCGCTGCGCGATCTTGCGCAGATCAGCCCGCGTTGCCTGCCCCAGGTCAAGGTTCAGCGCATCTGCCGCATCGACCAGAATGAAATCCATCTTCTGGCGCAGGACCGCCGCCGCATCCATTCCCCGTGCCTGCACGATGGGCTCGACCAGCTGGTTGCGCTCCATCCAGTCGGCAATCACATTGCGCTGGCGCAGATCGGTGGCAGGCACCGGCAGCACCCCCAGGCTTTCCGCCGGCAATGCCGAAATCGCCACAGGGCGGTGCAGGTCGCGGAACACATAGATGCCGCCGAAATGCGATGTCCAGAAATTGCCCTGCTCAAAGGTCATCGCCGCCAGGGCAACGGGCACGCGCGTGACATCCCCCGTCTTTGTCGCAAGCGCGATCATCTGGGCGATCAGCGCCTCATCGCGCCACCCGTCGGGTTCGCGCCGGAAGCGGTCGATCAGGGCCGCCAGCGCGGTTGCATCCTTGACATGGCCGCCGATGGTGTCGGCCTCGACCGTGATCCGGCGGATGTCGAACAGCCTGGCCGGGGTTGACACCTCATAGACCGAATTCTGCAGCTCGCCCGCCACCGCATCGCGCGCGGTCAGCGCGAACAGCTGCGCATCGTTGGCTTCACAGAACTGTTTCAGGATGCCGCGAGAGGTTGAGAACTTCACGTTCAGCAGCGGTGCTGCCTTTTGCGCCGTGGTCAGCAGAATGAACTGCCGGTTGCAGCCGTTCGGGTTCAGGTACAGATCATCGCCCAGTTCATCGCCGATCTCGGGGCTGTAGCCAGAGAGATCGATGTGGAAATCGGTCTGCACCGTTTCCTTGCCCGTCAGATGCTTCAGCGCGCGGTTGTACCGCTCCACCAGCGCCGGCGAGGACACCTCGATGAGGTTGCCGAACATCAGGCCCTTTTCGATCAGGCGTTTCATGAGACGGTTCCTTTCAGTGCCGCGCCTTTGGCGGACGCCCCCCCACCCCCTCCCTCCCCCACGAGGGGGGAGGGAGGCGCGGAACACCTGCCGTTGTGCATAGCGACTGCACCGCGAGCCTCGCCTCTTCCTCGCGGGGAGGAGATTTGGGTGGGCGGCACGCCGCCGACAGCCATCGCATCAGAACGGCGCTTTTCGCCCCCCTCCCCCCGCGTAGCGAAGGGAGGGGGTGGGGGGGCGTCGGCCAAGGACCCGCCGCCAACCGCATCGAAGATCATCTGCATCACGCCCTCGATATTCCCCGAAATCTGCGGGTTCCAGAACCGCAACACCTGAAACCCCTGCGCGCTTAACCATTCATCCCGTGCAACGTCCCGTTCCCCGCCATGCCCGCCCCCATCCACCTCGATCACCAACCTCCGCCCCAGATCGGCGAAATCGGCGATGAACGGCCCGATCGGCGCCTGCCGCCGGAAATGCAACCCAAGCATCCGGTTCAACTCGCGCAGCTTCGCCCAGACCCGCCGCTCCTGCGGGGTCATCTCCGCCCGCAGCTTTCGTGCGCGTTGCCGGGTGATGGGGTGGATACCCGTCATCCGTCCCGCCCCTTGCCCAAGGCCCCCCACCCCACCCCTCCCCACGAGGGGGAGGGAGGCACCCAACGCCCGCCACCGGTACCCAGGCCAACCAAAGAAGCGGCTCCCCTCCCCCTTGTGGGGAGGGGAGGGGGGCGGGGGGCCGGAGAGCAGACCTCGATCAGGTTCCGGGGCATGAGGCCGTATTGCATGAGGGGTTTCATGGGCTGTTGCCTTCCCGTCGGATGCGCTTGCCCGACGCCCCCCACCCCGACCCTCCCCACAAGGGGGAGGGAGGCACCCAACGCCCGCAACCAGTGCCCAGGCCAACCGTAGAAGCGCCTCCCCTCCCCCTCGTGGGGAGGGGATGGGGGTGGGGGTTCGGAGAGGAGACCTTTGTCAGGTTCCGGGACATGAGGCCGTGTTGGATGAGGGGTTTCATAAGCTGTTGCTTCCCGTCGGATGCGCTTGCCCGACGCCCCCCACCCCAACCCTCCCCACGAGGGGGAGGGAGGCACCCGACGCCTGCCACCGGTGCCCAGGCCAGCCGAAGAAGCGCCTCCCCTCCCCCTCGTGGGGAGGGGATGGGGGTGGGGGGCGGGAGAGCAGACCTCGATCAGGTTCCGGGACATGAGGCCGTGTTGGGTGAGGGGTTTCATGGGCTGTTGCCTTCTTGTCGAGTGCGCTTGCCCAAGGCCCCCCACCCCAACCCTCCCCACGAGGGGGAGGGAGGCACCCGACGCCCGCCACCAGCGCCCAAGCCAACCGAAAAAGCACCTCCCCTCCCCCTCGTGGGGAGGGGATGGGGGTGGGGGGCGGGAGAGAAGACCTCGATCTGTTTCCGGGACATGAGGCCGTGTGGGATGAGGGGTTTCATAAGCTGTTGCCTTCCTGGCGAATGTGCTCGCCCAAGGCCCCCCACCCCATCCCTCCCCACGAGGGGGAGGGAGGCACCCGACGCCCGCCACCAGTGCCCACGCCAGACGAAGAAGCGCCTCCCCTCCCCCTCGTGGGGAGGGGATGGGGGTGGGGGGGCGGAGAGAAGACCTCGATCAGGTTCCGGGACATCACGCCGCGTTGGATGAGGGGTTTCATGGGTCATACCCTGCCCGTCAAATGCGCTTGCCCGACGCCCCCCACCCCATCCCTCCCTACGAGGGGGAGGGAGGCACCCAACGCCCGCCACCAGTGCCCACGCCAGACGAAGAAGCGCCTCCCCTCCCCCTCGTGGGGAGTGGAGGGGGTGGGGGGCCGGAGAGGAGACCTCGATCTGGTTCCCGAACGTCAGGCCGTGTGGGATGAGGGGTTTCATGGGCTGTTGCCTTCCCGTCGAATGCACTTGCCCGACGCCCCCCACCCCAACCCTCCCCACGAGGGGGAGGGAGGCACCCAACGCCCGCCACCAGTGCCAACGCCAGACGAAGAAGCACCCCCCCTCCCCCTTGTGGGGAGGGGATGGGGGTGGGGGGGCGGAGAGAAGACCTCGATCAGGTTCCGGGACATGAGGCCGTGTTGGATGAGGGGTTTCATGGGCTGTTGCCTTCCTGGCGAATGCACTTGCCCGAGGCCCCCCACCCCACCCCTCCCCACAAGGGGGAGGGAGGCACCCAACGCCCGCCACCAGTGCCCAGGCCAGCCAAAGAAGCGCCTCCCCTCCCCCTCGTGGGGAGGGGATGGGGGTGGGGGGGCGGGCAGGAGACCTCGATCGGGTTCCGGGACATCACGCCGCCTTGGATGAGGGGTTTCATGGGCTGTTGCCTTCCCGTCGAATGCACTTGCCCGACGCCCCCCACCCCAACCCTCCCCACGAGGGGGAGGGAGGCACCCGACGCCCGCAACCGGTGCCCAGGCCAGCCGACGAAGTGCCTCCCCTCCCCCTCGTGGGGAGGGTTGGGGTGGGGGGCCGGAGAGGGAAGCAACGGTAACCGGTTACCCAAACGAGAAACCCCTTTCATTGGCAAACACCATAACCGAAGCCACTTGCCGTCTGAGCCATAAATGGCTTTTGCGTCCCTTCAGCGTAAGTCTTGATTTCAAAGTACGCAGCGTTTCGAAAACTGACTACACCCTCTTCGGGCCGGGAACCTTCGCTCGAATACGCAATGACCTTGAACGCGGAAATGGCCGATCCTTGGTCCAACACCTCAATGAAATCATAAGTTGACGTACCAAACTCGGGATGGAACACCTTGCCAGTCTCAACTTCGACAATGACTTGATAGTCCAGCAGCATATCTCGCCGCGGATGTGCCATTAAGTTCCCATCATCAGAAAGAGTCAGGGCATCGGTCAGCGTGCAGTACCAGGTCGTTGCGATTGCTTGTTGCGCCCACAGGCAGACTGCAAACGTGATTGGGGCTAACCTTCTCACCCCTTCCCCCCCACATACCGCCGCTTCGCCTCTTCCATCCGGCCCATGTCGCGCACCAGCGCCTCAATCGCCACCTCGTCGGATTTGTCGGCATAGCGGAATTCGCTGTCGGCATAGCGGTTGATTTCCTGCACCACCATGTCCACGGTGACCGGCCGCATCAGGTCGCGGATCATCGCGGTCTTTGCGTCATAGCCTTTGAACAGGAACAGGTCCGGCTCTGCCATCCACGCATCCGGCAGTTCAAAATCCATCGCCCGCACCTTGACCGCATCGGTGATGTTCTTGATCGCGCGCCCCGTAAACCGCGCATCCGCCTGCTGGATCGCCTTCAGATAGGTGCCGATCTTGGCCAGCGTATCCAGCGGCCCCAGCTGTGCCGCAACCTCATCCCAGACCCGGATCAGCCCGTCTTCCTTCGGCCGCCCGTGCGACTCAAAGCTTTGCGCCACTGCCCGCCTGATCTCCTGTGCCGCATAAAGCTGATGCTCGCCCAGTGGAATGCTGTGGTTCCTGCCCAGAAGCAGCGTCAGGATGTCGATGTAATCCTCGCGGCTTTGCGGGCCGTCCACCAGAAACCGCGCGCCCGCCCGCTGGCGCAGGGCATCGTCGACATTCTCGGGAAAGTTGGAAAACATCCCGAAGGTGCAATTGCCCCGCACCACGGTATTGGCCCCGGCAAAGGCCTCCATGAACACCGCCGTCACTTCCTGCTGCCCGGCGCTGGACTGGCGGTCGCCGCGCTTGCCCGCCACCTGATCAATGTCGTCGATGGTGCCAAAGCCGATCACGGCCGGGTCCAGCACGTTCTGGACAAAGGCCTTGGCATTCTGCCCGGATTTGCCCTGGTAGCTGTCGATCTGGTCAATGCTGAAATTCTGATAGCGGAAGGGATAGCCTGCCACCCGGCAATAGCCATCCAGCAGGCCCGCCATCATCTGGATCAGCGTCGTCTTGCCCGTGCCCGGCTTGCCATCGCCCATGAAGGTAAAGATGAAGCCGCCGATTTCGGCAAAGGGGTTCATCTTTCGGTCAAAGTCATAGGCCATCAGCATCCTGGCCAACCGCATCGCCTGATACTTGGCGATGTGATTGCCAATCACCTCCTCCGGTTTCTTGAAGGTCATGGTCAGCGCGCTGCCCCTGGCCTTGCGCGCCGGGGTAAACCCGGCCAGCGTCAGCTGATCCGCCTCGACCCGCCAGGACCCCGCGGAAAAGGCCGCAACCCGCGCCGCTGTCTGCGCCCGCAGCGCCACCTTTGCCATCAGCTGTTCGGCAAAGCCCGCCACCACCGCCACCAGCAGCGCCTCATCAGTGGCCAGTGTGGCGATGTCCTGATCCAGTTCCCACAGCACGCCCTGCAGGCCCAGGATGGCGTTGTCGGTCAGCACCTCATCGACGCCGCCCACCTCGACCGTGGCCTCGCCCGGATGCGGGGCCAGCAGAAAGGCGGTGGCATTGCCGAAGACATGCAGCACCACCAGCGCCTCGGCCGCCAGCAGTTCGGTGAACTCGGCCCGCCGCGCCTCGGGAAGGCGCGCCTCAAGGTTCGCCTTCTTCAACTCGGCCAGCCCGGTCTGCGCGGAAAAGGTCTCTCCCATGGCCAGCGCCACCGCCAGGGCACGCCGCAGGGCCCCCAGCACATTGGCCTGCACCGGGGACACCAGGCCATCGCCAAAGCTTTCGACCCGCCCGATCAGCCGCACCCCGCCGGGCCGCGCCACCGGCTGTGTCACCAGCCCCGGCACGGTAGGGCGCAGCGCGCGCCGCGTGCCGATCCCGGCAGAGCGTTCCGCCTGCGGTGCTGCCGCTGTGGCCCGGCCCAGCCGGGGCGCATGGTCAAAGCCGGTCAGCAGGCCCAGCGCCGCCGGATAATGCGCCAGAATCATCGGTTCCGGCAGTTCCATCGTGTCGCGCGGTTCACTCATCTTTCACCTCGACGGCAGGATGCGGCCACCCGCACCCGCCACAAACTTGCGCACCCCGGCGAACCCGGGCGGGTTACGCTCTGCCAGCACCTGAAAGGGCCGCTCCGGCAGGATGACCATGCGCTCGGTGCGGGTGGTTCCGGTTTCGGCACCGCGCCCGGCGTAGCCATCCAGGGCAAAGATCTGGCGCTGCACCGTGCCGAACCATCCTTCTTTCGCCGTCTCTTCCCGCTCTGACTGAAGGTCTTCAAAGGTCCAGACCAGCGCCCAATCATCACCCGGTTCTGCACGCGCATCGGCCAGCACCTCGCTGATCGGCCCCGATTGCAGGGTGAAGCTGTGCGAATACATCGGCCCAAGGGTGATGCGGCGCAGCCGTTTGGGGTGCAGGTCATCGAAATCGGTATCAAAGCCCTGTGCGATGGTCAGCAGCTTCAGCCCGCCCAGGGATTGCGCCATCAGATGCGCCCGCACCTCGGGCCAGCGCCGGTCATCATTGGGCAGGGCCGTGCGCCCGGAGTCCTCCAGTTCCAGCAGATGGATGACGGGCAGGTTGATCTGGCTGTCATAAACCGCCCAATGGACCAGATAGGCCCGCCGCGCGCCACGGTCTTCCAGCCATTGCGCATCAGGGTCGTTGCGCGCCCAGAACAGCCCGCCCGCCTGAAGCGCCTCGTAATACAGCCGCTGTGACAGGGCGAATTGCAGCCTGGACGGCACGGCCAGATCGCCCACGATCTGCCGGATCATCCGGTCTTTCAGCTCTGCGTCCGAGGCCATGCCCGTCAGGTGCCGCACCGCCTGCTGTGCGTCATTGGCCATGACCATCAGTTCCTGCGCCACCGGAAAGCCGCTTTCATGGCGGTCAAAGGTCAGCCGGCCAGCGGCGGCATCGCGCCCGGTCATCAGGTATTTCAGCGACAAAGCCCGGAAACTTGCCGCAATCGCCTGCACATAGCCGCCGATCAGCCGCGACTCCAGCCGCGTCAGGCGGCCCTCGCGTTCCAGTTCGGCCGCCACGCGCGGCAAGTGCCCGGTGATCTGCCCGAAGGTGGCAAAGTACCGGCGCGCCACCTCGGGGTCGTAAAGGCCGGCGTGGTCGCTGGTAAGTTGATCCTTTACAGAAGGGTCAGGCATCTTCTTTGTTTACCACTGCTTGCGGGGAGGATGCGATAACCTTCTTGTACAGCCAATGTTCTCTGGTTCCTTGCAAGCCATGCGCAAGCCAATGATCTTTCAAAAGCACCCCGGTGAACCAGTCGCCAACAGGCAATCCGGTGAGCCACTGCACAAGTTGCAAGTACTTCCAGAACAGAAACAGTGTCGAAACCTGCAAACGCCATACAACGATCATGGACAAGACGGACCACACGGGGAGAACCATGACAGCGCCAAACAGCCAGGCCGCATCGCGCGCGGTAGTATCGGGGGTCCGTGCCAAAGCAATGCCCACAACGACAGTCGCGACCAGTCCGGCAAGACTCAGATAGACCAGGGCGAGGCAGACAACAGCCTTCCTGTTCACCTCACTCCCCGTACCGGTTCTTGTCGTGTTTTTCGACAATCGCCGCAAAGCGGCGGGCAAAGCGTTCGTCCGCCTTGGCCTTCTGTTCCAGAATCTTGCGGGCAAAGACCATGTTCCCTTCATGCGCTTCCAGCATGTCGGCCATCTTGTCATTGGTGGCCGCCCCGATCGCCGCCATGGCTGTCTGCGCCTCCTGATCCGTCTTCACGCCGATCTCGTTGATCCGGTGCGCCACATCCTGCTGCTGCGCCGTCTTCAGCGAACTGCTCAGCGCGTCATACAGCACAACGCGCTGCCGGGTGTCTGTCTGCAGCTTGTTGATCAGCACCATCTGGGTCGCCGCCTGGTTCTGCAGGCTGTCCACCCAGGTCTTGCCCTTTTCGATATAGCGCTCCAGCGTCTGGCTTCTGGCAAGCTGGACCTGCTCATCCTGCACCAGGGCGTTGTAGCGTGTGTTCAGGCCGGCAAGCTCTGTCTCCAGCCGGGTCCGCGCCGCCGCGTCCTGCTCTGCCGAAATGCGGTTCTCCACCTCGATGATCCTGGGGTCCATGCCCGATATCTCTGCGCGCACGGCCTCCAGCGCGGCAACCGCGGCCTCGCGTTCGTCCAGCGTCGCCGTCAGATTGGTTTCGACCCTGGCCTTCTGCCCGTTCAGAAGGTCAAGCTGCCCCTGCAGCAGTGTCACGATCACATCCGACTTGACGATCAGATCCTGCAGCTTGTCATCGATTGACGCCGTGCGCAGCCGTTCCTGCCGCATCGCCTCTGACCGGCCCCTGGAGAAGAGGCCGATCAGGCTTTCGACCCCGGTCTTTGATCGCATCTCGTCGAAGTCTTTGGAAAAGCCCGCCGTGACATCGTCCAGCCCCATGATCAGTTCGGCGATATTGGCATTCATCAGGTCGGTCTGCCTGGCCACATCGGCAAGCGTGGCCGTTTCGATATCAATGCCGGTCCCGCCCGCGCCCAGCGTGCCGCGCGCCGCTTCGATCCGGCCGGTTATCTCGGTGATCCTGGCCTGAGCCTTTGCCACCTCTGCCTGACTGTCCCGGATCTGCGCGTCAAAGTCGGCCATGGCCCGCCCCCTGTTGTGAACTTCACATCAATTTGGGGAAGTATTGCGCAATTACATCCCCTGCGTCACCGGGAATCCGCAAGGGGCACCTTCCCCTGACGTCGGGGTGATTGCCGGCAGGGACTTTCCTGTTCAGGCAAGACATCCAAACAGCGGATGTCGAAAGCGCAGGAAAGCCGGGCGGGCTGGCCGGACAGAGATCAAGGCGGAACATCTTGCGGCACCTTGCGGTTCCAACCGTTCAAAGACCCGACGGTTGCACGGCGATGCCTTCTGCCCAAGGGCATGGGTGGTCCAGCCCGCCTGATCATTCCGCCCTTTGAACCGCCCGGCCTGTCGCGGTCGGGTGCGCCTTCGCGGGGGGCGCGCCGATCATGACGGGCCTGGTGGTGCGGGCCTGCTGATCCTTGCGTCCTGACGATCTTGCCAATGCTGCGCCGCCGCCACGAAGGCCGCAATCCTGTCAGGGTCTTTGACCCCCGGCGCGCTTTCGACCCCGGACGAGACATCAACCTGCCGCGCGCCGGTCAGGCGCATGGCCTCGGCCACATTCCCTGCCGTCAGGCCCCCGGCCAGCATCCAGGGGCGCAGCCAGCGGCGGCCCGCCAGCAGCCGCCAGTCAAAGGCAAGGCCGTTGCCGCCCGGCAGGGCCGCCCCGCGCGGCGGTTTCGCATCGATCAGAAGCTGATCGGCCACGGCGGAATATTCCAGGATCGCGGGCAGGTCGCCTTCATCCGCCACGCCCAGCGCCTTCATCACCGGCAGGCGGTAGCGGGCGCGCACCTCATCCACCCGGCCGGGCGATTCGGTGCCATGCAATTGCAGCATGTCCAGCGGCACGGCTTCGACAATGGCATCCAGAGTGGTGTCATCGGCGTCCACGGTCAGCGCCACCCGCGCCAGTCCGACCGGGGCAGACAGCGCGGCCAGCCGCGCCCCGGACAGAGTCAGGTTGCGGGGCGACTTTGCAAAGAACACGAATCCGGCATAGGCCGCCCCGGCACGCGCAACCGCAGCAACATCGGCCGGCGTGCGCAGGCCGCAGATTTTCACCCGGATGCCGGCCAAGGGCTATCCGGCCTTCTGCCTGGGTTCCAGCAGGGCCAGCACCTCATCCTCGGGCTCGGGCCGGGCGGCGGCGCGCAGCCGTGTCACCTCGCGCTCCAGCCGGGCAACTTCGCGCGCCGTGGTCAGGGCTGTGGTCCGGTGCTTTGATTCGCGCGCCCATTCCCAGAAAAAGCCAATCAGCAGACCCACCCCGATGCCGCCGAAGATCACCAGGAACAGCGGCAGCCGGATGGACCAGGACAGGCCCAGGAACAGGCCCATATCCTGCGGCAGGGCCTGAAGCGTCACCGGATCACGGTTGGCGATGGCGACGGTCAGCAGGCTGACCGCCAGCAGCGCAAGCAGCAGATAGCGGAAAAAGCGGATCATGGGGCAGGGTCCCTTGCCGGGTTCACTTGCCGTTCAGACGGTCGCGCAGCAGCTTTCCGGTCTTGAAGAACGGCACGTTTTTCTGGTCCACCTCAACGGCTTCACCGGTGCGCGGATTCCGCCCCAGCCTGGCATCGCGGGCCTTGACCGAAAATGCGCCGAAACCGCGCAGCTCAACCCGGTCACCCTTGGCCAGCGCCTCGATGATTTCTTCGAAGACGGTGTTCACGATCCGCTCGACATGCCGCTGTGTCAGATGCGGGTTTTCTTCAGCGATTCTCTGGATCAGTTCCGACCGGATCATCCGACGTGTCCCCCCTGTGGTCTCATGTACCGCCACATCATCCGGGGACTATAGGCAATAAATTCAACCGCACAAACAGGAAAACCCTGCCATCCCGGATGCCCGGGGCGGCCTTGCGCAAAAGGAAGGGGCCCCACCCTGCGGTGAGGCCCCGGTCGGGGCGGCTTTCGCCCCGGATCAGCTCTTGTCGGAACCCTTCAGGGCCGCGCCAAGGATATCGCCCAGCGAGGCACCCGAATCGGACGAGCCATATTGTTCGACCGCTTCCTTCTCTTCCGCAATCTCGCGCGCCTTGATCGACAGGCCCAGGCGGCGGGTCTTCGGATCGATGTTGGTCACGCGCACATCGATGTGATCGCCGACCTGAAAGCGTTCGGGGCGCTGTTCAGAGCGGTCACGCGACAGGTCGGAGCGGCGGATGAACGACTTGGCGCCGTTGTATTCCACCTCGACGCCACCCTCTTCGATGGCAGTGACCTTGACGGTCACGATCGAGCCGCGCTTCACGCCATCGACAGCCTCGGTGAAGCTGTCATTGCCCACGGCCTTGACCGACAGCGAGATGCGTTCCTTCTCGACATCCACTTCGGTGACAGAGGCTTTGACCGTGTCGCCCTTGCGGTAGGTCTGGATCGCGTCTTCGCCGCGCTGGTCCCAGGACAGGTCCGACAGGTGGACCATCCCGTCGATATCGTTGTCGAGGCCCACGAACAGACCGAATTCGGTGATGTTCTTGACTTCGCCCTCGATGACCGATCCCACGGGATGGGCCTCGGCAAAGACCTCCCACGGGTTGCGCTGTGTCTGCTTCAGGCCCAGCGACACGCGCCGCTTGGCGCTGTCAATCTCCAGCACCATGACATCCACTTCCTGCGAGGTGGAAACGATCTTGCCGGGGTGAACGTTCTTCTTGGTCCAGGACATTTCCGACACATGAACCAGGCCTTCGACGCCTGCTTCCAGTTCCACGAAGGCCCCGTAATCGGTGATGTTCGTGACGCGGCCCTTGTGGACCGATGCCAGCGGATAGGCTTTTTCCACGGCATCCCAGGGGTCGGCCTGAAGCTGCTTCATGCCAAGGGAAATGCGGTGGGTTTCCTTGTTGATCTTGATGACCTGAACCTTCAGCGTCTCGCCGATCGACAGGATTTCCGACGGGTGGTTGACGCGCCGCCACGCCATGTCGGTGACGTGCAGCAGGCCGTCAACACCGCCCAGATCAACGAAGGCACCGTATTCGGTGATGTTCTTGACCACACCATCCACGGTCTGACCTTCGGTCAGGTTCGAGATGACCTCGGCGCGCTGTTCGGCACGGCTTTCTTCCAGGATCGCGCGGCGCGACACCACGATGTTGCCACGGCGGCGGTCCATCTTCAGAATCTGGAAGGGCTGCTTCATGCCCATCAGGGGGCCTGCGTCACGCACGGGGCGCACATCGACCTGGCTGCCGGGAAGAAAGGCCACCGCCCCGCCCAGATCAACCGTGAAGCCGCCCTTGACGCGCCCGAAGATCGCGCCATCGACGCGCGTCTCGTTCGCATAGGCCTTTTCCAGACGGTCCCAGGCCTCTTCGCGCTTGGCCTTGTCGCGGCTGATCACAGCCTCGCCACGGGCATTCTCGACGCGGTCAAGGTAGACTTCCACCTCATCGCCCACGGCTATGTCGGCGGTGCCGCCCAGATCGGCAAATTCCTTCAGGTCAACGCGGCCCTCCATCTTGTAGCCGACGTCGATGATGGCCTGGCCCGCCTCGATGGCAATGACCCTGCCCTTTACGACAGAGCCCTCTTCGGGGGTGTCAATCTCGAAGCTTTCCTTCAGCAGGGCTTCGAATTCTTCCATGGTTGCTTTGGCGCACATGCGGTGTAGGTTCCTTTTCGTGTGTTTCGCTGGCCATGCGGTTGGCTCCGCCGGTCTTGGGTCTGCCGCCGCCGCGATGCCGCAAAACAACAAGGGCCGGAGATGATCCGACCCTGCAGTCCTCAAGCGATCCCGGCTCTGGCGGCCTGTTCGACGGCTGCGCGTATAGGCGGGATGGCAAAGGAAGGCAAGACCGCATCCGCGCGTGGCTGCGGCGGCCTTCCGGCAACAATCGCCCCATGCCGGTGGCGCGCTGCCGCCAAGATCAGCTGTCACCCTCAATCTCTTGCGCCAGGCCCAAAAGCTGCCGATGATATTTGGACAACCGCTGGAAATGCGCCTGTATTGCCACAGCGATTTCCTTTGAATTCTTTACAGCCAGGAAGTGTCCAACAATCTGGCCGTAATGCTCTGCCTGACGGGGAAGGCGAAGAGCAGGGTCAAGCTTTTCCAGGATCTCTACGTCCGGCATGACCTGAACGATCTGAAATGGATCGGGTATCTGCAACCCGCCATCCGGTGGCGGCACAGGCACTTTCCCGTTCATCAGCGCAGATTGTGGATGAAACGCATGATACAACAGGGTTTCAAGCCTTGGCATCTCGTCGACGGATTGGACCGGATACGCCCAGACCCATGCAATTTCCCAGACATCCACCTGTCTGTTTGCGATGATGTCGGATCGGGCCGACGTGAGGTGGCGGTTTACCCGGGCACGGATACCGTCCCGTGATTGCCCGACATACAGCTTAGGCTCAAGTTTCAAGTGCAACACCCGGAGCCTGAAAGGCATAGGATGTTGCGATGGACAGACAAAGCAAGCACCTCAGCAGCGAGGAACGTGGCGTGATCTTGGCCGAGCATGAACGGGGCAATAGCCAGCGGG
>JADCEL010000063.1 GCA_020250125.1 Rhodobacter sp.
CGCTGGCCTTTCGTGGTGCCTGGACCGACCGATCTACAGGGCACCGTGCCGCGCGGGCGGGGGAAACGCGGCTCGCGTTTCCCGATCCCGCCCGGAGAAGTGAAAGCACTGTCACCGCGTCAATGGCAGGGGTCATCGCCCCTGCCACAGCGCCACGCTGATCCTTGACCAGCCGGGGGCCAAAGCCCCCGGCCAGCGCCCGGCCCGCCCCCGACGGGCGCTTCGCACCCGCCGGGTCGGGCGCTGGCCTTTCGTGGTGCCTCGACCGACCGATCTGCAAGGCACCGTCCCGCGCGGGCGGGGAAACGCGGCTCGCGTTTCCTGATCCCGCCCGGAGTGGCGCGGGGTCAGGCCCGGAACCGCGCCACGGGCAGGGGCCATCGCCTGTGCCACAGTGCCATGCTGACACCCTGCAAGACAGCAGCCAGAGCGGGATGACGTTTGTGGCACGCGTTGGGAATCGCCTTTTGGCGGGATTTCTGCCGCAGGACGGCGGCTGGGTGTGGGGGCCAGCCGTCATGACGCTACCCCTGTCGATGGACAGTCGTGAACGCGTGATGAAGCAGCTTGATGCTGGCGGCGGCGGATGCGCCGGGCAGGGCCGCGTCGGGTGCCGTGAAGCGGTCAGAGCGCAGGCGGGTCACAGGCAGCACCGCCCCCGGCAAGATCGGCCGGCATCTTCCGCCTGGGATCCGGGGGGCCGCCCGGTTGCGCGCCCGGATGGCAGAGGGGGCCTTCACCCTGCACCGGCCGGTGGCCGAACCGGCGGCCCTTGGCCCCGGGGCAGGCCGCCGCACGATATGGGCTTTCGCCCATGCCGTGGGGCCAAAGCCCCAATAAAGCCACGCCGGCAAACCTGGCCGGGCAAGCGGTATCTCCGGCCGGTCAGATGCCCGACAGCAGTTCGGCCACTGTCGCGACGGTGGCGAATTCGTTGCGCAACGTGGCAAGGTGATAGCGGTGGATCGATGCCGGGGCCAGTGCTGCGCCATCCATGTCGTTTTGTTCGAAGGTGCAGCAGGCATCGGCGGCCACCAGCATCCGCCAGCCCAGATTATTGCCGGTGCGCACCGTGGTCGATACGCAGATATCCGTCGATATGCCAAAGACAACAACCCCGTCGGCCCCCAGCCGTTTCAGGCGCAGGTCAAGGTCGGTGCCAAGGAAGGCCGAGTTGACGGATTTGGCGATCAGCGGCTCACCGGCATGCGGTGCAAAACCTGGCCGCAACGGGTTTCCCGCCCGGTCCGGGCGCAGGCGCGACTCCGGCTCAACCGAATCGTGCCGGATATGGATTATGGGCCATCCGGTCCTGCGCCATGCGGAAAGCAGGGCCAGCCCCTTCGGTTCGAAATCCCAAGCCCCCAGCCGGGGGGCATCCGGCTGGAAGAACCCCTCCTGAACATCGACCGGCAGCAGAACCGTGCGGGAAGAAAGCACATTGTCCTGACCCATGTTCCCTTCCGCCCATGCCAACCCGAACCTGCCGCGAACACTGCACCGGCATTCCGGTGTGTGCAACCCTGGGGCCGCGCTCAAGCAGGCGATGCCCCCCGGCCATCCCGCATCAGCCACAGTACCGGAAGCACCGGCAACGCCGAACAGCCCAGCATCAGCAGGATCAGCGGCATGGGGCCTGACCCCGGTTGCAGCAGCGCACCCGCCAGCGCTGAAAACAGCGCCCCGCCCCCCACGGTGCAGGCCCCGCCCAGCCCGGCGGCCGAACCGGCCAGATCGGGGCGCACCGAAAGCATTCCGGCATTGGCATTGGGCATCAGCACGCCATTGCCCAGCCCCAGCAGGATCACGAGGCCAAAGAACACGCCGGGGCCGCCGCGTCCGGCCATCGTCAGCAGCATCAGCAGCGCCAGCCCCGCCGTTGACAGCAGCGTACCATACAGCACCATACGGTTCACCCCGACGCGGACCGAAAAGCGGCCCGACAGGTAATTGCCCATCATGTAACCCAGCGCCGGTGCGCCGAAATACACGCCCAGCCGCGCAGGGGTCAGATGGAACACTTCATTCCCGACAAAGGGCGCACCCCCCAGATAGGCAAAGAACGCGCCCGAGGCAAAGGCAGCCGCCAGACAATAAGCCCAGAACCGGCCCGACCGCAGCAGCAGCGGATATTGCCCAAGCTGTGCGGCCATGCTGCCCGCGCGCGTTTTGTTGGTTTCGCCCTGATCCGCCCAGACCAGCGCCCACAGGCCCAGCCCGCCCGCCCCCAGCAGCAGGAACGGCGCCTGCCATCCGAACACCCCGCCCAGCGCCCCGCCGATCACCGGCCCCACCATCGGCACCACTGACATGCCCATGGTGACATAGCCGATCATCGAGGCCGCTTCGTTCTGCGCCACCATATCGCGCACCACGGCACGCGACAGAACAAACCCGCTGGCAATCACCGCCTGAAACAGGCGGCACAGCATGAACAGCCCGAAATCCGTGGCCACCGCCGCGCCAATGGTCGCCAGGGTAAACACCGCCGTTGCCGCCAGCATCACCGGACGCCGCCCGAACCGGTCCGACACCGGGCCAACGGCAATCTGCAACAGCGCCGTCGCCGCCAGATACAGCGACACCGAAAGCTGCATCACGCCATAGGAAACGCCGAAATGATCCGCCATCAGTGGCAGCGACGGCAGAAAGATGTTCAGCGACAGCGCCGCAAGCCCCGCCATCAGGATCAGCGTGGCAATATGCGGCGGGGTGGTGCGGTCCAGAAACCGGATTGCGGGCGGTTGTGTCATGCCGTTCCGCTACCGCCGTGCATCGGGCTTGTCCACCGGGCAAACGCGCGGCCCCCCGCCGATCAGGCATCCCCCCCTTTGTCCGGGGCCGCACCTGCGCCCGGACCCCGCCGTCTTTGGCAGGCAGGGAAAGGAATGCAGATACGTCGCAGGGTTGCCTTTCGCGAATCCGGAACCGCAAGTGCTTTGCAATTTTTCTCAACGCCACTTTCTGCCGCCGCATCATCGCGTTATGCTGGGCGACACTTCGGGGAGGGGGCGATGAAAGACATCCTGCAACAGCTTGAGGACCGCCGCACTGTCGCCCGCGCCGGCGGCGGCGAACGCCGCGTCGCGGCCCAGCATGCCAAAGGCAAGCTCAGCGCCCGCGAACGGATCGACCTTCTGCTTGATGAAGGCTCGTTCGAGGAATTCGACATGTTCGTCGCCCACCGCTGCACCGACTTCGGCATGCAGGACATGCAGCACCCCGGCGATGGCGTTGTCACCGGATGGGGCACCGTCAACGGCCGCATGGTCTATGTCTTCAGCCAGGATTTCACGGTGCTTGGCGGCTCCGTCTCGGAAACCCATGCGGCGAAAATCTGCAAGATCATGGACATGGCCGTACAGAACGGCGCGCCGGTGATCGGCATCAACGATTCCGGCGGTGCGCGCATCCAGGAAGGCGTAGGCTCGCTTGCCGCCTATGGCGAGGTGTTCCAGCGCAACATCCTGGCCTCGGGCGTTGTGCCGCAGATCAGCCTGATCATGGGCCCCTGCGCGGGCGGCGCGGTCTATTCCCCCGCCATGACCGACTTCATCTTCATGGTCAAGGACTCCTCTTACATGTTCGTCACCGGCCCCGATGTGGTGAAAACCGTCACGAATGAGGTGGTCACAGCCGAGGAACTTGGCGGGGCATCGACCCACACCCGAAAATCCAGCGTCGCGGACGGCGCCTTTGAGAATGACGTCGAAGCGCTGGCCGAAACCCGCCGCCTGATCGATTTCCTGCCCCTGAACAACCGCGAAAAGGCCCCCGTGCGCCCGTTCTTCGATGATCCGGCGCGGATCGAGCCCAGCCTGGACACGCTTGTTCCCGACAACCCGAACCAGCCCTATGACATGAAGGAACTGATCCTGAAGGTCGCGGACGAGGGTGACTTTTTCGAGATTCAGCGGGATTTCGCGGCCAACATCATCACCGGCTTCATCCGCATCGAAGGCCAGTCGGTGGGCGTTGTCGCCAACCAGCCCATCGTGCTGGCGGGCTGTCTGGATATCGATGCCAGCCGCAAGGCCGCGCGCTTTGTCCGCTTCTGCGACGCCTTCGAAATTCCGATCCTGACCTTTGTCGATGTGCCGGGCTTTCTGCCCGGCGTCGGACAGGAATATGGCGGTGTCATAAAGCATGGGGCAAAGCTGCTGTTTGCCTATGGCGAGGCGACCGTGCCCAAGGTTACGGTGCTGACCCGCAAGACCTATGGCGGGGCTTATGTGGTGATGTCGTCCAAGCACCTGCGCGGCGATTTCAACTATGCCTGGCCCACCGCAGAAGTTGCCGTCATGGGCGCGCGCGGCGCGGTGGAAATCCTGTACCGCAGCGAGCTTGGCGATGCCGACAGGATCGCGCAGCGCACCAAAGACTACGAAGACCGCTTTGCCAACCCCTTCGTCGCCGCCGAACGCGGCTTTATCGACGAGGTGATCATGCCCCATTCCACCCGCCGCCGCGTCGCCCGCGCCTTTGCGGCGCTGCGCACAAAAAAACAGACAAACCCGTGGAAGAAACACGATAACATCCCTCTCTGAGCTTTCGATGAAAGGACTGTGACGTGTCGGCAATCCACATGACGACAGGCGGGTCGCGTCCCGTGGTTGCCTTCAGCCGCGCGGTCGGGGCGGATGGCGGGGCATTGCCGGCCGATCCCGCAACGCCCGATGCGCCGCCGCCCGGCGGGACCGCCGCGCAGACCCGCCGGGTCATGGGCACTGCTGCGGTCGTGCTGGGCGGCATCGGACCGGTCCGGGCGGATGTGCTGCACTGCCGGTGCGGTCTGACCAAATCCGCACGGAATTGCGGGGCCTTCAGCAAGGTCTGCCAAAGCTGCTTTCCGCCGGGCCGTCGCCCGGCGCGGACCATGACCGGCGTCCCCGCCCCGGGCGCGGCGGCCGGGGTGGATTGCATCGCGCGCCGCCCGGCAGCCGGGGCTGCGGCGTGACCGATCCGGCGCAGCCCGTGCAGGCGGAAGGCGCAAAGGTGCTGTCCGGCGATCCGGAAGAGATACCGGTGCCCTCGGGCCAGGTTGTGACCCTCCAGGATGTCGTCTGGAACGCGCCGGGGCCTGCGGGCCTGACGCTGCGCTTCCGCTTCATCGCCCCTGCCATTGCTGAAACCGAAACCGGTGCTGCAGTTGATTTCGACACGGCTGCGGGCGACATGGCCTGGCTCTGCCAGTTCTATGCGCTGCCGCGCCTGTCCGCGCTGGGTCCCGAACCGGCGCAGGTCATCATCTCGTTGTCTGACCGGCCGCTGCGCTTCGGCGAAGCCGCGCCCGATGCTGTCCAGTTTTTCGAAGCCTACAGCCTGACCGACGGTCACTGCACCGTGGAGATTTTCTGATGCACGTCCCGGATCACGGCGCAAAAGGGGCAGGTCGGCCATGCATTGGTTCTTTCGCGCCACAGCGGGGAAAAATGCCACTTTTCAGGTGTGCAGCGCATCATGGATGCGTTAGAATTTTTCTTGGCCCATCCCAAGCGGCCATAACCTCGCGTCGGGGGTCTTCTGGTGATGCGTTGCCGGGACCGGCCCTCCAAGAACACAGGAGATTAGAATGTCTGCGAGCACGCGCGCTCTGTTTGCCCTTTGCCTTGTTGCCTTTGCGGCGGCCTGCGCACCGAGAGTTGAAGAAGTTGTTGTGGAACCGGTGCCGATCACATCGGAACCGGCATCGTCCGGCAAGTACAACTGATCAAGGCGGGCGGGGTGCCACCCGGCACTTCGCCCGTTTTGCCCGTGCTCCGGTCCGGGGGCTGTCATGCTGAAACACCGGGGCTTTCCGGGCCGCCTTCCGGGCACGGATCACCAGTTCGTCATCCGCCATGCCAACCACAGGGATGGACCGGCAAAACTTGTTCCGCGCGAACGCTACCGCGACCGCAAGCATGGCGACAGGCTTGCCGACAGTGCCTTCATGGCTGCCCTTTGGGCGCATTTCGGCCAGGATGCTTTCGAGCGCGGCAATCTGGATGCCGGTCGCCTGTCCTGGCTTTTCGGGCGCGAAGTTGTGCCCGCAGAAGACCCGTTCAACCCCGCCAGCTATGACGCGCTGCTGCGAATTGATGTGAAGCGCGCCCGCGCCGCCTTTCCCGAGGTGTTCGCGGAAGGGGCGGCCCCTCCGGATCAAGACGGGGATGACCGGGATGACGGGGGAAGGGAATGATCCGGCCGGCCGAAGCACTGTCTAGGCCCGATACCGCGAAGGGCATTCTGGAACGGTGGTTCAGTTTCCCTTTCGTGCATCGGTTGCCCTGCAGGGATCTGGATCGGGAAGACGTTTGTCCGATCCTTTTCAACACCGTCCCATCCCGCGCCCGGACCGCCAGGGCCACGCCCCGGTGCAGCTTGGCCCGGCCCGGCGACCGAAGGCGCAAGCCGCAGGGCAAGACGGGTCCAGACGGGGATTCGGCCGGTAAATCAGGCAAGAAAAAGAGGCGCGCCTTGATCCAGCCGCGTCATTGCCGCATCTTCCAACTGCAAGGACTGCCATGTTCAAGAAAATCCTGATCGCCAACCGGGGCGAAATCGCCTGCCGTGTCATCAAGACGGCGCGCAGGATGGGCATTCAGACCGTCGCGGTCTACTCGGACGCCGACCGCAACGCGCTGCATGTCCGCATGGCGGATGAGGCGGTGCACATCGGCCCCCCGCCTGCCGCGCAAAGCTATATCGTGATCGACAGGATCATGCAGGCGGTCCGCACCAGCGGGGCCGAAGCCGTGCATCCCGGCTATGGCTTTCTGTCCGAAAACCGCGCCTTTGCCGCCGCGCTGGAAGCGGCCGGTGTGGTGTTCATCGGCCCGCCCAGCCCGGCGATCGAGGCGATGGGCGACAAGATCACCTCGAAGAAACTGGCGCAGGCCGCCGGTGTCTCGACCGTGCCGGGCCACATGGGCCTGATCGCCGATGCGCAAGAGGCTGTCAGGATCGCCCGCCAGATCGGCTATCCGGTGATGATCAAGGCCAGCGCGGGCGGCGGCGGCAAGGGCATGCGTATCGCCTGGCAGGATGACGGGGCGCGCGAAGGCTTCGAATCCTCCCGGAACGAGGCCGCCGCCAGCTTTGGCGATGACCGCATCTTCATCGAGAAGTTCGTGACCCAGCCGCGCCACATCGAAATTCAGGTGCTGGCCGACAAGCATGGCAATTGCGTGTACCTGCATGAACGCGAATGTTCGATCCAGCGCCGCAACCAGAAGGTCATCGAAGAGGCACCCTCGCCCTTTCTTGACCCCGCCACGCGCAAGGCGATGGGCGAGCAGGCCTGCGCGCTGGCGAAGGCAGTGGGCTATACCAGCGCCGGGACCGTTGAATTCATCGTCGACGGGTCGCGCAATTTCTACTTTCTGGAAATGAACACCCGCCTGCAGGTCGAACATCCCGTGACCGAGCTGATCACCGGCATCGATCTGGTGGAACAGATGATCCGCGTTGCCGCCGGTGAACCGCTGCCCTTTACCCAGGCGGACCTGAAGATCAACGGCTGGGCCATGGAAAGCCGGCTTTACGCCGAAGACCCCTACCGCAACTTCCTGCCCTCTATCGGCAGGCTTACCCGCTACCGCCCGCCGGTTGAGGGGCCGACCCCGACGGGTGGCATCGTGCGCAACGACACCGGCGTCTTCGAAGGCGGCGAGATCAGCATGTTCTACGATCCGATGATCGCCAAGCTGTGTACCTGGGCACCGACGCGGGCCGGGGCGATCAGCGAAATGCGCATCGCCCTTGATACCTTCGAGGTGGAAGGCATCGGCCACAACCTGCCCTTCGTCGGCGCGGTCATGGACCATCCGCGCTTTGTTTCCGGCACCATCACCACCGCCTTCATCGCCGAAGAATACCCTGACGGGTTCATGGGGGCGACACTTGGCGGTCACACCATCCGCCGCGTTGCCGCCGCCGCCGCCGCGATGAACCGCGTGGCCGAAATCCGCCGCACCCGCATTTCCGGCACCATGGACAATCACACCCGCAAGGTCGGCGACGACTGGGTGGTCACATTGCAGGGCGAATCCCATCCCGTGCGGATTGAGGCGGACCGCGATGGTTCCACCGTGCATTTCCCCGACGGATCGCATCACCGCGTGACATCCGGCTGGACGCCGGGCCAGCCGCTGGCGCGCCTGATGGTCGATGGCGAACCTCTGGTGATGAAGGTCGGCAAGATCCCCTCCGGCTTCCGGCTGCGGCTGCGCGGGGCCGATCTGAAGTGCCACGTCCGCACCCCGCGCGCGGCGGAACTTGCGCTGCTGATGCTGGAAAAAGCACCACCCGACACCTCGCGCTTCCTGCTGTGCCCGATGCCCGGCCTGATTGTGAAGATCAACGTCGGGGTCGGCGACGAGGTGCAGGAAGGTCAGGCGCTGGCCACGGTCGAGGCGATGAAGATGGAAAACATCCTGCGCGCCGAACGGCGCGGCGTGGTCGCCAGGATCACTGCCGCCGCCGGGGCCAGCCTGAAGGTCGATGATGTGATCATGGAGTTTGAATGATCCCTCACCGCCCCGCCGGCCGCCGTTCCAGCATTTCCTGCCGCCGCAGCGGAAAGCGGTCGATGGCATGGGTAATCTCGCGCACGCCCCAGGGGGCGGGGTTGCGCCGCTTGACCTCGCCGTCCTTGTCCATCAGCACCAATGAGAAGCCGCGCGGGCGCAGTCTTTGGCGCACCTCGGTCCGCGCCGCAGGGTCGGTGTCGATGATGATGACCACGTCGCGCTCTTCCAGCGGCGCAAGGTCGGCGTTGATGCGCTGCATCTGGCGCTGGAAGGCGGGGTCGTTGGGCGTGTCGGCAAAGACCACGATCGGGCGCTTGAGCCACAGGAACTGCTCCAGCGTCACCTCTGCCGCATCCACCGGGCCAAAAACGGGCGCGGGCGCGTCCTGCGCGGCGGCAGCCAGCGGCAGAAAGCAAGACAGAACAAGGATGTGAAGCAGTTTCATGCAAGTCCCCTTCGCATGTCGATATAGGGCAGGACCTTGCAAAACCAAAGCGGATTGCCCGGGAAATCGAACCCCGGGCCGATGGAAGGACAGGCGATGACCGATGCGCAGAAGGCATGGGCGGCCCTTGCCGCGAAAGAGCTGAAGGGAACCAGCCCCGACAGCCTGATCTGGCACACGCTGGAAGGCATTCCGGTCAAGCCGCTTTACACCGCCGAAGACCTGGCGGGCCTGCCCCACCTTGGCCCGCTTCCCGGTTTCGCGCCCTTCACGCGCGGCGTGAAAGCCACGATGTACGCAGGCCGCCCCTGGACCATCCGGCAATATGCGGGCTTTTCAACGGCAGAAGACTCGAACGCCTTTTACCGCAAGGCGCTGGCGGCGGGGCAGCAGGGCGTCTCTGTCGCCTTCGATCTGGCCACCCACCGCGGCTATGACAGCGACCATCCCCGTGTGGTCGGCGATGTCGGCAAGGCCGGCGTCGCCATCGACTCGGTCGAGGATATGAAGCTTCTGTTCGACGGCATCCCGCTGGACAAGGTCAGCGTGTCAATGACCATGAACGGCGCGGTCATCCCGATCCTGGCCAGCTTCATCGTCGCGGCCGGGGAACAGGGCGTGGACCGCAGCCTGCTGTCCGGCACCATCCAGAACGACATCCTCAAGGAATTCATGGTGCGCAACACCTATGTCTATCCGCCAGAGCCGTCGATGCGCATCGTGGCCGACATCATCGAATACACCGCCGCCGAAATGCCGAAGTTCAACTCGATCTCAATCTCCGGCTATCACATGCAGGAAGCGGGCGCGAACCTGGTGCAGGAACTGGCCTTCACCCTGGCCGACGGGCGCGAATATGTGCGCACCGCGCTGGCGCGCGGCATGAATGTGGATGATTTCGCGGGCCGGCTGTCCTTCTTCTTCGCCATCGGCATGAATTTCTTCATGGAGGCGGCCAAGCTGCGCGCGGCCCGCCTGCTGTGGCATCGCATCATGTCGGAATTCGGGCCGAAGAAACCCGCCAGCCTGATGCTGCGCACCCATTGCCAGACCAGCGGGGTCAGCCTGCAGGAACAGGACCCCTACAACAACGTCGTGCGCACGGCGTATGAGGCGATGGCCGCCGTGCTGGGTGGCACCCAGTCGCTGCACACCAACGCGCTGGACGAGGCCATTGCCCTGCCCACCGAATTCGCCGCCCGCATCGCCCGCAACACCCAGTTGATCCTGCAGGAAGAAACCGGCGTGGCGCATGTCATCGATCCGCTGGCGGGCAGCTACTATGTTGAAAGCCTGACTGCGCAACTGGCCGACGAGGCCTGGAAGCTGATTGAAGAGGTCGAGGCGATGGGCGGCATGACCAGGGCTGTCGCCTCTGGCATGCCCAAGCTGCGGATCGAGGAATCCGCCGCCCGCCGCCAGGCCGCCATCGACCGGGGCGAAGAGGTGATCGTGGGCGTCAACAAGTACCGCCTGCAAAGCGAAGACCCGATCGATTTCCGCAGCATCGACAACGCCGCCGTGCGTGATGCCCAGATCGCCCGCCTTGCCGCCGTCCGCGCCACCCGCGACAGCGCCGCCTGTGACGCGGCGCTGGCCGAACTGACCCGCCGGGCGGCCGAAGGCGGCAACCTGCTGGATGCCGCCGTCACCGCCGCCCGCGCCCGCGCCACTGTCGGAGAGATCAGCATGGCCATGGAAAAGGTCTTTGGCCGCCACCGGGCCGAGGTCAAAACCCTTGCCGGGGTCTATGGTGCCGCCTATGAGGGCGACGATGCCTTTGCCGCCATCCAGAAGGATGTCGAGGCTTTCGCCGAACAGGAAGGCCGCCGTCCCCGGATGCTGGTGGTGAAAATGGGCCAGGACGGGCACGACCGGGGGGCCAAGGTCATCGCCACCGCCTTTGCCGATATCGGGTTCGACGTGGATGTGGGTCCCCTGTTCCAGACGCCCGAAGAGGCCGCGCAGGATGCCATCGACAATGACGTTCATGTCGTGGGCATTTCATCCCAGGCCGCCGGTCACCTGACGCTGGCCCCGAAACTGGTGCAGGCGCTGAACGATGCCGGTGCCGGGGAAATCCTGGTGATCTGCGGCGGCGTCATCCCGCAGCAGGATTACCGGTTTCTGTACGACCACGGCATCAAGGCCATCTTCGGCCCCGGCACCAACATCCCCGAAGCGGCAAGGGATATTCTGCGCCTGATCCGGGAAGGGCGGGCCGGGGCGTAGCAGGGTGCCGAAAAGGCATCCCCGCCGCTTGCCGGAGGGGGCAATCATGCCGGTCCGCCGGCATCCCGGTTCCCGGTCTTGCGGGCGGCGGCGGGCCTGCCTGTGGCCGTCGCGCCCCCGCCCGATTCCGGAAATGACCCCCCTACGGGATCGGTGCGGCAGTGCCGGTCGAGGTCAAGATGACCTCGACCCGCCTGTTTCTGGCGCGCCCCTCTTCGGTCTGGTTGCTGGCACGGGGGGCAAGATAGCCCACACCTTCGGCGGTGATCTGCGTGGCAGGCACCGCATATTCGGCAATCAGCCGTTCGCGCACCGATGCCGCGCGCGCCCGCGACAGCGCGGTGTTTCCCGCCAGCCCGCCAGAGGCATCCGTGTGGCCCACCAGCACCGCGCGGCGCGCCGGATCCTGCTTCAGGAAAGCGGCCAGCGCGGCCAGTGTTGCGAAGGGACCGGGTCCCAGCTCTGCCGAGCCTGACCCGAAGACCAGGTCTTCCAGCACGGCAGAGCCATTGGCTTGCAGCGCGGTGGCCAGACCCGAGGGTTGCAGAACCGCATCCGCCCTTTCCCGGACGATGGCCGCCACCGGGGCCGCCTGACTTTCCGGGATCGGCGGTGGCGCGGCGGGCGGTGCTGCGCCGATCAACACCACCTGGACAAAGCCCGCTTCGGCAGACCGGCTGACCAGCAGACTGACAGCTTCCGGCCCGTCGCCCCCGGTGCGTTCCGCCGAAAGAAAGCGGAAATCGCCCAGATCGACATGCATGTCAGGCTCTGGCAGCACATCGATCGAATAGCGAAAGTCAAAGCCACCGCAGGCATCCGTCTCGCATTCCCACAGGGTGCGGAACCCGGCCCGGTCAAGCTGGTCGCGCAGCGGGGCCAGAATCTGCAAGGTCGTCATGCCCGGCGCGGCAAGCCTCCAGGCGGTCTGTTCCAGCGGGCCTTCAAGGACGCGGCTGGGCACCTGCCCGTCCTGCCAGGGACCGACGGGCAAGGCATGGCTGGCCAGCGGTTCGCGGCGGGTGGCCGTTGTGCTGGCCGGGGCGGGAAACTCCAGCGCGACAGCCAGCGCCATCGAGGGCAGCAGGCAGGCGGCCCCGGCCAGTACGCCACTACGCAGGCTGGGTCTTGGACAAATGGGCACGGCTTTTGGCCTCTTCAGGCTCACTTCACGCGGTAGCGGTACTGTCCCACAGCTTTCATGCCGAGGGAAGCATAGAGCGCGCGGGCCGGCCCGTTGGCTTCTGTCACGGCCACGGCAAGGTCATCCGTGTCGAGTGAGATCGAGCAACAGTTGCTGCGGCGTGTCTCTCATTGGGTGCGCCGCGTGCATGATGGCCCAACTGTTACCGCCAGAACACCTTGGCGGGGTTCGCAACAGTCATTGTGATAAAGGTGTTCACCCGGACGGAGTGACTTTTTTGTGTGCGTTGATGATCAGGGTTGACACGTAGGCAGGACAGTCGGTTTATATCGATTGTGCGATGTCGTACTTTCCGCGCGAAGCGTGCGCGTCGCAATCAGGAAACGCAAAAGGACGACGATATGAGACATAGCTTGCTTGGGGTTATACTGTGCGCCCTGCCCCTGTCTGCCGGACTTGCAATGGCCGATACGACGCCTGCAGACGTGATGGGGACATGGCAGACGGAAGCCAAAGAACAACCTGCTGCCGATGGCAGCATGACCTATATGACAATGAGCACGACCTTCACCGAAGACAAGCAGGAGCTTACTGTGTCGGTGTACGCCGATCCGGAACGTCAGAATAAGCTGTTCGAATACTCGTCCGGAGGGCCCTGGGAGCAACAGGGGCCAGCCGAGGGGGTAGATGGTGCGATGGCGATCAACCTGACAAACGATTACTCTCTTGCGACGATCTTTGTCGATGCTCCCGACCTCTGGGCATCGGTGAGCCTGGCGGAATGCCCGATGACAGTCGGCGAAGCCGTGGACATCACAACCTGTGCCAACGGCCCTCCGTTCATCGTCACCAACTGCATTGACAAGGACATCGTGTTGGTCGACGAGGGTGGCCAGCGCCTGCGCTATGGCGGTGGCGGCGTAGACCGGTGCGTTGAGCGTCCTGTACAGCTTTCCACCGACGTTTTCATGCGTGTGGAGTGAGATCGAGCAACAGTTGCTGCGGCGTGTCTCTCATTGGGTGCGCCGCATGCATGACAGCCGCGCCGTTACCGCCACAGCACCTTGGCGGGGTTTGCATCAGTTTGTGCGATAGAGGTGTTCACCCGGACGGAACGACGTTTTGATGAGCGTTGACGATCAGGGTTGACACGGCGGCAAGATAGTGGGCAGGCCGATCATTTCGGGCTCACTTCACGCGGTAACAGTACTGTCCCACAGCTTTCATGCCGAGGGAAGAATAGAGCGCACGGGCCGGCGCGTTGGCTTCTGTCACGGCCACGGCAAGGGCAAGCGCCCCGTTTTCACCCGCCCAGACGGCGGCGCGGCGCAGAAGGGTCCCGCCAACCCCGGCGCGGCGCATCGGTTCGGGAACCACCAATGCATGCAGCATTGCTGTCGTATCATGCACGGCGACAAAGGCCACCCCCGCAGGCCGGTCCCCGCTGCGTCCCAGCACGGCGGCACGGGGCGCGGGGGCGCGGTGCATGACCGCAAGGCGGGCCGGGCCAATGCCGGCCCCTGCCCAAAGCGTCCGGGTGATGGCCAGCGGAGGCCAGTGGGGAAAGGCTGTCATCGGATCAGGCGCGGGTTCAAACGCAGGGATCGGGGCCGCATAGATCACCGTCGGGTCGACAACGCGGTAACCGCGCTGTGCCAGACCTGCATCAAGCCTCTCGTCCCCAGGCCGGATCATGAACTGCGGCGGCTGCCCCAGGCCCGCCATCGCGGCTTCCGCCCGATCCAGGTGGTCTTCTGTCCAGTCGCCGTCGCAGGTTGCGCAGGACACGCGTCTGCCGCCGCCCCCGCCTTCCCGAACGGTGAACCCGCCGACCCCATGGCGGTGCCCTGCGGGCCAGGTCGCCTCGTTTGCCGCGAACAGGTCGGACAGCAGGATCATGCCAGGCTTTCGGGGAACAGGGCGGCAAGCCGCGTCATCGCAAGGGCCAGTCTGCCGCTGTCCGTGCCGCGAATGACCAGATTGGTGCCAAGCACCCCGTTCTGCACGAAGGGATAGCTTCCCATGCTCAGGTCGGGAAACTCTGCCGCCAGGGCGGCGAAGGGCCCGGCAATCTCGCCCTCTCCCCGGTTCACGCGCAGGCTTTGGCTGAGCAGCGGCTCGCCCCCCGTCAGGGTGGGCAGGACCGAGGCGACCATGGCCTGAAAGATGTTCGGCACACCGGCCATCACATGGACATTGCCCAGCGTAAATCCGGGGGCGGTGGACACGGGGTTGTCGATCAGGCGCGCACCTTCGGGAATGCGGGCCATGCGCTGGCGTGCCGCGTTGAACTCCAGCCCCGCGCGGCGGTAATGCGCCTCAAGCAGGGCGCGGGCATCGGCCCGGATGCCGATGGGCACGCCGAAGGCGGCTGCGATGGCATCGGCGGTGATGTCATCATGCGTGGGGCCGATCCCGCCCGAGGTGAAGAGATGGTCACAAGCGGCGCGCAGGGCGTTGACAGCGGCCACAATCGCCGCATGGTCATCGGCCACGACGCGGACTTCGCGCAGGGTGATGCCGTGGCGGGTCAATTCGCCCGCAAGGTAAAAGGTATTGCCGTCGCGGGTGCGCCCCGACAGAATCTCGTCGCCGATCACCAGCATGGCTGCGGTTGGATTGGTCATCGGATGCCCCTGTGCCACTGACGGACCCGGTATAGGCGCGCGCGCCCCGGGATTCAAACCCCGGCTGTCGATCCCCGGCCTCTGGCCAAGCCGGGCCGCAGTCACTATTTAGGGGCGAAAGTCAGGGACCGGACGGTTTTGGACGAAACGCGCGGACGCATCACACGGGACGGAATCCGCATCCATGAGGATGCGGATTTTGCCGGCATGGCGGCGGCAGGCCGGGTTGCGGCGGAAATCCTGGATCTGATCGGCCCGCTCGTTTCACCCGGTGTCACGACCGGGGCGCTGGACGATTTCATCACGCAAGAGGTGGCGCGGCGCGGCGTGATTTCGGCGACCATCGGGTACAAGGGCTACCGGCACGCCTCGTGCATATCGGTGAACCACGTTGTCTGCCACGGCATTCCCGGACCGAAGACGCTCAAGGACGGCGATATCCTGAACATCGACGTCACCGTGATCGTCGATGGCTGGTTCGGCGACACCAGCCGGATGTATGTGGCGGGCGATCTGCCGCGCAAGTCCGGGCGTCTGATCCAGGTGACCCATGACGCGCTGATGAAGGGGATCGAGGCGGTGCGCCCCGGCAATACCTTCGGCGACATCGGCCATGCCATCCAGACCTATGTCGAGGCGCAGCGGATGAGCGTTGTGCGCGACTTTTGCGGGCATGGGCTGGGCCGGGTGTTTCACGCCCCGCCGAATGTGCTGCACTATGGCCGGCCCGGCACGGCGGCGGTGCTGGAAGAGGGCATGTTCTTTACCATCGAGCCGATGGTCAACCTTGGCCGTCCTGAAACCAAGGTGCTGGCCGATGACTGGACAGCGGTGACGCGCGACAAGTCGCTGTCGGCGCAGTTTGAACATTCGGTGGGCGTCACCGCGACCGGGTGCGAGGTTTTCACCCTGTCGCCCGCCGGGCTGTTCCACCCCACCCAGGGCCGGGCGGATTGAGCCGCGCCCGCCGGGCGGTTCTGGTCCTTGCGCTGGTCGCGGCGGCCTTGTCTGTCTGGCAGCTTGAACGTGCCCGATCCGGGATTGTGATCACGCCGCTCCAGGTCGGCAGCACCCCCGCCACGGTCTACCGCCTGCCGGACACGGGGCCCGCACCCGTTGCCGTCATTGCCCATGGCTTTGCCGGATCGCGCCAGCTGATGGAAGGCTTTGGCCTGGTGCTGGCGCGGGCGGGCTACATCGCCGTCAGCTATGATCTGCAAGGGCACGGGCGCAATCCGGTGCCGATGTCGGGTGATGTGACGCAGGTGGGCGGCACAACGCGGCTTTTGATGGAGGAACTGGGCCGGGTCAGTGACGCGGCCCTTGCCCTGCCCGGTGCAGATGGGCGGCTGGCGCTGCTGGGCCATTCGATGGCCTCGGACATTGTCGCAAGACAGGCGATCCGCGACCCCCGCGTCGGCGCGGTGGTGGCGGTATCGATGTTTTCCAAAGCGGTGACGGCGACCGCCCCGCGCAATCTGCTGATCGTTGCCGGGGCGTGGGAAACCCTGCTTGCCGCCGAGGCGGAACGCGCGCTGCAACTGGCCGACCCTGCGGCGCGGCTGGGGCAAACCGTGGGCGATCCGGCGGCAGGCACCGGGCGGCGCGCGGTGCTGGCACCAAGGGTGGAACATGTGGGCGTGCTTTATGCGCCGGCCACGCTGCGCGAATCCCGCGACTGGCTGAACGCCGCCTTCGCGCGGACGGGTGACGGCGGGGTGCCGGCGCGGGGGGGCTGGATCGTGCTGCTGCTGGTGTCGGTGGTGGCGCTGGGCTGGCCGCTGGCCGGGCTGTTGCAGCGGTTCCGGGCACAGGCCCCGCCGCCGCAGCTGTCGCGCGGGCGCTTCCTGCTGGCGCTGGGTCTGCCAGCGCTGGCGACACCCTTGCTGCTGGCCCCGTTCGACCTGCGCTTCCTGCCGGTTCTGGTGGCCGATTATCTGGCGGTGCATCTGGGGGTTTACGGGCTGTTCATTCTGGCGCTGGTCTGGGCGCTGGGCGGGCTGCGCCGGGGGAATGATGCGGGCGCGGCGCTGCTGCTGGCGCTGCCGGTCGCGGTCTTCGGGCTGTGCCTTTTCGGCGTTGCGCTTGACCGCTATGTCGCCTCGTTCCTGCCGGTTGCGGGGCGCATTCCGGTGGTGCTGGCAATGGCCGCAGGGGCGGTGCCCTTTCTTCTGGCCGATGCCGTGCTGACCGAAGGCGGGCGCGCAGCCCTGTGGCGGGTGCTGGCGGTTCGCAGCCTGGCGCTTGCCTCGCTTGGGCTGGCGGTGGCGCTGAACTTTGAGCGGCTTTTCTTCCTGCTGATCATCCTGCCGGTGATCCTGGTGTTCTTTGTGCTGTTCGGCACCGTCGGCGGCTGGGTGGGGCGTGCCACCTGGCGGCCGGCGGCGGCCGGGGTGGGACTTGGCCTGTTCCTGGGCTGGGCGCTGGCCGTGACCTTTCCGATGTTCGCAGGCTAGGCCGGGGCGGGCCGGGCCGCGCTATAGCCCCAAAAGGCGCGGCAGGTCTGCCATCGACCGAAAAAGGATGGCCCCTTCGGCGGCCAAGGCAGCGCCGCCGCCATGCGGGGCAAATCCAAAGCAGGCAATCCCGGCCGCCGCTGCGGCCCTGGCACCCGTGGGGCTGTCTTCGATCACCGCACAGGCCGCCGGGGGCTGACCCAAAGCCTGTGCGGCATGCAGGTAGAGATCGGGTGCGGGTTTCGGTGCGCCCAGGGTCTGGCCGGAAAACAGCCGGTCGCCAAAGCGGTCCAGTAGGCCCGGATGCTGGCCAAGGGTTACCTGCATCTTGCGGTCCGATCCGTTGGAACCGACCGCATAGGGGATGCCGGCCGCATCCAGCGTATCCAGCAGATGCAGCACACCCGGCACCAGCGGCGTGCCTTCGGCCAGCCGCGCATAGAGCCGTTCGTAGAATTCGGCCACCCAGCCGTTCGGCAGCATGGCCCCCAGGCTGCGCGCCCGGACATGGACCCCGGCAATGGTGCCACCGATGAAAATGCGTTCCATCTCGGCGCGCGGCAGCACCAGGCCATGCGCAGCCAGATCTTCCGCCAGAAGATCGAAGGCGGCAGGCTCGCTGTCCACCAGAACGCCATCGCAATCGAAGATGACGGCGCGCGGGGTCATTGCGGTGCCCGCAGCAGCGTGACAAGCGTGTCGCCATACCTGCGCTGGTCAAGCTGCGTGACGCCGGCGGGGGGGACGGGCGCGATGCTGTCTTCCCAGACGATCATCGCGCCGGGGGCAAGCCAGCCGCCCGCAAGGGCCGAGGCCAGGGCGCGTTCGCCCATCGCCTTGCCATAGGGCGGATCAAGGAAGACCAGCGTAAAGGGGGGATGCGGGTTTGAACCCAGGGCGGTCGCATCGCGGCGCAGACATTCTGCGGCATCTTCGGCCTTCATCCTTGCGATATTCGTCCGCAACAGGGACAGCGCCTTTGCGCCATCATCGACGAAGGTCGCCCGGGATGCGCCGGTTGACAGCGCCTCCAGCCCCAGCGCCCCGGTGCCTGCAAACAGGTCCAGCACCTGCGCGCCCTGCACCGGGTTGCCGTAACGGCCGTTGATCAGCAGGTTGAAGACCGCCTCGCGCACCCGGTCTGATGTGGGGCGCAAATGGGCTGCCGCGTCACCCTCGCCGATATCGGCAAGCTTCAGGCCCCGCCGCGCGCCGCCGATGATGCGCATCACGCCAGCAGGGTCTTGAGGTTTGTCGCCGGGTCGCGCAGCGCGGCCGGATCCGGGCTGCGGCCCGTTTCCAGCAGGCGCTTGCCCACCATATAGGCGCGGCTGTCGTTCATCGCATCGACGGCCAGCAACCGGTCGCCCCTGAAATACCAGAACGACACTGCGGCCCCGTCGGGCCCGCGCGTCACGATCCGGTCGTAGCCGCTGTTCAGCCCGGCGATCTGCAACTTGCAGTCATACTGATCCGACCAGAACCACGGCATCGGGACATAGTCCTTGCCCGCGCCCAGAATGTTGTCGGCCACAAGTTCTGCCTGATCGATGGCGTTCTGCACCGATTCCAGCCGCAGGCGCCCGCCCTGCCAGGGGAAGCTGGCGCAATCGCCTGCCGCCCAGATCTGCGGGTCCGAGGTGCGGCCATGGGCATCGGTGCGGATGCCGTTGTCGATCACCACGCCTGCGGCTTCGGCCAGGCGGGTATCGGGCAGGATGCCCACGCCGGCGATCACGAAATCGGCCGGAATTTCGCGCCCGTCCGTCAGGCGGGCGGCGGTGACATGCCCGGCCCTGGCCGACAGGCGGTCCAGCCCGGTGCTTTCCAGAATGTTCACGCCATGCGCCACATGCAGCGCGCGGAAGTAACCGGATGTTTCCGGCGCCGCCACGCGCTGCAGAATGCGCGGGGCCATTTCCAGCACGGTCACGTCCAGCCCCAGCCCGGCCGCCACCGCCGCCACCTCCAGCCCGATATAGCCGCCGCCGACGATGACAAGGCGGCGTCCGGGCCGGAATTCGGCGCGCATCCCATCCACATCGGCGACGCTGCGCAGCGTGTAGACGCCCGCCAGATCACCGCCAATGGCCGCAGGCAGACGGCGCGGAACCGAACCGGTTGCCAGGACCAGATCATCATAGCGGATCGTTCCGCTTTCCAGCGACACCGTCCGGGCCTGCGGATCAATCGCTGACACGGGCGTGCCGAGGCGCAGGGCAATGTCGTGTTCGGCATAGAAATCGGCGGACCGCAGGGTCAGCCGGTCGGCGCCGGTCTGGCCCAGGAGATAGCCCTTCGACAGGGGGGGGCGCTGATAGGGCAGCAGCGGTTCCGCGCCGATCAGGGTGACCGGCCCCGCATGGCCGCCGCTGCGCAGCCGCGCCACCAGCGCGGCACCCGCCTGCCCGGCCCCGATCACCACCACATGAGCCATCGCTTCGCCTTTTCTCTGGTCGCCACCGGCGCGGACCCTATATGCGGGCAGGACGTAAACGCAACGCATGAGGGATGTGAAATGACGATTTCTGTTGGCGATCCGCTGCCGGATGCGACACTGGTCCGTATCGGGGAC
This sequence comes from Rhodobacter sp., assembly GCA_020250125.1. Lineage (GTDB taxonomy): Bacteria > Pseudomonadota > Alphaproteobacteria > Rhodobacterales > Rhodobacteraceae > Aliitabrizicola. Next base: position 19,993 of record JADCEL010000063.1, read on the forward strand.
CAGGGTCCGGAGCAGGTTTCGCTTCTTGACCGCGCCAGGGGGCGCAGAATCGTGATCTTCGCTGTGCCGGGTGCCTTTACCGGCACTTGCAGCACGGTGCATGTGCCCAGCTTCATCCGCACCCGCGAAAAGTTCGCCGCGAAAGGCGTGGATGAAATCATCTGCCTGTCGGTCAACGACCCCTTCGTGATGAAGGCCTGGGGCGAAAGCACCGGTGCCGACAAGGCGGGCATCCACATGCTGGGCGATGCCGAAGGGCAGTTCACCCGTGCCGCCGGGATGGAGTTTACCGCCGCCGCCGTGGGCCTGATCGGCCGGTCGAAACGCTTTGCGCTTTATGCCGAAGACGGCGTGGTCAAGGTGCTGCACCTCGAGGATAATCCGGGCACCTGCGATATCTCGGGCGGCGACTCTCTTTTGGCCGCGATCTGATCGGGTTGCGCCGCCACAGCGGAGGCGCGCGCCGTGTGGTGCGCGCCCTTCATGTTTGCCGGGCGCGGACCTGGCACAGGCTTTCCACGGGCAGCGTCAGGTCAGGCTGCACCTCTGCCGCACCCGCCAGCGCATCCATCCGGGTCGCAAGATCAATGTCCAGCCGACTGAGACCGTGGCAGTCATGGGTGGACAGGGTAACATCGACAACATTGTAGACATTCGACCATTCCGGGTGGTGGTTGAGCTTTTCCGCCACCAGCGCCGCGCGGGACATGAAGCCCCAGGCATCAACGAAGCTGCGGAATTTCCAGACTTTGCGGATGGCGTCCCGGCCGGGCACCGCCCCCCAGCCGCTGGCCCCAAGGGCGGGCAGCTCTGCGCTGCGTTCGGCATCTGTCAGCAGGTCGGGCATGGTCAGTCCTTCTTGATCAGGGCATTGTCAAGTTGGGCGGCCCGCAGATGTGCCGGGCGGTCCTTCAGCCGGTCCCAGTAGGCCTGAAAGGCCGGGCGCACGGGAAGGGTCCCGAACTGCAGGCCCCAGCCGATCTGCGATCCGACATAGACATCGGCCGCCGTGAACTGATCCCCGCACAGATAGGGGCCGGTGCTGGCAGCCAGTTCCAGCGTGTCGACCATAAGATCGAAACTGCCGTAGCCGACCGTGCCGGCGCGATCCGGCGGCACCTCGACCTTCAGCGCGCGGTCGGTGATGGCCGCTTCCAGCGGGCCGGCGCCAAAGAACATCCAGCGGTAGAAGCTGGACCGGTCCTGCGGCATCAGCCCCGCCTGCGGAAAGGCATCGGCAAGGTAGGTGCAGATTGCCGCGCCTTCGGTAACGATCCGGCTTCCATGCGTCAGGGCGGGCACCTTGCCCATCGGGTTGATGCGCCGATAGTCGCCCTTCATTGCCGGACCGAAGTCCACCACCACGGTGTCATAGGGCTGTCCCAGCTCTTCCATCATCCAGCGGGCGATGCGGCCGCGCGACATCGGGTTGGTGTAAAGGGTCAATCTGTCCATCTCGCCTCTCCTTTCCTGTGTCGGTGTGACGGGCGTCTGCCCTATTCGGGCGGTTCACAGCGGCGGAACGGGCCATAAGCTGTCAGCACCTCGATCTCTTCGCCCACGGCGGCGCGTTCCGCCGCCAGATAGCGCGCCACGGCACCGGAAAAGCCGGGATCGCCGATCCAGTGCAGCGAATGCACCGGCACCGGCAGATAACCGCGTGCCAGCTTGTGTTCGCCCTGCGCGCCCGCCTCGACCCGCTTCAGGCCATGGGCGATCGCCCAGTCGATGGCCTGATGGTAGCACAGTTCGAAATGCAGGAAGGGATGGTCTTCGATACATCCCCAGTAGCGCCCGTACAGCGTATCGCGCCCGATGAAATTCAGCGCCCCGGCAACCGGCCTGCCGGCGCGCTCTGCCAGGACCAGCAGGATGTCATCGCGCATGGTCGCATGGAATTCCTCAAAGGCCCGGCGCGTCAGATAGGGCGTGCCCCATTTTCGTGCCCCCGTGTCCTGGTAGAAGGCCCAGAAATGGTCCCAGTGCTGCGGCGCGATGGCGTCACCGGTCAGGGTCCGGATGGTGCCGCCAAAGCCCTGGGCGATGCCGCGCTCCTTGCGCAGGGCCTTGCGCTTGCGCGAGGCCAGCTGACCCAGAAAGTCGTCATAGCTGGCGTAGCCTGCGTTTTCCCAGTGAAACTGCTGCGTCCGGCGCCGCAACAGGCCAAGGGCTGCGCCCCGGTCTGCCTCGGCTTCGGTGCAGAAGGTGACATGCAGCGATGACAGGCGGTTGGCCTCGGCCAGGCTGATGGCCCCCCCGATCAGCGCCGCCGTGCCCTCGGCCTCGAACCCCGGCAGGGTCAGAAAGCGCCGTCCGGTGGCCGGCGTGAAGGGCACGGCAAGCTGGAGCTTGGGATAGTACCGTCCGCCCGCGCGCTGCCAGGCATCGGCCCAGGCGTGATCGAAGATGTATTCGCCCTGGCTGTGCGACTTGGCATAAAGCGGTGCCGCCGCGATGATGCGCCCCCCTAGCCGCGCGACAAGCGGGCAGGGCTGCCAGCCGGTGCCCGTGCCGGTGGAACCTGACCGCTCCAGCGCCAGCAGAAAGCGGTGGGTGGTAAAGGGGTCAACCGGCCTGCCGCCGTCTGCGCTTTCCGGGCAGGCGACACTGTCCCAGTCCTGCGCCGGGATTTCCGCAAGGCTGCCGTGGACTGTCACCTCTGGTTCGGCGGGCATGTGGACCTTTCGACGGGGCACCGGGTGCGGGCCGGGCCGGGGGGCTGTCTGCCCCCCGCACCCCCCGAGGATATTTGTGAACAGAAAATGATGCGACGGACCCCCTGGCGGGAAACTGGTTCATGCGGGGCCAAGATCAAGCGGGGTGGCGGGCGGCGTAGCCTTCGAAGGTGATATTGTGCGCCACCCGGCGCGCCTGGTCTTCGGCTGCGGGGGACCGGACCGTCCAGCACAGGATCGCGGCCCCCTGTGCCTTCAGGGCGGCCACGCGCGGGCGGGACAGATCGGCAGCCTCGTGCGAGATAAAGGAGGCACCGGTGCGGTCATAGTCGGGGATGCCGCGCAGACGGGTGCAGGTGGCCTCTGGCAGGGGTGCCCAGTCTGCGGGATCATAGGCTGATGTGGTCAGCCCGCGCGGCAGCTGCGGGGCCAGCCGGGCCATCCAGGCGACCGCGTGCGGGTTGAAGGACATGACGGCGACCGGACCTGCATAGCGGTGCAGGGCGGCGGCGGTGGCCGATTCGAGCCTGCCGTCGGTTTCGGACATGGTCAGCGTCTGGTCCTTGATTTCGATCAGCAGGGGAACGCGCCCGGCAACCAGGGCCAGCACCTCGGGCAGGGTCGGGATGCCATCCTCGGCGTCCCGCAGGCGGATCCGGCCCAACTCGGCGGCGGAGCGGGCCTTGACCGGGCCGTGCCCGGCGGTCAGCCGGTCGAGATCTTCGTCATGAAAGACCATGGCCTGGCCGTCAGCAGAGATCTGGACATCAATCTCGATCCCGTAGCCCGCCGCCACGCCGGCCCGCACCGCTGCGCGGGAGTTCTCGGGGCGGCCCGCCGCACGGTCGTGCAGGGCGCGGTGCGCCAGTGGGCGCGTCAGAAAGGCGCCGGGCAGGGGCACGCGGGTGATCACGGACGAATCTCGAACATGGCTTCGATCTCGACCGCCACGCCCAGCGGCAGGCTGGCCGCAGAGACGGCAGAACGCGCGTGGCGGCCCGCATCACCCAGAACGGACACCAGAAAATCAGAGGCGCCGTTGATCACCTTGGGCTGGTCGGTGAAGCCGGGGGTCGAATTGACAAAGCCGGTCAGCTTGATCACCCGCACCAGACGCGAAAGATCGCCGCCGCAGGCGTTGCGCAGCTGGGCCAGCAGGCTGATTGCGCAGTGCCGGGCGGCGGCGGCACCTTCGGCCACCGTCATGTCATCGCCCAGCCTGCCCCTGATCAGACCGTTCCCGTCCTGACTGATCTGACCCGAGACGTAAACCACCGGGCCGACAGTGACGAAGGGCACATAGTTGGCCGCGGGGGCGGGGGCATCGGGCAGGGTGACGCCAAGGTCGGCAAGGCGGGCTTCGATCAGGGTCATGGCACATCTCCATTGCGCTTGGCGCGACGCTAGCCGGGGTCTTGCAGCACGGCAAGGCCGGGAAAGCTGCAACCCTGCCGATGCAACAGATATCACGATCAGGAATTGCATCGCCGGAATCTGGCGCTTATGCCTTGTCATTGCGTTCCGAAGCCTATGATATGGGGTCGGGCAAACCAGTCGCATCGCATGGCATTTTCTGACGTTCCCTTATCCGCAGTCCGGCGGTGCCTGACACCCCTGATCAGCGTCGGCCTGATGTGCCTTGCCGTTGCCGGCTGTTCGGCACCGCCGCCGCCTGCCGTGACGCCCGACCCCTACGAGGGGCGCAACCGCAGCGTTCACGGCTTCAACAAGACGCTTGATCAGACAATCGTGCGCCCGTCGGCATTCGGCTATGGCGGTGTGGCACCGGGGCCGCTGCGCAGCGGCATACAGAACATCTCGCTGAACCTTGGGCTTCCGTCGGATATCGTGAACAGCCTGCTTCAGGCCCGTCCCGGCGCGGCGCTGGAAAACACCGTGCGCCTGGCGGTGAACACCACGATCGGCATCGGCGGTGTGTTCGACCCCGCCACGGCGATGGGCATTGAAGGCGAGCCGACCGGATATGGCGAGACGCTGCACGTCTGGGGCATGGCGGAAGGGAACTATGTGGAAATTCCGCTGGTCGGCCCGTCGAACGACCGCGACGCGCTGGGTCTGGTGATGGACATCTTCCTTGATCCGCTGCGCTTTACCCTGCCAACGGCCGAGGCCAATGCCTCGACCGCAATCCAGATTCTGGCCGGCCTCGGGCGGCGCTACCGCTATTCCGATACGATCGATTCGATCCTGTATGACAGCGCCGACAGCTATGCGCAGCTGAAGCTGCTTTACCTGCAGAACCGGCGGTTTCAGCTGGGCCAGACGGTAGAGAATGATGCGGATTTCGTTGACCCTTATGAGGATCCCTATGGCCAATGAACTTTCCCGCCGGCATGTGCTGGGCCTTGGTGTTGCCGGATGTGGTGCAATCTGCCTGGCACCGGGCCTGCCCCGCGCCGCCTGGGCGCTGGATGTGGGCCAGGCGCGCGGGCTGATCGACGATGTCGTGGCCGAGATCAACCGGGTGATCAGCTCGGGCGAGTCCGAAGCGGCGATGCTGACGCAGTTCGAGGCGCTGTTCGTCCGCTATGCCGATGTGCCGGTGATTGCGCGGTCTGTGCTTGGCCCGGCGGGGCGGCAGGCCAGCCCGGCGCAGATTGCCGGCTTCACCACGGCGTTCCAGGGCTTCATTTCCCGCAGGTACGGCCGGCGGTTCCGCGAGTTCATCGGCGGGCGGATCGAGGTTGGCGATGCCCGTGCGGTCAAAAGCTATTACGAGGTCATCACCACGGCCTTCCTGCAGGGCGAATCTCCCTTCGAGGTGCGCTTCCATGTGTCGGACAAGTCCGGCAGACTGCTGTTCTTCAACATCATCATCGAAGGCGTGAACATGCTTGCCTCTGCCCGCACCGAGATCGGGGCGATGCTGGACCGGCAGGGCGGCAACCTTGATGCGCTGATCGCCGAACTGCAAAGCACCTGACCGGGCGCGGGGATGACCGGCCCGCGGCGGGCTTGGGGCGAGGTTGCGTTGGGACAGGGGCGATGCCCCCTGCCATCGCATTCGGGTCCGGCCTTTCGCCTCTCCGGGCGGGAACAGGAAACGCGACCCGCGTTTCCCCCGCCCGCGCGGGACGGTGCCCTGTAGACCGGCAGGTCCGGGAAGGACAGAGGCCAGCGCACGACCAGGCGGCCTGGAAGCGCCCGCCAGTGGCGGGGTGGGCGCTGGTCGGGGGCTTTCGGCCCCCGGCTGGTCCTGATCCCGGCGTGGTGCTGTGGCAGGGGCGATGGCCCCTGACATGGAAGCGGTGAAACTGCTTTCTCCCCTCCGGGCGGGACCATGAAACGCAGCGCGTTTCCCCCGCCCGCGCGGGACGGTGTCCTGTAGACCGGCAGGTCCGGGAGGGACAGAGGCCAGCGCCCGACCCGGCGGGGGCGAAGCGCCCGCCATGGGCGGGTCGGGCGCTGGCCGGGGGCTTTGGCCCCCGGC
>JADCEL010000064.1 GCA_020250125.1 Rhodobacter sp.
CGCGTTTCCCCCGCCCGCGCGGGACGGTGCCCAGCAGACCGGCAGGTTCAGGCACTACGAAAGGCCAGCGCCCGGCCCGGCGGGGGCGAAGCGCCCGCACGGGGGCGGGTCGGGCGCTGGCCGGGGGCTTTGGCCCCCGGCCGGTCCTGATGCCAGCGTGGCGCTGTGGCAGGGGCGATGGCCCCTGCCAGGATGCGCAAAGCGCGCGCGCAATCGCAAGAGTTTCCTGCTTTCCGGTCAGGCAGCCGATGCGGTCGGCCCCTTTTCAGCACCCTGCGAAGCTCCCGGACCGCGCCGGTTTGCAGGGCGGTCTGATCCTTGCTATCCTGCGGCTGTCGGGCATTGTCCCAAGACCAAGAAGGAAAAGTCCCATGAGAAGTCTTTCAAAAGCCCTGCTGCTGGTGGCCGTCCTTGGCCTTGCGGCCTGCAACAATCCCGACCGCTTCGGTGCCGGCGGGGCAGGCGGCATGGGCGGCGACGGTGCCGGTGGCATCGCCACCACAGGCCTTGGGGATCCGTCCAATCCGGCCTCGCCGGCCTATTTCCAGCAGACGGTCGGCGACCGCGTGCTGTTTCCGGTTGACCAGAGCACGCTGACCGACGCGGCACGGACCACCCTGATCGGGCAGGCTGCCTGGCTGAACGCCAACGCCGATTACGCCGTGATCATCGAAGGTCATGCCGACGAGCAGGGCACACGGGAATACAACCTTGCGCTGGGTGCCCGCCGGGCCAGCGCCGTGCAGGATTTCCTGATTTCCCAGGGTGTCGGCCCAAGCCGGATGCGCACCGTCAGCTATGGCAAGGAACGACCCATCGAGATCTGTTCGGACGAGGCCTGCTACGCCAAGAACCGCCGGGCCGTGACCGTGTTGCAGATGGGTGTGGCAGGCTGACATGATCCATCTTCGGTGTCTTCCCGCCGTCGTCCTGCTGTTGCTGTTGCCCTTTGCGGCAACGGCACAGGATGACCGCAGCCAGACCCTGGCCGATCTGCGGTCGGAACTGGCGCTTCTGACGCAGCAGGTGACCGGCCTGCGCCAGGAACTGGTGGCTACCGGTGCCAGCCAGCCGGGACTGGGCGGCGGATCAGCGTTGCAGCGCATCGATGCCATCGAGGCCGCCCTGTCACAGCTGACATCGAAGACCGAAGCGCTGGAGTTCCGCATCAACAAGGTCGTGACCGACGGCACCAACCGGATCGGCGATATCGAGTTCCGTCTGACCGAACTGGAAGGCGGGGATGTGGCCGCCCTTCCCGCCACCCCGCCGCTGGGGGGCGAGGCGGGCACGGCAGCGGCCCCTGCGCTGACCGCCCCGGTCGCGGGGGCGGATGCCCCGGAACTTGCCGTAGGTGAACAGGCAGACTTTGACCGGGCCCGGGAGGTGCTCGGCACGGGTGACTTTCGCGCCGCCGCTGACCTCTTCAAGACCTTTACCGAGACCTATTCGGGCGGCCCCCTGAGTGCGGATGCCTATTTTCTGCTCGGCGAAGCCCTGAGTCAGGTCGGAGAAACGGCGGATGCCGCGCGGGCCTATCTGGAAAGCTTCTCGGGAACACCCGACGGCCCCCGCGCGCCCGAGGCGCTGCTTAAGCTGGGGCAAAGCCTTGGCACCCTGGGGCAGGTGCCCGAAGCCTGCGTGACCCTGCGCGAGGTCGGCGTGCGGTTTCCCGGTTCCGCCCCGGCGGGGCAGGCCGCAACGGCCATGCAGGGGCTTGGCTGCACGTGAGCGCGGCAGTGTCTGCGCTGACGGCGGCCTTCCGGGCCGCGCTGGGCCCGGCGGATCATCCGCTGGGCCTTGCGGTTTCCGGGGGCGGCGATTCGGTGGCGCTGCTTGTGCTTGCCGCCGACGCCGGTCTGAAGGTGCAGGCGGTGACGGTCGATCACGGGCTGCGGCCCGAGGCGGCGGCCGAGGCCGCCTGGGTGGGCCGGCTTTGTGCCGGGCTTGGCGTGCCGCACCACACCCTGCACTGGCAGGGATGGGACGGGGCCGGAAACCTGCAGGATCAGGCACGGCGCGCCCGCCTGTCGCTGATTGCGGATTGGGCCAGGGCGGCGGGGCTGGGTGCCGTGGCCCTGGGTCACACACAGGACGATCAGGCCGAAACCGTGCTGATGCGGCTGGCCCGGCGGGCCGGGGTGGATGGTCTGTCTGCCATGTCCGGGCGGCGCCGGGCGCAGGGGATGATCTGGCTTCGCCCGCTTCTGTCGGTCAGCCGGGACGAGCTGCGCGCCTGTCTGCGGGCGCGCGGGCAGGACTGGATCGAGGATCCGTCCAATGACGCGCTGCGGTTTGACCGCGTGAAGGCGCGCCGCGCGCTGGCGCATCTTGCGCCGCTGGGGATCACGCCTGCGGTCCTGGCAGGCGTTGCCGATCAGATGCGCCTGGCCCGAACCGCCCTGGAACACCAGACTGCGGCCGCCGCCCGCCAGATTGCCCGGATCGAGGGCGGCGATGTGGTGATGGACCGGACAGCGTTTCTGGACCTGCCCGCCGAAATCCGGCGCAGGCTGCTTGTCGGGGCGCTGGGCTGGGTCGGATCGGCGGAATATGGCCCGCGCGCCGCATCGGTGCAGGCGCTTCTGGCGGCGGTCGGCGCGGGGCGGGGCGGCACGCTTGCGGGATGCCGCGTCAGCCTGCGCGGCGCGGCGCTGCGCGTGACGCGCGAATGGCAGGCGGTGCGTTCAACCCTTGCCGCGCCCGGACAGATCTGGGACCGCCGATGGAAAGTTTATGGTCCTGATAGCAAAGGGTTGCACGTAAAGGCCCTTGGCGGGGCGGGTCTGTCCGCTGCGGGGGACTGGCGCAATGCGGGCCTGCCGCGGGCCACGCTTCTGGCATCGCCATCCGTCTGGCGTGACGGGGTTCTGATCGCGGCACCCCTTGTCCGTAACGCCCCGGGCTGGACAGCAGAACTGGCCGGCGGCGCGGATGGATTCTTTCTTTCCCTTTTATCGCATTGAACCGTCCGGTTTAATGGCTATCTTAGCGCCAAGGCTGCGGGCACCAGGCCCGACGGCGGCTATGGAGGCATTTCGTGGGCAACGCACGAAACATCGCGTTCTGGGTGGTCCTGTTTCTTCTGATCCTTGCCCTGTTCAATCTGTTCAGCGGATCGCAAAGCACGGTTTCGTCCCGGTCGATTTCCTATTCCGATTTCATCGCCCGCGTCGACGCGGGCGAGGTGGCGAGTGTCACGCTGGACGGCGAGCGTGTGCTGATCCGGACCAACGATGGCAGTCAGCTTGTGGCGATCAAGCCGGCGGGCGAGGAAGTGGCGGATCGTCTGATTGCCAAGGATATCGAAGTCCGGGTGGAGCCGCAGGAACAGTCGGGCTTCTTTTCGCTGATCTCGCTGTGGCTGCCGTTCCTGGTCCTGATCGGCATCTGGATTTTCTTCATGAACCGGATGCAGGGCGGCGGGCGCGGCGGGGCCATGGGCTTTGGCAAGTCGCGCGCCAAACTGCTGACGGAAAAGCATGGCCGCGTAACCTTCGACGATGTCGCAGGCATTGACGAGGCCAAGGAAGAGCTGGAAGAGATTGTCGAATTCCTGCGCAATCCGCAGAAATTCAGTCGCCTTGGCGGCAAGATTCCCAAGGGGGCGCTTCTGGTTGGCCCGCCGGGTACCGGCAAGACGCTGCTGGCGCGGGCCATTGCCGGCGAGGCCGGGGTGCCGTTCTTCACGATTTCGGGGTCCGACTTTGTCGAGATGTTCGTCGGCGTCGGCGCAAGCCGGGTTCGCGACATGTTCGAACAGGCCAAGAAGAACGCCCCCTGCATCGTCTTCATCGACGAGATTGATGCCGTGGGCCGTGCCCGTGGCGTGGGCATCGGCGGCGGCAACGACGAGCGCGAGCAGACGCTGAACCAGCTTCTGGTGGAAATGGACGGCTTCGAGGCGAACGAAGGCGTCATCATCGTGGCCGCGACCAACCGCAAGGATGTGCTTGACCCGGCCCTGCTGCGCCCGGGCCGGTTCGACCGGACGATCCATGTGCCGAACCCCGACATCAAGGGGCGCGAGAAGATCCTGAACGTGCATGCCCGCAAGGTGCCGCTGGGCCCCGATGTTGACCTGCGCGTGATCGCGCGCGGCACCCCCGGCTTTTCGGGGGCCGATCTGATGAACCTGGTGAACGAGGCGGCGCTGACGGCGGCGCGCGTGGGCCGTCGCTTTGTCACGATGGACGATTTCGAAAGCGCCAAGGACAAGGTGATGATGGGGGCCGAGCGCCGGTCTATGGTGCTGACGGCAGATCAAAAGGAAAAGACCGCCTATCATGAGGCCGGCCACGCCATTGTCGGCATGAACATGCCAAAGTGTGATCCGGTGTACAAAGCCACCATCATCCCGCGCGGTGGCGCGCTGGGCATGGTTGTCAGCCTGCCCGAGATGGACCGGCTGAACATGCACAAGGACGAAGGCAAGCAGAAGATCGCGATGACCATGGCCGGCAAGGCTGCCGAAATCATCAAGTACGGGGCCGAAGGCGTGTCTTCGGGACCGGCGGGTGATATTCAGCAGGCCAGCGCGCTGGCGCGGGCCATGGTGATGCGCTGGGGCATGTCGGACGCTGTCGGCAATATCGACTATGCCGAGGCGCACGAAGGCTATCAGGGCAACACGGCGGGCTTTTCGGTTTCGGCCGATACCAAGACGCTGATCGAGACCGAAGTGAAGCGTCTGATCGACGAAGGCTATGAGACGGCCTACCGCGTACTGACCGAGAAGGCCGACGATTTCGAACGCCTTGCCAAGGGCCTCTTGGAATACGAAACGCTGACGGGCGACGAAATCCGCAAGGTGATCGCGGGTGAGCCGCTGGACAGCGAGGATGACGCGAATACGCCGCCCAGCGGCGGCAATGCCCCAAGCTTTGCCTCGATCCCCAAGACAAAGCCAAAAGTGCCGCGCGCCGGTGGCGGAATGGAACCCGAGCCGTCCGCCTGACCCCGTGACGCAGCGGCCCCCGCCCCGGACCTGCCCCAGCCAGGATTCGGGGCTTTGGCCTGCCCGCCACGGCAGGCGGACCCGGCCCGGCCCCTTTGGCCGCCCGGTCTTGCGGACATCTTTGCCCGTCGCAGGAATGTCATGCCCGCCCTGATCGCAACCCCGTTTTCCGGAACAGTCGTCTGGCTTGGGACCGTTCCTGACCGCAAGGCGGGTCTGACGGCCCGGGCGCGGGATGCGGTGATGGCCCGTTTCGACGGACCCGAGGGCGAGGCGCACGGCGGCTTGACGCGGCCCTCGTGCAGCCGCGTGATGGCGCTTTATCCGCGCAACACCCCCATCCGCAACGTCCGGCAGTTTTCGGTCCTGAGCGCCGAGGAACTTGCCGGGATCGCCACGCGGATGGGTGTCGATGCCCTTGACCCTGCCCTTGTCGGTGCGACGATGGTGGTTCAGGGCATTCCCGACCTGTCGCATCTGCCGCCGTCATCCCGCCTGCAGGGGCAAAGCGGTGCCACCCTGGTTGTCGATATGCAGAACCGCGCCTGCGTGCTTCCGGCAAAGCCGATCGAGGCGGCCCTGCCGGGCTTCGGCAAGGCGTTCAAGACCGCCGCAGCGGGACGCAGGGGGGTGACGGCCTGGGTCGAATGCGAAGGTCTGCTTTGTCTGGGCGACAAGGTGTGCCTGCATGTTCCCGACCAGCGGGTCTGGGCCCATCTGGCACAGGTGCGCAGCGGCAAGGCATGATTCCCCGCAGGCGTGCCGCAGTTTCCGATCGGAAACAGGCGCTGGCGGATTCTGCGCCGGATGGGTCGGAAAAGCGCCGTCTGCGACACGGCCGCTCCGCTATCACCGCGCCGGAGGGGGTGCCGGAGGGGGCATTGGCCCCGACGGGAGTGACACATGGCCGTGAAGACCGATATCGAGATTGCCCGCGAAGCCAGGAAAAAGCCGATCCTTGAAATCGGCGCAAAGCTGGGCATCCCGTCAGAGCATCTGCTGCCCTATGGTCATGACAAGGCCAAGATCGGTCAGGACTTTATCAAAAGCTTGGAAGGCAGGCCGTCGGGCAAGCTGATCCTGGTCACGGCGATCAACCCGACCCCGGCAGGCGAAGGCAAGACAACGACGACCGTCGGTCTGGGCGATGGTTTGAACCGGATCGGCAAGAAGGCCGTGGTCTGCATCCGCGAAGCCAGCCTTGGCCCGAATTTCGGCATGAAGGGCGGGGCTGCGGGCGGCGGCTATGCCCAGGTCGTGCCGATGGAAGAGATGAACCTGCACTTCACCGGCGACTTTCACGCCATCACTGCGGCGCATAACCTGCTGTCGGCGATGATCGACAACCACATCTACTGGGGCAACAGCCTGGAGATCGACGAACGCCGCATCGTGTGGCGGCGGGTCATGGACATGAACGACCGCGCGCTGCGCGACATCGTTGTATCCCTGGGCGGCATTTCCAACGGTTTCCCGCGCCAGACCGGGTTTGACATTACCGTCGCATCCGAGGTTATGGCGATCCTGTGCCTGTCCAGGGACCTGGCCGATCTTGAAAAGCGGCTGGGCGACATCGTGGTTGCCTATACCCGCGACAAGACGCCGATCTATTGCCGCGACCTGAAGGCGGATGGCGCGATGACCGTCCTGTTGAAGGACGCGATGCAGCCGAACCTGGTGCAGACGCTGGAAAACAACCCTGCCTTCGTTCATGGCGGCCCGTTTGCCAATATCGCGCATGGCTGCAACTCGGTCATCGCCACCGCAACGGCGCTGAAGCTGGGCGACTATGTCGTGACCGAAGCCGGCTTTGGGGCCGACCTTGGGGCCGAGAAGTTCTTTGACATCAAGTGCCGCAAGGCCGGGCTGAAGCCTTCGGTCGCGGTGATCGTGGCAACGGTGCGCGCGATGAAGATGAACGGCGGCGTTGCCAAGGCTGATCTCGGCACCGAAAATGTCGATGCTGTGAAAAAGGGCTGCCCCAACCTCGGCCGTCACATCGGCAACGTGAAAGGCTTTGGCGTGCCGGTGGTGGTCGCGATCAACCATTTCTTCAGCGATACCGATGCCGAAGTGGCCGCCGTGAAGGCCTATGTCGCCCAACAGGGGGCCGAGGCGATTCTGTGCAGGCACTGGGCCAATGGCTCTGCCGGGATCGAAGAGCTGGCGCACAAGGTCGTGGCGCTGGCCGAAGGCGGCAGCGCCAGTTTCGCGCCGCTCTATCCCGATGAGATGCCGCTGTTCCAGAAGATCGAAACCATTGCCAGGCGCATCTATCACGCCGACGAGGTGCTGGCCGACAAGTCGATCCGCGATCAGCTGAAAACCTGGGAAGCTGCCGGTTATGGCCACCTGCCGATCTGCATGGCCAAGACCCAGTATTCCTTTACCACCGATCCGAACCTGCGCGGCGCGCCGACCGGGCATTCGGTGCCGGTGCGCGAGGTGCGCCTTTCGGCCGGGGCCGGATTTATCGTGGTGATCTGCGGTGAGATCATGACGATGCCGGGCCTTCCCAAGGTGCCGTCGGCCGAAGTGATCCGGCTGAACGGGGATGGCAACGTCGAAGGGCTGTTCTGACAGGGTGTCGCGTTGCGGGCAAAGGATGCCCGCGCTAAGACGCAGCCATCCCCGAAGGTGGAGCGCCCGCGATGAAATCCCCGGCAGACTGCGCAACCATGGCCGATGTCCGGTCTGAAATAGACCGCGTGGACGAAGAACTTGTCAGGCTGTTCGCGGCCCGTGCCGCCTATATCGACCGGGCGGGAGAGTTGAAGGCAACGCTTGGCCTGCCCGCGCGGATCACGCCGCGCGTGGAAGAGGTGGTTGCCAATGTGCGCCGTCATGCCCTGGCGCAGGGCCTGCCGCCTGAGCTGGTGGAAAAACTGTGGCGGCGCCTGATCGACTGGTCGATCGCGCGCGAGGAATCCGTGCTGGGGCCGGATTCGCTTCGGGGGGATAAATGAGATGACCGCGACGGTGATTGACGGCAAGGCGTTTGCAGCCCGCGTGCGGGCGCAGGTCGCGGCCCATGTGGCGCGGCTGCGCGATGAACACGGGCTGGTACCGGGCCTGGCCGTGGTGCTGGTGGGCGAAGACCCGGCATCGCAGGTCTATGTGCGCAACAAGGGCACGCAAACCGTTGAGGCCGGGATGCAGTCCTTCGAACACAAGCTGCCCGCAGAAACCGCCGAGGCGGACCTGCTGGCGCTGATTGCCGCGTTGAACGCCGATCCGGCTGTGCATGGCATTCTGGTGCAACTGCCGCTGCCGAAACATCTGGACAGCGATCTGGTGATCAACAGCATTGATCCGGCCAAGGATGTGGATGGCTTCCATATCTCCAACGTCGGGCTGCTGGGCACCGGGCAAAAGGCGATGGTGCCCTGCACCCCGCTGGGCTGCCTGATGATGCTGCGCGACCATCACGGGTCGCTGGCCGGGCTGAATGCCGTGGTGGTGGGCCGCAGCAACATCGTCGGCAAGCCGATGGCGCAGCTGCTGCTGGGCGACAGTTGCACCGTGACCATCGCGCATTCGCGCACGAAAGACCTGGGCGCGGTGTGCCGGGGGGCGGATATTCTGGTGGCCGCCGTCGGGCGGGCGGAAATGATCACCGGCGACATGGTCCGCCCCGGTGCCACTGTGATCGACGTAGGGATCAACCGGGTTGAGCGTGACGGCAAGACGCGTCTGGTGGGCGATGTTCACTACGCCAGCGCCGCCGCCGTGGCGGGGGCCATTACCCCGGTGCCGGGCGGGGTGGGGCCGATGACGATTGCCTGCCTTCTGGCCAATACGCTGACGGCCTGCTGCCGGGCAAAGGGGCTGCCGGAACCGGACGGCCTGACGGCCTGACCGGCACCGCCATGGGCCGGGGCCGTGGCAAGACCGGACGGGCCTGGCACCAAGGCTGGTTTCGGATCAGCGGGGCATCGGAATGGCCAGCGCCCTTGGGCCGGTCAGCACGGCCAGGGCCTGTGGCCCCATAAGGGCGGCCAGCGCCGGGTCGGTGGCGCGCAGCCCGCCGGTATAGCACCCGAAGGCGGGAAGGATGACCCTTGCGGCATCAATCAGAAAGCAGGGGCGGCTGCGCCCCGCGACCGTGGCTTTGGGATGGAAGTGGCCGGATACCTCGCCCGTCTCTCCCGGCACCGCGATGTGGCGGAAGGTCAGCCCGGCCGTGGCGAATTCTGCCCGGTGGGTGCCGCCCAACGCAAGCGGGGCAGGATCGTGGTTTCCCGCGATCCAGGTCCACTTGCGCCCGGCCATCAGGGCGGACAGCCGCAGGCGATCGTCTTCCTCCAGCCCGCCCCCCGCCGCACCGTCATCAAAGCTGTCGCCCAGACAGACCACATGGCGCGCGCCCGTGGCCGCCAGCACGCCATCCAGCCGCGTCAGGGTTTCGCGCGTCTCATAGGGCGGCAGCAAGGTGCCGCCGCGCCGGGCCAGCCGTTCCGATTTGCCCAGATGCAGGTCCGACACGCACAGAAGACCCTGCGCGGGCCAGTACAGCGCGCCTGACGCAAGGGCCAGCAGCGGCTGGTCGGCCAAAGTGAAGGCATGGGAGGTCATGCCAGATGCGATGCCTGACGGGCCACGGCTTGGCAAGGGCTCAGCCAAGCCCGGCCTCGCGCATCAGCCTGTCCGCCGTCTCGGCCATCAGCCGGTCGCGGCCGGCCCCTTCGACCGGCACGCGCCCCATTTCCAGCATCATCGGCGCGGCAAGGGGGGACAGGCGCGGCAGGCGCAACAGGTCGATCCGGCCCTGGACGCGGGCGAACATCTCTTCAATCCGGCCAAAGTCGACCAGACCGCGCAGCGCCTCTTCCCGCGTGATCTGCAACATCAGATGGTCGGGATCGTATTTGAGCAGCGTGTCGTACAGCACATCTGACGAGAAGGTGGCCTGCCGCCCGGTCTTGCGGCGGCCCGGATGCGTCCGCTCGATCAGGCCCGCGATGATGGCCGAGTTGCGGAAGGTGCGCTTCATCACCGCATTGCCCCGAAGCCAGCCCTCCAGCCCGTCGCGCAGCCGCGACGGGTCGAACAGCGGGCCGGGGTCGGTGACCGGATCAAGCCCCCAGATCAGCGTGGCATAGTCGGTGGCGACAAAACCCAGCGGGTGAAGCCCCTCGTCCTCCATGCGCTTGGTCAGCAGAAGGCCCAGCGTCTGCTGCCCGTTGCGCCCGGCAAAGCCGTAGATGCACAGATGTTCGCGCCCCTCGCAGGGAAAGCTTTCCACCAGCAGGCGGTCAGGTTCCGGCAGGCGCGACACCTTGCGCTGCAACGCCAGCCAGGCGGCGGTATGCGCGGGCAGGTCCGGCCAGGATGGCTGCTGAAACATGCGCATGATCCGCTGCGTCAGCAGGGTGGATGTGGCAAATTTCGTGCCGCCAAAGACGGCGATCTTCGGATCGCGTCCGGGCTGGCGCGTCACCTCGACCGTCATCTCGCGCAGACCGTCATAGCGCACGACCTGACCGCCGATCAGAAAGGTATCGCCGGGCGTCAGGGTCGAGGCGAAATACTCCTCAACCTCGCCCAGGGGGGTGCCGCCGCCCCGGTTCTTCAGACGTACCTTCAGCGTTTCCGTGTCGATGATCGTGCCCAGGTTCATCCGGATCACCTGCGCCGCGCGCGGGTCGCGCAGCTGCCACAGGCCGCCGCGCCGCATCAGCCGCTGCCAGCGGTCATAGGCGCGCAAGGCATAGCCGCCGGTGGCCGCAAATTCCAGACAGGCATCAAAGCCGGGCCGGGACAGACCGGCATAGGGGCCGGCAGAGATGACTTCGGCATAAAGCGCATCGGCATCAACCGGCCCGGCGCAGGCCAGCAGCAGGATATGCTGGCACAAGACATCGCGCGGCCCCGGCCCGCGCGGCGTGCCGTCCAGATCGTGCTCGCGCGCCGCTTCCAGCGCGGCCCGGCATTCCACCACCTCGAACCGGTTCGCGGGCACCAGCAGCGCTTTGGAGGGCGCGTTGTAGCGGTGATTGGCGCGGCCAATCCGCTGCACCAGCCGTTTGACGTTCTTTGGTGCGCCGACCTGAATGACCAGATCGACATCGCCCCAATCGATGCCCAGATCAAGGCTGCCGGTACAGACAACGGCGCGCAGCGCGCCTGCGGCCATCGCCTGTTCCACCCGCTCGCGCTGTTC
The DNA here is from genome assembly GCA_020250125.1 of Rhodobacter sp. Taxonomy (GTDB): domain Bacteria; phylum Pseudomonadota; class Alphaproteobacteria; order Rhodobacterales; family Rhodobacteraceae; genus Aliitabrizicola. Next base: position 11,121 of record JADCEL010000064.1, read on the forward strand.
GCGCGCCAGGGACCCGTGGTGAATGCCGATGGGCAGGGCCTCTTCGTTTTCCATCCACAGCGCGTGAAAGAAGATCTCTGCCTGGGCGCGCGTGTTGTGAAAGATCAGCGTCGTTCGGTGCCGCCTGACCTCGGCCAGGATCGCCGGAATGGCATGGCGCCCGCCCCCGCCCGACCATGGCGGCGGCGCATCGGTTTCCAGCATGGCAATGTCCGGCTCCGGCCCCGGATCGGCCAGCAGGATGCCGCAGGGGTCGGGGTTGCGCGCCAGGAACCGGGCCAGCGCAGGCGGGTCTTCCACCGTCGCCGACAGGCCGACGCGGCGCAGCCCGGGGCACAGCGCCTGCAGGCGCGACAGGCACAGCATCAGCTGATCGCCCCGCTTGCTTTCGGCAAGCGCGTGAACCTCATCGACAATGACGCGTTGCAGCCCGGCAAAGATGCGGGGGGCATCTTCATAGCTGAGCAGCAGGGCCAGGCTTTCGGGCGTGGTCAGCAGGATATGCGGCGGATCGGCGCGCTGGCGCCGCCGCTGTGTGTAAGGGGTATCGCCCGTCCTGTCCCCGATCCGGATCGGCAGGCCCGCCCCTTCGACAGGTGCGCGCAGGTTGCGGCGGATATCGGCCGTCAGCGCCTTCAGCGGCGAGATATACAGCGTATGCAGTCCCCTGTGCCGACCGTCCGCCAGTTCGGCCAGTGTCGGCAGGAACCCGGCCAGCGTCTTGCCGCCCCCCGTGGGCGCGATCAGCAGCGTTGCCGGGTCACCGGCGCGCGCCAGCATGGCAAGCTGATGGGGGTGAAGCGACCAGCCTTTTGCGGCAAACCAGCAAGACAGGGCGGGGGGCAGGGCGACCATGCCGCCAGCCTAAGGCAGACGCGGCCCGCGCGAAACCCGGTCTGTGCCGCCACAGGGGTAGCGGGGCCGGCCGGCAATGCCCCTGCCGGTCAGGCCGGGCCGGTGGCAAAATTGCGGGCCTGCCCCGCCTCAGCCGACAATCGTCGCTTCGGTCGCGGCGCGCAATTCGGCTTCGGTCACGCCTTCGGCGCATTCGACAATGCGCAGTCCGCCCGGAACCACATCCAGCACGCCCAGATTGGTGATGATCCGGTCCACCACGCCCTTGCCGGTCAGGGGCAGCGTACAGGCCTTCAGCACCTTTGATTCGCCGTGCTTGCTGGTGTGGTCCATCACCACCACCACCCGGCCCACGCCTGCCACCAGGTCCATCGCGCCGCCCATGCCCTTGACCAGCTTGCCGGGGATCATCCAGTTCGCCAGATCACCGTTTTCGGCCACTTCCATCGCGCCCAGGATCGCCATGGCGATCTTGCCGCCGCGGATCATCGCAAAACTCTGTGCCGAATCGAAGAACGCCGTCTGCGGCAGTTCGGTGATGGTCTGCTTGCCCGCGTTGATCAGGTCTGCGTCTTCCTCACCCTCAAACGGGAACGGCCCCATGCCCAGCATGCCGTTTTCCGATTGCAGCGTCACCTCGATGCCTGCGGGAATGTAATTCGACACCAGCGTCGGAATGCCGATGCCAAGGTTCACATACCAGCCGTCCTGCAGTTCCTGCGCGGCGCGGGCGACCATCTGATTGCGGTCCCACATGGTCAGACGGCCTCCCTCTTGCGCACGGTGCGCTGTTCGATGCGTTTTTCGTGCTGCCCCTGCACGATGCGATGCACATAGATGCCGGGCAGGTGGATGGTGTCAGGGTCCAGGCTGCCCAGGGGCACAATCTGTTCCACCTCGGCCACGCAGACCTTGCCGCAGGTGGCGGCGGGCGGGTTGAAGTTGCGGGCGGTCTTGCGGAACACAAGGTTGCCCGAAGGGTCGGCCTTCCACGCCTTGACGATCGACAGATCGGCCACGATCCCGCGTTCCAGGATGTAGTCCTGCCCGTCAAAAGTCTTCACATCCTTGCCTTCGGCAATCACCGTGCCGACGCCGGTCCTGGTGTAAAAGCCCGCAATGCCCGCGCCCCCGGCCCGCATCCGTTCGGCCAGCGTGCCCTGCGGGTTGAATTCCAGCTCCAGTTCGCCCGAAAGGTACTGGCGCATGAATTCGGCATTCTCGCCGACATAGGACGAGATCATCTTCTTGATCTGCCGCGTCTCCAGCAGCAGGCCCAGCCCGAAGCCGTCAACACCCGCATTGTTTGAGGCCACCGTCAGGTTTTTCGTACCCGAATCACGGATCGCCGCGATCAGCAGTTCGGGGATGCCGCACAGGCCAAAGCCGCCCGCAGCAATCAGCATTCCGTCGAACAAAAGCCCGTCCAGCGCCGCAGGGGCCGAACCGTAAACCTTTTTCATCAAAACCTCCCGCAGACCTTGCGGCAGTCATGGGCATTGGCGCGGCCATAGTCAATTGCCGCAGCGCGGCAACAGTTCAGGCTTTTGCGGCTTTCGGCGCGGCCTTTGCGGCGGCCACCTTTCTGGTCGCAGGCTTTTTCGCCGCCGCTGTCTTCGCGCCTGCCGCCTTGGCCGCAGGTTTTGCCGCAGCCTTGCGCGGGGCCTTCACCTTGCCGCCCTTGCCCGCTTTTTCAGCGATCAGCGCAAGCGCCTCGTCCAGCGTCACGGTGTCGGGCGAAAGGTCCTTCGGCAGGGTCGCATTGACCTTTGCCCATTTCACATAAGGCCCGTACCGGCCGGGCATCACCTGCACAACACCGCCATCGGGGTGGGTGCCCAGATCGCGCAGCGGCTGTGCGGCGGCGGGCGTGCCGCGCCCGCGCGCGGCCTTCTGCGCAATCACCTCCACCGCGCGGTTCATGCCGATGGTAAACACCTCTTCCACATCCACAAGGTTGGCATAGGTCGCCCCGTGTTTCACATAGGGGCCGAACCGCCCGATCGCCGCTTCCACCATCTGGCCGTCTGCGGGGTGCGGCCCGATCCGGCGCGGCAGGTTCAGCAGCATCAGCGCGCGTTCCAGCGTCAGGCTTTCAGGGGTCCACCCCTTGGGCAGGCTGGCACGCGGCGGCTTGGGTTCTTCTGCCGCAGCCTCGCCGCGCTGCACATAGGGGCCGAACCGGCCGTTGCGCAGCGTCACGGGCAAACCGTTTTCGTCCTGCCCCAGCACCTGACCGTCCGCAAAGCCTGCCGCGCCGACATCACCCGAAACCGAAATCGGGCGCGTGTAGCGGCATTCGGGATAATTGCCGCAGCCGATGAACGCCCCGCCCGACCGGGCGGTCTTCAGATGCAGCCTGCCCGTGCCGCAGACCTGGCAGAGGCGCGGATCAGACCCGTCGGCGCGCGGCGGGTACAGATGGGGGCCCAGGAATTCATCGATCTTCTCCAGCACCTCGCCGATCCGCAGATCGGCGGTTTCGGCAATGGCCGCCGAGAAATCGCGCCAGAACCGGGCCAGCACTTCCCTATAGTCGCGCTCTCCGGCCGAGACATCGTCAAGCTGGCCTTCCAGATCGGCGGTGAAATCATATTCGACATATTTGCGGAAATAGTTGCTCAGGAACGCCGTCACCAGCCGCCCCTTGTCTTCGGGGATCAGGCGGTTCTTGTCCTTGCGGACATAGTCACGGTCCTGAATCGTCGTCAGGATCGAGGCATAGGTCGAAGGGCGGCCGATGCCCAGTTCTTCCATGCGCTTGACCAGGGTCGCTTCGGTATAGCGCGGCGGCGGCTGCGTGAAATGCTGCTCGGGCGTGATGCCGCGCTTTTCTGCCGGTTCACCCTGCAGGATCTGGGGCAGGCGGCCCTCATCCTCGTCCTCGTCGTCGCGGCCTTCTTCATAGACCCTGAGGAACCCGTCAAACAGCACCACCTGACCGGTCGCGCGCAACTCCACCTGCGCATCGGCGCTGGCCACATCAACGGTGGTGCGTTCCATCCGGGCTGCGGACATCTGGCTGGCGATCGTGCGCTTCCAGATCAGGTCGTACAGCTTGCGCTGATCCGGCTCCAGCTTCAGCGAATCGGGGCTTGCCTGCATGTCGGTGGGGCGGATGCATTCATGCGCTTCCTGCGCGTTCCTCGCCTTGTTCTTGTACATGCGCGGGCTGTCAGGAACATAGGCGGCACCGAAGCGGCGCCTGATTTCATCACGCGCGGCCATGACCGCCTCGGGGGCCATGTCGATGCCGTCGGTGCGCATGTAGGTGATGTGGCCCGCCTCATACAGGCGCTGGGCGGTGCCCATGCACTGCTTGGCCCCCATGCCGAACTTGCGGCTGGCTTCCTGCTGCAGGGTCGAGGTCATGAAGGGCGGATAGGGATTGCGCGAGGCGGGCCTGGCCTCTACCGATTTCACGGTCAGGCTGCGCGAGGTCACCGCCTGCACCGCCAATTCGGCCGCCGTGGCGGTGGGGATATCGTACTTGTCCAGCTTCCTGCCGCCCAGCACGGTCAGGCGCGCCTCGAACTCCTGCCCGCGCGGGGTGACGAGGTTGGCCGCAACCGTCCAGTATTCGCGGGCGCGGAACGCCTCGATCTCCATCTCGCGGTCCACGATCAGCCGCAGACAGACCGATTGCACCCGCCCGGCGGATTTCGCGCCCGGCAGTTTGCGCCACAGGACCGGCGACAGGGTGAAGCCCACCAGATAGTCCAGGGCGCGGCGCGCCAGATAGGCATCAACCAGCGCCTGATCCACCTGACGGGGCTGCTTCATCGCCTCGGTCACGGCGGCCCTGGTGATGGCATTGAACGTCACCCGGCTGACCTGCTTGCCCTTCCTGATCGACGGGGCCAGCGCCTCCTGCAGGTGCCAGGAAATCGCCTCGCCCTCGCGGTCGGGGTCGGTGGCCAGGATCAGGACATCGTCGGTCTTCAGCGCCTCGGCAATCGCGCGGACGTGCTTCCGGCTGTCTGCGGCGATTTCCCATGTCATCGCGAAATCATGTCCGGGATCGACCGACCCGTCCTTGGCCGGCAGGTCGCGGACATGCCCGTACGAGGCGAGGACCGTGTAATCGGCACCAAGGTACTTGTTGATCGTCTTGGCCTTTGCTGGGGATTCGACAACGACGACTGGCATCAGGACCTCTTTCGGGACCGCCGCAGGGGTGGCGCGGCAAGATGTGGGCGAGGGGGGGCAATGTCAATGGACGCAACCGGGCACGCCCCTGCACCGGCGTCAGGGCAGGGGCAACGCCAGGGTGGCAGCGCAAGGTCCGCTGACCCGCCTGCGGGGGGGGGCAGCACCAAACCGGGGAAGGACGGCAGCCCTGCATGGCCCCCATCGACCCGCCTGCAGGGGGCAGCACTGTTTCGCGGGCAGGCATCCTGCACCACCCCGATGCCTTGCGCGCCGGGGGATGCGGCCCCGGACGTGTCCGGGGCCGTGACCGGGCCTGCCAGCCGCCCGGTGCACCCCCTGCGGTCCCGGCGCGGCAGGGTCAGTCAGATGCGCGGCCCGTCGCCCGTGCGCGACAGCAGTCCGCCGGGCTGGCGGATGATCTTTCCGTCAAGTTCCAAAGCCAGAAGTTCGGGCGCGATCTGGGCCGCAGGCAGGGCGATATCGCGGATCAGCTGGTCTTCCGCCACCGGGCTTGGCCCGAGGCGGGACAGGATGCGCCCGTGCAGTGCCGCCGCCTCTGACAGCGCAAGGCGGGGCGGTACCGGGCCGGGCAGCGGGGGGCGGTCTTCGGCATGGGGGGCGGATGACGGGCGCAAGGGAATCACGGCGGCCCCGATGGCTTCGATCACATCCGCCGCGCTGCGCGCCAGAACGGCCCCGTCCCGGATCAGCATGTTGCACCCGGCCGCCCGCGCATCAAAGGGGTGGCCCGGCACCGCCAGCACGTCGCGCCCCTGGTCAAGCGCGGTGCGCGCCGTGATCAGGCTGCCCGAGCGGGAGGCCGCCTCGACCACGACGACCGCGCGCACAAGCCCCGACACAATCCGGTTGCGCAACGGAAAATGCCGTGCCTGCGGCACGGTGCCCAGCGGCTGTTCCGACAGAAGGCAGCCCTGTCCGCCGATCTGTTCGGCCAGGTCCGCGTTTTCTTCGGGATAGATCACATCCACCCCGCCCGCCTGAACCGCAACCGTTCCGGTGGCCAGCGCGGCCATATGCGCTTGCGCATCAACGCCGCGGGCCAGCCCCGAAACGATGACGAATCCGGCCTCGCCCAGGCCTTCGGCAAGCCGCCGCGCCATGCGCAGACCCAGGCTGGAGGCATTGCGCGCCCCCACCAGGGCCACCATCCGCCGGCCCAGCAGCGCAACATCGCCGCGCGCCCACAGCACCGGCGGCGCATCGGGCAGGTCCATAAGGGCCGCCGGATATCCCGCCTGGCCGTAAAGCAGCATCCGCGCCCCTGCCAGCCGCGCCTGGGCCAGCTCATGCTGCACAACCTCAATGGGACAGGGTTCATAGTTTTCCACGCCGGCAGCGCGGGCGATGGCGGGCAGTGCGGCAAGTGCCGCGCGGGCCGACCCGTGTTCGGCCACAAGGCGATGAAAGGTGGTGGGGCCGACGCGGCGGGAACGAATGAGACGAAGCCACGACGATCCGTCATCCCCCGGGGTGTGTGGGGTGGAGGGTGTGGTGGAAGATAACAGAGCTTCAGCCATCGCAACCTCGTCTCATCCGCCATGGCACCATGCGCGCCACAAGGTTAACGCAACGTGAATCACGCCCGGCTTTTTTTCGGCTGTTCTTTTCAGGGCCGGGTCAGGCACCGGAATTCCCTTGCGGCGGGCGGGGCCGCCCTGCCGGTGCCGCCGCATCCCCCCTGCTGCGCGGCGCAAGGCCCATTGAACCTGACCGGGGATTTGATCATATTGGCTGCCAAACCAGCCGTCCGCGGCAAAAGACGCGGCCTTGATGGAGCCTGACATGCTGAACGCCGAAGTTGCCCGCCGCCGCGACGATGCCATTTCCCGCGGGGTCGGGATGATGACGCAGATCTATGCCGATCGCGCGCTCAACAGCGAGGTCTGGGATATCGAGGGCAACCGCTATATCGACTTTGCCGCCGGAATCGCCGTGGTCAACACCGGGCACTGCCACCCCAAGGTGATGGCGGCTGTCGCCAGTCAGATGACCAAATTCACCCATACCTGCCATCAGGTCCTGCCCTATGAGCCCTATATCCGCCTGGCCGAGCGTCTGAATGCCCTGGTACCCGGCGATTCTCCGAAGAAAACCGTTTTCGTCACCACCGGCGCAGAGGCCTGCGAGAATGCGGTGAAGATCGCGCGCATCGCCACCGGCCGCTCTGGCGTCATCGCCTTTGGCGGGGCGTTCCACGGGCGGACCTTCATGGGCATGTCGCTGACCGGCAAGGTGGACCCCTACAAGAAGGGCTTCGGCGCGATGATGCCGGATGTCTGGCACGTGCCCTTCCCGCAAGAGGTGCACAACATCACCACCGAAGACGCGATGGCGGGCCTGACCAAGCTGTTCAAGGCCGATCTTGACCCCGCGCGCGTCGCCGCGATCATCTTTGAACCCGTGCAGGGCGAAGGCGGCTTCTATCCCGCGCCCAAGGGCCTGGTGCGCGCAATCCGCAAGCTGTGCGACGAACACGGCATCGTCATGATCGCGGACGAGGTGCAGACCGGCTTTGCGCGGACCGGAACCCTGTTCGCGATGGAAGCTTACGGGGTTGCCGCCGATCTGACCACGATGGCCAAGGGCCTGGCAGGCGGGCTGCCGCTGGCCGCCGTGACCGGCAAGGCAGAGCTGATGGATGCGGCCCATCCCGGCGGTCTGGGCGGCACCTATGGCGGCAACCCCCTTGGCATCGCCGCCGCCAATGCCGTTCTTGACGTGATCGAGGAGGAAGACCTTTGTGCGCGCGCCAACGAGTTGGGCGGGCGGCTGAAACAGCGGCTTGAGGCGATCCGCTCGGTCACGCCCGAAATCGTGGACATCCGCGGCCCGGGTTTCATGGTGGCGGTAGAGTTTGCCAATGCCACCACGCATGAACCCGATCCGGGCCTGACCGGGCGCGTGCGGATGGAGGCGCTGAAGCGCGGGCTGATCCTGCTGACCTGCGGTGTCTATGGCAACGTGATCCGTTTCCTCGCCCCCATCACCATCCCCGATGCCCATTTCGCCGAAGCGATGGACATTCTGGAAGAATCGGTGGCCGCCGCCCGCGCGGCTTAGAGCATGATGATGATTTGTGGAAACACCGCATCTCAGTCTTGTGTCGCGCAGGCGTCGGCAGGACCAGGTGCAAACCGAAGACACTGGGCGAAAGTCCCTCAGGAAAACGCGCGGCAAGGTTGGAAACCGCGCGCCCGGAGGATCGGCCGGAAAGGCTCCGGTGGAGCCTTTCCGCGATCCGATTGCCGAAGGGCTTAAGCCCGCAGGCAAGGGGCGA
>JADCEL010000065.1 GCA_020250125.1 Rhodobacter sp.
AGGCCAGCGCCCGACCCGGCGGGCGAGAAGCGCCCGCCGGGGGCGGGTCGGGCGCTGGCCGGGGGCTTTGGCCCCCGGCTGGCGTGGTCACAGCGTAGCGCTGTGGCAAAGGCGATGGCCTTTGCCATGGCAGCGGGGGCAGGCGGATTGTGGCAAGGCCTTGCGGCCCATCCACGGGCGGGAACAGGAAACGCACCGCGTTTCCCCCGCCCGCGCGGCACGGTGCCCTGTAGACCGGCAGGTTCAGGCACCACGATAGGCAAGCGCCCGACCCGGCGGGAGCGAAGCGCCCGCCGGGGGCGGGTCGGGCGCTGGCCGGGGGCTTTGGCCCCCGGCTGTCCAAGGGGCGGCGCAGCGCTGGGGCAGGGGCGATGGCCCCTGCCATGGCAGCGGAGGCTGGCGGAATGTGGCAAGACCTTCCGCCCCGCCCGCGCGGGACGCCCCACACAAGACCCGCGCACCCCCCGGCCCAGAAAGGCAAGCGCCCGCCGGGGGCGGGGCGGGCGCGCGGCACACGCAGGGCAGGGCAGGGGCGTTGGCCCCGGCCGGAATGCGCAAGGCGCGCAGGCGCAAAAGCTTTCCGCTTGCCGTCCCGGCAGCCCCTGCGGCAGGCCCTTTCCGGCAGCCGTCTACAGCAGGGTCCCGATCCACACACCCGCAGCCAGAAGACCGGCCCCCGCCAGCATCCAGACCACCGGGTTGCGATCACGCAGAGCGGTGGGCCGCGCCGGGTCTGCCTGGCGGATCAATTGCGCCTCGGCCAGGCGGGGCAGCTTCGGACCAAAGCGCGACAGCACCCGCAGGGTCCGGCCAAGATCGCGCAGGATTGCCTTCGGCCCCACGTTGGCGGCGATATAGCCTTCGACGATGGGCTTTGCGACCTGCCAGATGTTGATATGCGGGTCCAGGCTGCGCGCGACACCTTCCACCACGACCATGGTGCGCTGCAAAAGGATCAGCTCGGTGCGCGTTTCCATGCCGAACCGTTCGGTCACTTCGAACAGATAGGCCAGCAGGCGTGCCATCGAAATGCGGCTGGCATCCATGCCGAAGATCGGCTCGCCCACGGCCCGCAGCGCGCGGGCGAATTCATCGATATCACGGTCGGCAGGCACATAGCCGGCCTCAAAGTGCACTTCCGCCACGCGCCGGTAATCCTTGCGGATGAAGCCGAACAGAATCTCGGCGTAGACGCGGCGGGTGTATTCATCGATCCGGCCCATGATGCCGAAGTCATAGGCGATGATGTCGCCATTCGCCGCCACCTTGAGGTTGCCCTGGTGCATGTCGGCGTGGAAGTAGCCATCGCGCAGCGCATGGCTGAGGAACAGATGCAGCACGCGGGCACCCAGAATCCGGCGGTCATGGCCCGCAGCGTCAATGGCCGCGTTGTCGGCCATCGACAGGCCTTCGGCCCAGCCCAGCGTCATCACGCTGCGGCCCGACAGGTACCAGACCGGCCTTGGCACCTGAAACCCTTCGTCCTCTGCCGTGTTCGCGGCAAATTCCGACGCGGCAGAGCTTTCAAGCCGCAGGTCCAGCTCGCCCAGCACGACGCCCTCGAAATGTGCGATGACATCCATCGGGCGCAGGCGGCGCGAGGCCGGCGACAAAAGCTCGATCATCCGGGCGGCCAGATAAAAGGCGTCGATATCGGTGCGGAAGGCCCGCTCGATGTTCGGGCGCAGCACCTTCACCGCCACATCCTCGCCGGTATCGGCCAGTTTTGCCCGGTGAACCTGCGCGATCGAGGCGGCGGCGACCGGTTCCGAGAATTCGCGGAAGGCCTGGTCGACGGCCAGGCCCAGTTCCGCCTCGATCATCTGCTTGGCGATGGCGTTCGGAAAGGGGGGCAGCTTGTCCTGCAGATATTTCAGCTGGTCCGCCAGTTCATCCCCCACCACATCGGGCCGGGTCGACAGGATCTGCCCGAACTTGATATAGGCAGGCCCCAGCGCCGTCAGCGCCCGCGTGGCAGGCGGCAGGGCCGGGTCCCCTTTCAGGCCCAGCCACTTGAACGGCCAGCCCAGAATCCGCGCCACCAGACGCAGGCGCGGCGGGGCGCGGAACGCCTCCAGCACCACGTTCATCGCACCGGTCCGTTCCAGCGTGGCACCGGTGCGGACCAGCCGCCAGATGTTGTGGGGGCCGCGCACCTAGATTTTCCATCCCGAATGCAGGGCGGCAATCCCAAGGCTCAGGTTGCGGTACCTGACCTGCGCAAACCCGGCCGAGCGGATCATGTCCGCAAAGCTCTCCTGATCCGGAAAGCGGCGGATCGATTCCACCAGATACTGATAGCTGTCCCGGTCCCCCGCCACGACCTGCCCCATCACCGGAATGACATTGAACGAATAGCGGTCATAGGCCCATTGCAGGCCCGGCACCGGAATCCGGCCGAATTCCAGCACCATCAGCCGCCCGCCGGGCCGGAGCACGCGGCAGGTCTCGGCCAGGGCATCGGGAATGCGGGTGACGTTCCGGATGCCAAAGCTGATGGTGCAGACATCAAAGCTGTCTGCGGCAAAGGGCAGCGCCATCGCATCGCCCGCCACCCAGTCCAGCCGGTCGGCCAGGCGTTCGGCCTCGGCGCGCCTGCGCCCCGCGATCAGCATCGGCTCGGTCATGTCCAGAACCGTCGCCGTGGCCCCGGGCGCGCGTTTGAGGAACCGGAAAGCAACATCCCCGGTGCCGCCCGCCACATCCAGCAGCCGCTGGCCCGCACGCGGGGCCAGCCAGTCCATCATCGCGTCCTTCCACAGGCGGTGGACGCCGCCCGACATCAGGTCGTTCATCACATCGTATTTCGACGCCACGCGCGAAAACACGCCCTGCACCATACCGGCCTTGTGGCCTTCCCCGACGGTCTGAAAGCCGAAATGCGTGGTCTGCTGTTGGTCACTCATGCTGCGCCCTGCCCGGTCCTGGTCCGGCTGGGATACAGCGTCCCGCCCCCGGTGACAAATCCTCAATCTGCCGCAGGCTGGTCAGCCCCGCGCGGATGCCATAGTCTGGGCCGCCGACAATCCCATCCGCCCGAACCCCCTGAAAGGTCCGCAGATGCCCGAACTGCCCGAGGTTGAAACCGTCCGCCGCGGGCTGGACCCGGTGATGACCGGGCAGGTGATCGCGCAGGCGCAGGTCAACCGGCCCGATCTGCGCCGGCCCCTGCCGCCCGGCATGGCCGAACGCCTGACGGGCCGGCGGGTGGACCGGCTGCGGCGGCGGTCCAAGTACATCCTTGCCGACCTGTCGTCGGGGGAAACCCTGCTGATCCATCTGGGCATGTCGGGCCGGATGCTGGTGTCCGGTGCGCCGCTGGCGCGGTTTCACCATGACCACCCCGCGCCGCAGAAACATGACCATGTCGTGCTGACCATGGCCAATGGCGCGCGCATCACCTTCAACGATGCCCGCCGCTTCGGCGTGATGGACCTGATCGCCACCGGGGCGGCAGACGCGCATCCCCTGCTGGCAAGCCTTGGCCCCGAACCCTTTGGCAATGACTTTGACGAACCCCGCCTCGTTGCCCGGCTGAAGGGGCGCGCCACGCCGATCAAATCCGCGCTGCTGGATCAGCGCACAGTTGCCGGGCTGGGCAATATCTACGTCTGCGAAACCTTGTTCCGCGCCGGTGTGAACCCTGTGCGGACGGCGGGCGGCCTGCCTGCGGCCTGTGTGGCAGGGCTGGTGCCGATCATCCGCCAGGTCCTGAGCGAAGCGATCGAGGCGGGTGGTTCATCGCTGCGCGACTACCGGCAGTCCGATGGCGCGCTTGGCTATTTCCAGCATCGCTTCCATGTTTACGGCCGTGAAGGCGCCCCCTGTCAGACGCCGGGCTGCACCGGCACGATTGCGCGCATCGTCCAGTCGGGCCGGTCATCTTTCTTCTGCCCTGTCTGCCAGACATGACTTGAACACTTGCACCGGGCTGATACCTGATAGGGGACAAAAGACCGGAGACCGCGATGCCCTATGAAACCCTGATCGTCGAGATCGAAGACGAGGTGGCGCTGGTCCGGCTCAACCGGCCGGATGCGCTGAACGCGCTGAACCTGAAACTGATGCAGGAACTGGCCGCCTGCCTGACGGCGGCCGATGCGAACCCCAAGGTGCGCTGCATTCTTCTGACAGGGTCGGACAAGGCTTTTGCCGCCGGGGCCGATATCCGCGACATGGCGCGCCAGGGCTTTGTCGATGTCTTTGGCACCGACCTGTTCGGCCCCGAGGCCGAGGCCATCCTGCGCGTGCGCAAACCCGTCATCGCCGCCGTCGCCGGCTATGCCCTGGGCGGCGGGTGCGAGCTGGCGCTGATGTGCGATTTCATCATCGCGGCCGATACGGCAAAGTTCGGCCAGCCCGAGATCAACCTTGGGATCATCGCCGGCATGGGGGGCACCCAGCGGCTGACGCGCGCCATCGGCAAGGCCAAAAGCATGGACATGCACCTGACGGGCCGCTTCATGGATGCCGCCGAAGCGGAACGCAGCGGTCTGGTCAGCCGCGTCGTACCGGCGGGGCTGCTGCTGGACGAGGCCCGCAAGATCGCCCTTGGCATCGCCCAGAAATCAAGGCTCTCGGTGCTGGCCGCGAAAGAGGCGGTCAACCGCGCGCAGGAGACCGGCCTGCGGGAGGGCCTGCTTTCCGAACGCCGCCTGTTCCACGCGCTGTTCGCCACGGAAGACCAGAAGGAAGGCATGGCGGCCTTCCTGGAAAAGCGCACACCGCAATTCCGCGACCGCTGAGCAGGTTGGCTTTGGCTTTTGTCGCGGTTTGCCGGATGTGGTGCAGATCGCCCTTTGCCTTGGGTTGCACGGGGTTCGGCAGCGCGTTCAGCATGTTCATCGCCGTGTGGGCCCGGCATCGCTGTTCGCGCGTTGCGGCGAAGACCCCGCGCAGCGCCGTCCAGAACCCAAGGGCACCGTCGCCGAAGGCCGGTTGCGGGTTCTGTTTCAGGCCGCGCCGCTTGAGATCGGGGAGCAGGCCGCGCCAGCGCTGCGTGCTTTCGCGAAAACCGTCGGTTATCGGCGGCAGTTCCTTGCGGCCCTGTTCATCGGCACCGGCGATCAGTGGAATGCATTGTTTTTCCGCAGCCATTCGCGGCCTGAAGCAAATGCCATCCGCCCGGACGCAGAGGAACCGCCGCTTGCCAAGGTCGCGCCGCAGCCATGCGTCACAGTCCGTCCACCAGCCGGCCTGTGGCGGCGTGATGGTCCTGGCCGACAGCCCCCTGGCATTCGGTCCCGGCAAGGCCACCGGGTGCCCCGCTGAAATTGCCCGCAGACACACCCTTCAGATATAGCCATGGCAGCAAGTCCGCCACGGACTTCGCCTTGCGCAGGTATCGCGGCAGAATGCCGGGCGGGAGGGTGATCTTGTCTTCTCCGGTGCCCCGACCCCTCATCCGCGTCACCTTCACCGGCACAGGGCCAATGCCCGTCATCACCCCCGTGTTCCGGCAGATGACCCTGCCGGACAACGCGCGCCCGCCCGTCCTTGAGCCTGCCGGGGGAAAACGCCGCCATCCGCCTGGCCAGTTCCACAGGGATCGCCTGCCCGATCAGTTTGCGCGCGCCATCACGGAGGACCGCAGAGAACGCATCTTGCATGAATCCCGATGGATCGGGCAGGCGGGTGATGGCGGTCTCCGACATCTGGCATATCCCTTGCCCGGATGGGCATTGACGGCGCTTCGACACCGCCATGATATGGTGCCGCTCGGGCCATCACCGGCTTGCGCGCCTTTCTTCTGACAAGCCGGTTGCGGTTGCGCGGGTCATCCTTTCCGGGCCGGCCCTTGCCGATGCCAGGGGACGCCGGGGCGAAACCGCGCGCGCCCTGGCTGCGGGACAGGTCTTGCGCCACGCCCCTGCCACAGGGGGCAGGGGTGCCATTGCCTTGAGCGGCCACGTCCTGTCACGCCGCCCGCGCCGGGACCGGCCTTTCTGTGCGGGGCCGCCGCGATTTGGCACTGGATATTGCGCGCGGACCGGCACAGGATAAACCGCGCATCCTGCAATGGAGAGATTTGTCATGGAATACAGGACACTCGGCCGGTCCGGACTGAAGGTGTCGGCGATCGCAATGGGTACCTTCACCTTCGGCGGCGTGGGGCCCTTCGCCCGTGTCGGCAATCAGGGCCTGCCCGAGGCGCGGGCGCTGGTCGATCTGTGCATCGACCACGGCGTGAACGTGTTCGACTGTGCCAACATGTATTCCAGCGGGGTCGCCGAGGAGATTCTGGGCGAGGTGCTGGAAGGGCGGCGCGATCAGGTGCTGGTTACCTCGAAGGCGCGGATGCGGGTGGGGCCGGGGCCGAATGACGAGGGCACCAGCCGCTGGCACCTGATCCGCGAATGCGAGCGCAGCCTGAAGCGGCTGCGCACCGACCGCATCGACATCTACTACATGCATGAATGGGACGGCACGACCCCGGTCGAGGAGAAGATGGCAGCGCTCGACACCCTTGTGACCCAGGGAAAGGTGCGCTACGTCGGCTGCTCGAATTACTCCGGCTGGCATGTGATGAAGTCGCTGATGGCGTCGGAACGCGACCGCCGCGTGCGCTTCGTCACCCAGCAGATCCACTACACGCTGGAGGCGCGCGAGGCGGAATACGAGCTTTTGCCGATCAGCGTCGATCAGGGGCTGGGGGTGCTGGTGTGGTCGCCGCTGGCGGCGGGACTGCTGACGGGCAAGCACCGCAGAGGCAGGCCCACGCCCGAAGGGACGCGCCAGTTCGCAGGCTGGACGGAACCGCCGGTCCGCGACAGGAACCGGCTGTGGGACATCATCGACGTGCTGGTCGACGTGGGGGCCGCCCATGGCGTTTCGGCCGCCCAGGTGGCGCTGGCCTGGCTGCTGACGCGGCCTGCGGTGTCGTCGCTGGTGGTGGGCGGGCGGACGGCGGCGCAGTTCGCCGACAACATCGCGGCAGTGTCATTGCGCCTGACGGCAGGGGAGCTTGGGCGCCTCAACACCGTCAGCCGCCCGCCGCTGATCTATCCCTACTGGCATCAGGGCCAGTTCGCCGTGGACCGCTTCAGCGAGGCTGACCACGCAACGCATGACGGGAACCCGCCGCCAAAGTGGTAGGGGCGGGCGGGCGCCGCACCGCCAGGCACCCCCGCAACCCCCGGCAGGGTGCGAAACTGACGCACCCGGCTTTCCGGACCGGAATCGGCCTGCCGCCAGGTGCCTGCGCAGGAACGGTCACCTCAGGCCCGCTGCCGCCCCGCAATCGCCCCGGCGATTGCCGTCATCGCAAGCATCCCCGGATCGTCCATCCCGATGGTCTTTTCACCGAAGATGCGCGCCCGGCCGATGGTGGCGACACGGCCCCGCATTTCTGTCTGCGCCTTGGCCGCACCGGTCGCTGCCGCCTCGGCCACTGCCCGGGGATCGTCAAGCCCCGCCGTTGCCCTGGCCATGGCATCCAGACTGTCGAGCACCGTCTTGCCGCCCAGTTCCGCCTTGCCCCGCGCCTGCATCGCGTCGCGTGCCCCCGCGATCAGGGCAGACACCTCTGACGCCCCGACCTCTGTGCGCCCGCGCAAGGCCTTGGCCATCGACATCAGCCCGGTGGCCATCAGCGTGCCGTAGGACGAGCCGGAGGTCTTGGTGAAGGCCTGCGCGCAAGCAAGCAGAGCCTGCCCCAGATCGTCGGGCAGACCCGGCGACAACTCGGTGATTGCCCGCATCCCCCGCGTCAGCGTGACGCCCAGATCTCCGTCGCCCAAGGCGCCATCCGCGGTGTTCAAGGCGTCGAAGTCCCGCTCCATCGCTGCGGTCAGCCGGGTGACGGCCCGGCGCAGATCGGCAACGGTCAGCGTCATTTCACGCTCCAGAACGCACAGTCGCAGGGGGCGGTCAGGAAGCCCTCCAACTCGGCATCAAGCTTGCACAGGGTGAAGGAGACCCCCGTCATCTCCATGCTGGTGGCATAGCGGCCCACCAGCGGCATCACCACCGTCGCCCCGGCGGCTTCGATGCGGGCCTTCACGACACGGTAAAGGATGTACAGCTCCTCCGGCGGGGTCGCGCCAAGGCTGTTGACCATGACCGACACGCGGTCCCCCTTCGTCAGGGGCATGTCCGACAGGAGACGGTCCATCATCTCTGCGGCAATCGCATCGGCGGGGCGCAGTTGCCCCCGCCAGACGCCGGGCTCGCCGTGGATGCCCATGCCCATCTCCATTTCGTCCTCGCCGATGGTGAAGGTGGGTTTCCCGGCCTGCGGCACGGTGCAGGGCGAAAGCGCGGCCCCCACAGACCGGCAGGCATCCGCCGCCTTCTGCGCCACGCGGGTGACCCCGTCGAGGTCGTGCCCCGCCTCGGCCGCCGCGCCCGCGATCTTGAAGGCATAGACCATCCCCGCCACGCCGCGCCGCTTGGCAGCCTCTGCCGGCGGTGCCGAGGCCACGTCATCGGCCAGGATCACGGAGGTGCAGCGGATATCCTCGAACCCGACAAGGTCGCCCGCCATATCGAAGTTCATGATGTCGCCACCGTAATTGCCGTAAAGGCGCAGCACGCCCGCGCCCTGGTGCGCGGCGCGGATCGCATCCGCCATCTGTTCGGCCGACGGGGACGAAAAGACATCGCCGATGGCGCAGGCGTCCAGCAGGCCGGGGCCGACATAGCCCGTGAAGACCGGCAGGTGCCCCGACCCGCCCCCGGTCACGATGCCCACCTTGCCGGGCTTGCCCGCCCCCGACCGCGCCACGACGCGGCCCGACCCGCCGTGCAGCCGGTAGAACCCGGGGTGCGCGGCGGTAAGGCCTGCCAGCATCTCGTCGACATAGTCGACAGGGTTGTTGAGGATCTTCTTCATGGCTCTCTCCCGGTTCAGGTGCGGCGGCCGGTGGCGCGCCAGGTGTTGACGATCATTACCAAGATCAGCAGACTGCCCCAGATCAGCTCGCGCGCAAAGTTCGACACGCCGACCATGTTCAGGCCCGAGGACAGGAACTGCATCGTCAGGACGGCCAGCACAACGCCGATGACCTTGCCATAGCCACCGTAGGGGTTGACCCCGCCAAGGACCGCGATCAGCACGGCCAGAAGCAGGTAGCTGGACCCGTAGTCGGCCTTGGCAGAGTTGGCGCGGCTCATCACGACCATGCCCGCGATGGCGGCCAGCGCCCCGGACAGGACATAGACCCTGATCAGCATGGCATCGATGTTGATGGCCGCAAAGCGCGCCGCCAGAGGGTTTGCGCCGTACATCCTGAGCTTCACCCCGAAGCCCGTTCGCGTCAGCAGCAAAGAGATTGCAAGCGCCAGCAGCCCGAACAGGATCAGCGGCGTGGGGATGCCCAGCACGGTGGAATTGCCGATCCAGGCCGTCGCATCGGGGAACCCCATCACCGCCGACCCTCCGGTCAGGGCAATGGCGATGCCGGTGAAGATCAGCCCCGAACCCAGCGTGGCCAGGATCGGCGGCAGCCCGAGGCTGGCCACCAGAACGCCGTTCATCAGCCCTGCGGCCACGCCCACACCGGTCGCGGCGGCAAAGGCGATCAGCACAGTTCCCGCACCGCCCCCCGTCACCTGCGTCAGGATGGTGGCCGCAATGATGGCCGACAGGTTGGCGATGCCCACCACCGACAAATCGATCCCCCCCGTCAGCATCGTCACCGTCATCGCCAGCGCGAGGATCGCGAATTCCGGGAACTGGAAGGCCATCGAGGTCATGTTCTGGACGCTCAGGAACCTGTCCGGGGCCAGCGCCGACATCGCAAGGAAGACGACGGCCGCAATCACGGCAAGGCGGCCTTCGGTGGAGTGCAGAAGTTTCATGCGCGCCCCCCCTTCATGCGGCCTGTGCAGCGGCGCGCTTGGCCTGCCAGGCGGGCAGGCCGGTGCCGATCAGAATCAGCACGCCGATGGCCACCGATTGCCATGTTGCAGGGATTCCAAGCACGATCAAGCTGTTGCGCACCAGAACGATAAGCGCCACGCCAAGCACCGTCCCGGTCAGGGTGCCATGCCCCCCCGCCAGCCGCGCACCCCCCAGCACCACGGCAGCGATCACCGACAGTTCCAGCCCGACCAGGTCGAACGGGTTCGCCACCCGCGCCATGCTGGAATGGATGATCCCGGCGAGCCCCGCCAGCGCCCCCACATAGACGTAGACGAAGAACTGCACGCCGCGCACGTCGATGCCGATCCGCCGCGCGCTTTCAACCGATCCTCCGATGGCGAAGACCTGCCGCCCCAGCATGGTGCGGTGCAGGATGAACCATGTCAGACCGATGGCCCCTGCCGTCACCAGGAATGCCGCGTGCAGCGAATAGAACGAGCCATCCGCATTCTCGCCCCGCACGATCATCATGCGCCCGAATTCGCGCATCCCCGGCGGCAGCGTGGTGATCTGCTTCTGCCCGATGAAGGTCAGCATGAAGCCCCGGAAGACCGACAGCGTGCCCAGCGTCACGATCAGCGTGGGCAGGCCCATCACGGCGATCAGGACGCCGTTGATCGCACCAAGGCAGGCCCCGATCCCCATCCCCGTCAGAAGCGCCGCCCACCATGGAATCCAGGGCATCGCAGCGTTCAGAAGCATCGCCGTGACATACATGGTGAAGGCGGCGATGGCCGTGAAGCTGACATCGATCCCGCCCGAGATCAGGACGATCAGCGCCCCCACCGCGAAAATCCCCAGCACGATCCCGCCGCGCAAAAGATCGGTCAGTGTGGCCACCGACAGAAAGCCGGGGTCCGACAGGGCCGCCAGCCCGCAGAAGGCGACGATGACAAGGGCCACCAGCGTCTCGTTCCGGGTCCAGAGGGTGCTCATGACGCCAGCCTGTGTGCAAGATCGGTCTCGGAAACCTGACCCGAGGGGATGTCCTCGATCAGCCGCCCCGCCTTCATGACAAGAATGCGGTGGCAGGTTGCCAGCACCTCGGGCAGGTCGTCGGAAATCACGATCACCCCAAGGCCCTGCGCCGAAAGGCCGGCGATGATGCCATGAATTCCGGCCTTGGACCCCACGTCGACACCGACGGAAGGCCCGTTCAGCACCAGAACGCGGGGGCTGCGCGCCATCCAGCGCGCCAGCACCACCCGCTGCTGGTTGCCCCCCGAAAGCGACCGCACCGGCGCGTCGGGGTCCGGTGCCTTGACCGACAGGCGTTTCAGCCAGTCCCGCGCCTCGGCCATCAACCCGCCGATGTCGAGGATGCCCGAAGCCCCGTGCGCATCAAGCCTGCCGACCGAGATGTTCTGCAGGATGCTCTGTGTCAGGAACAGCCCCTCGGTCAGACGGTCCTCGGGCACATAGCCGATCCCCGCCCCGGCCGCCGCCAGCGGATCGCCAAGGGGCACCGGACGGCCATCAAGCGTGATCCGGCCCCGCTCGGGCGCGACCAGCCCGAACAGCGCCTTGGCCAGCGCCGTGCGGCCCGATCCCAGAAGGCCCGACACCCCCAGGACCTCGCCCGCGCGCAGGGTAAAGCTGACATCCTCGAAGGCCCCCGCCTTGGACAAACCTTCGACCCGCATCAGTTCGGGCGCGTCAGCGCGCAGGGGCGCGGGCGGCGCCTCTGCCACGTCGCGGCCGGTCATGTGGCGGGTCAGGCTGGCGGCATCGAAGTCGGCCGCGGGACCTTCGGCCACCTTCTGCCCGTTGCGCAGCACGATGACCTTTTCGCAGACCTCCAGCACCTCGGCCAGTTTGTGGCTGACGAAAAGCACCGCCACCCCGTCGGCCTTGAGGCGGCGGATGATATCCAGCAGAACCCGCACCTCGCGCTCGGTCAGCGCGGTGGTGGGTTCGTCCATGATGATAAGCCGCGCCTCGGTCGCCAGCGCCCGGCAGATGGCGACGAGCTGCTTGTGCGCAACCGACAACGTCTCGACCGCCGCAGTCAGCGGAATGTCCACGCCGGTCCGTGCCAGCGTGGCCCGCGCCGTGTCGGCGATCCGCGCCCGTTGCACCAACCGCGTGCCGTGGCCCAGTTCGGCGGAAAAGGCGATGTTCTCGGCCACGCTCAGGTTCGGGAACAGGCTGAAATCCTGAAAGATCACCTTGATGCCCGCCGCTGCCGACAGGCGCGGGTTCAGGGCACCCTGCGGCTGTCCGGCGAACAGGATCCGCCCATGGTCGGGCTGTTCCACCCCGGCAAGGATCTTGATCAGCGTCGACTTGCCCGACCCGTTTTCCCCGGCAAGGCACACCGCCTCTCCGGCGGCAATGGAAAACCCCACGCTGTCCAGCGCGGTGATCCCGGAATAGGTCTTGGTCACGTGATCGAACGTGACGAGGTCAGTCGTCATGGCCAGCCTTCTTGCCGCTCCACGGGTCGGGGGGCGGGCCTGCCGCCCCCCGGTTGTCCCCGATCAGAACGGGTATTCCGCCATGTTGGCCTTGTTCACGTTCACCCAGGCCTGGCCATAGATCACCTTGCCGTCGAGCGTGATCTTCTCGTAGCCCGGCAGGCCAAGGTCGGCACCATCGGCCACCGTCTCGCCCTTCATCACCATCTGTGCCAGCTTGTTGATGGCATAGCCTGCAACAGCCGGATCCCAGAAGCCGATGCCATCCACGGCGCCGGTTTCCAGATACTGCCCGGCGATCGAGGGCAGCGAGGTGCCGAACACGCAGGTCTTGTCGGCCAGACCGCGCTCTTCGATGGCAAGGCCGATGCCCGCCACGTCGGTCGAGGCCGATCCCTGCAGACCCTTCACGTTCGGGAAGGCGCGCAGCACTTCCTGCGCTTTCTCGTAGGCCTTCTGCTGGTCATCGAAGGTTTCGTTCTTGTCGCCCACCAGCACCATCTTGGGATACTTTTCCTTCTGGTAGGCGATGGCGCCGTCGACCCACTGGTTGTGCGTCTGGCTGGTCAGCGAGCCGACGAACACCGCATACTCGCCCTCGCCGCCCATGCAGGTGGCCATCTGCTCCATCAGGTTGGCGCCGAAATCCTCGTTCTTGAAGGCTTCAAGGTCGTAGCTGGTGTTCTGCTGGCTTGCCGCCTCGTGCGTGATGACGACGATGCCCGCGTCCTGCGCGCGCTTCAGCACCGGCTCCAGCGCTTCGGGCGACATCGGGATGACGGCCAGCGCGTTGACGCCCTGGGCGATCATGTCCTCGATCAGGGCGGCCTGCTGCTGCGGGTCGGCCTGGGCCGGGCCCACCTGGAAGGCATCGGCACCGGTGTCGGCGGCGTATTTCTTGACGCCCTCCTCCATCCGGTTGAACCACTGGATGCCCGCGATCTTCACGACCGTGGCAATCTTCGGCGCGTCCTGCGCCATTGCGGGCATCGCCAGAAGCGAGGCCGAGGCGGCAAGCAGGGCAAGGGTCTTTCTGGTCATTTCGTCGTCTCCTCCCAAAAGTCGCCCCTTCCCGGGGCGGTTCGCTGTGGTGCCTACATTAGGCGGAATTCCCCGCCGTTCCAGAGGGATTGCAGGGGGGTGGTCCAAAAGTTTCCCCCCGTGCCGGTCAAGCTGCCGCAAGGGTCAGGCAATGCCAGCGGCCAGGCTGCGGACCGCGGGCGGCAAGCGGGCGGGGGCCGGTCAGGCGCAGACACTCCTTCGGGCCGGGGCGGGGCTGTCTGCAACCAGCGACAGCACGAGGTCGGGCGCAGCGAGATGCGGCAGATGGCCCGCGCCCCGGATCAGGTGGATGGCGGCGGCGGGCGGCAGGTTTGCCACGTCGTGCCAGTCAAGGATAAGGTCCGCAGTCCCGAAGAGGACGGCGACGGGGCAGGTCAGCCGCGCAAGGTCCCCGGCAATGTCGATCTGCTGGAACCCGTCCCGCGCCGACAGTCCGGCCAGCGCGGCGTGCCCCGCCCGTTCCGCCTGCAACCGGTCAAGTTCGGATGCCAGCGCCAGCGCCGACAGCGGCCCCGTGCCCAGCAGCGCCAGCGCGCGGGCCAGCGCGGCCGGCGTGCCGGCCGCCAGCATCCCGCCGATGAAATCACCGTTGATCCGCGGGCCAAGGCCCGTGGGGGCCGACAGCACCATCCGCTCCACCCTTAGTCCCAGCCCAAGGGCCAGCCGCACCGCCAGCACCGCCCCCAGTGAATGGCCAAGAAGACGCAGCGGGCCGGGCGGCATCCGGGCCGCAAGTTGCTCCACCGCCGCGTCAAGACTGGCCACCGCTGGGGCACTTCCGTGTCCCGGCAGGTCGGGCGTCAGCACCGGATGTCCTGCCGCCCGCATCCGGCGCGGCAGGTCGCGCCAGCCCGTCGCGCTGTCGAACAGTCCATGCAGCAGCACCAGAGTGGCCCCATCGCCACCCGTCACATCCCGCGCCTGGATGCGCCCCCGGCGTCCGGTGCCCTGAATCGTCGCAAGGTCCACCGCAGCCTGGCGCGCGGCGGCGCGGGCGGCCGGGCTTGCGGCGGGGCGCAAGGCCGGATGCCGGTTTGGCGGCAGCGGCGCGGTCACGGGTGCCGCAGCTATCGCGGGCACCTCTGCCACGGGTGCCGGGGCGTCCGCCGCGCCCGCGATCTCTGCCTCGGCAATCGCCTGATCCAGCGCCACGGTCTCGCCCGGTGCCACCAGCTGTGCGATCAGCGTGCCTGCGGTCAGCGCGGGCACCTCGACCAAGGTCTTGTCGGTTTCCACCTCCAGCAGCACATCACCCCGGGCAAAGGCCGCACCGGGGGTAACCAGCCAGACGGTGACGCGCGCCTCTTCCATCGTCTCGCCGAGGCGCGGCAGGGTCAGGGTCACGCGGCCCATGGCGGGGCCTTTCGCAAGACGAGCCACAACGCGGCATCGCGGATCAGGTCGGCCGAGGGGATCGAACCCTTCTCCAGCGCCGGGGAAACCGGGATCGGGATATCCTCGCCCCCCAGCCGCAGGATCGGTTCCTCCAGCCAGTCAAAGCAGACCTCGGACAGCCGCGCCGCGATGTCGGACGCGACCGATCCGGTGACGGCCGCCTCGGTCACCACCATCGCGCGGCCCGTGCGTTTCACCGCCTCGATCAGCGGTGCCTCGTCAAGCGGGTTGAGGCAGCGCAGATCGATCACGCAGGCCTCGACCCCCTGCGCGGCGAGTTGACCTGCCGCTGCAAGCGCCTCGTGCAGCATCCGGCTGTAGGTCAGGATCACAAGGTCGCCGCCCTGCCGCCGCACCACGGGCTGGCCCCAGGCCCCGTCGGGGGTGGCAACATCAAGCGCACCCTTCATCGTGTAAAGCCCCTTGTGCTCGATGAACACCACCGGGTCGGGCTGGGTCAGGGACTGGCGGAGAAGGTGGTAGGCATCGTTCACCGTGGCAGGCATGACAAGGCGCAGGCCGGGGGTGTGGAAGACCCAGGCCTCCAGGCTTTGGGAATGCTGTGCCGCCGCCGAACGTCCCGTGCCGCCCTGGGTGCGCAGCACCATCGGAACGCCGATCTGACCCCCGAACATGTAACGGCTTTTCGCGGCCTGGTTGGCCAGCTGGTCCATCGTCATGCCGATGAAATCGACATACATAAGTTCCGCCACGGGCCGCAGGCCGGTCATCGCCGCCCCCACCGCCGCGCCCACGATGGCAGATTCCGAGATCGGGGCATCAATCACGCGATCGGCCCCGAAGAGGTCGATCAACCCCTTGGTCACGCCATAGGCACCGCCGTAAATGCCCACCTCTTCGCCGATCAGGATGACCGAGGGGTCGGCCGTCATGGCATCAACAAGCGCCTGACGGATCGCCTCGCGGCAGGTTGTTTCGATCATGCGCGCGCCCCCTCCGAAAGGATGGCGCGCAGCCGGTCGGCCTGCGGGCGGGGAAAGGGGGTGCCGGGGGCATAGACATCCTCGAACATGGACGAAAGGGCGGGCGGAGTTGCGGCGATGGCATGGGCGAGTGCCAGGTCCATCTCCGCCGCCGCATCGCCGTCGATGCCGCCAAGATCGGCCTCAGAGGCGATACCTTCGGCGGCAAGGCGCGCGCGGGCCGTGCCAAGGGGGTCGCGCGCCCGCCCCCCGGCCTCTTCCTCGGGCGTGCGGTAGGGGGACTTGTCCATCCGGGCGTGGCCGAAGAAGCGATAGGCGTCGATCTCGAGATATCCCGGCCGGCCCTGACGCGCCGCCTTGGTCAGCGCGCCTGCGGCGTCATGCACGGCCTCGACATCGGCGCCGTCCGCCCGCGCGGCGTTAAGGCCAAAGGCTTCGGCCCGCGCCGGAAAATCGCAGTGGCCGGCAGAGCGGTCCACGCGGGTGCCCATGCCGTACTGGTTGTTGATGCAGCAGAAGATCACCGGCAGGCGCCACAGAGCGGCCATGTTCATGGACTCGTAAAGAATGCCCTGGCTCATCGCCCCGTCACCGAAGAAGGCGACCGAAATCTGCCCCGACCCTGCGTTCCTGCAGGAAATCCCGGCTCCCACCACATGCGGGATGCCGCCCCCCACGATGGCATTCGCCCCAAGGTGCCCAAGCGCGCGGTCCGCGATGTGCATCGACCCGCCCTTGCCCCGGCAATAGCCGTCTTCCTTGCCCGCGATCTCGGCCATCATCCGCGCGGGGTCGGCCCCGCGGCCAAGGAACACGCCATGTCCCCGGTGATGCGTGGTGAAGGTGTCGCCCGGACGCATCGCGTCGGTCATGCCGACGACCGCCTCCTCGCCAATGGACAGGTGCAGCATCGACCCCGCACTCTGCCCTTTCAGGAACAGTTCCCCCACCCGCTCCTCGAAGGACCGGATACGCCGCATGGTGCGGTAGCGCTGCAGGGCCGCAGTGTTTGTCATTCAGCCTCGCGCAGGGGTTTCAGCGCGGGATAGGCCGCGCGGTACCGGGCGTAGATCGGGGCATATGCGGCGTGGGCGGCCATGTCGGGCTCGATCACCCGCGCGGTGCGGACCATCGCGCCGCAGGCGGCCTCGATTGTGGGGAAATGCCCCGCGCCATGGGCCGCAAGGATGGCAGAGCCCAGGGCGCAAGCCTCGGTCTCCCCGGTCAGTTCCAGCGGCAGACCAAGCGTATCGGCATGGAGTTGCAGCCAGAACGGCGCGCGCGTGGCCCCTCCGGCGACGACAATGCGGCGCGCGGTGAAGGCCGCGCCGAAGGTTTCCACGATGGCGCGGGTGCCCAGGCAGACCGACTCGACCAGCGCGCGGTAAACATGCGCGGGCGTGTGCATCAGCGTAAGGCCCGTGATCGCGCCCCGTGCGAGGGGGTCGGTGTGGGGCGTACGGTTGCCCTGGAAATGATCCACCGCCACCAGCCCCTCCGCCCCCGGCGGCAGCGCCGCCGCCTGCCCGTTCAGCGTGTCGAAGTCGATATGTCCGGCAAAGTTGCGCTTGAACCAGGCGATGACTGACCCGGTGGAGGTTTGCCCGCCCTCGATGATCGGCCGCCCCGGATAGACGCAATCCATGTAGGTACCCCAGATGCCGGGAACATGCACGGTGCGGTCGGCCACGCCAAGGTGCAGGTGCGACGACCCGGTGATCATCGCCATGTCGCCGGGCTGCGTCACCCCCAGCCCGATCATCCCGATGAAGGCATCCGCACCGCCCTGGACCACGGGCGTGCCTGCGTTCAGCCCCAGGTGCTGCGCGGCCCCCGCCGTCAGCGGCCCGATGACCTGCCCGGGTGCCACGATCGCGCAAGGCCAGCGCCCTGCCAGATCGGCCAGGTCGAGGCGGCCGAGCATCGACAGCGGCCAGCCGCCGCCTTCCGTCCGGTAGTGCCAGCGCATGGTGATGTTGTTCAGGCTCGCCGCCCAGCGGCCCGTCAGGCGCAGCGTCAGGAAGTCCTGATACTCGCCCACCATCGCGGCACGCGCCCAGACCTCGGGCTGGTGCCGCTTCAGCCACAGCGCCTTGGGGATCATCCACTCGGGGCTGACCGGCCCCGCCCCGCCGCCGTTCAGCAGCAGCGCCGGATCGCCGCAGCCCGCGACCTCGGCAGCCTCGCGGTGCGCGCGCACGTCCATCCACAAAAGGCAGGGCCGCAGGGGCCGCCCTTCGGCATCCAGCGCCACCACGGTGCAAGAGGTGGTATCACAGGCAATCGCGCTGATCCGGTCCGCTGTCACGCCCGACACCGCCAGCGCCCCGCGCACCGCAACACCGGCTGCCTGCCACCAGTCTTCGGGATTCTGCTCGGCCCGGCCCGGCTCGGGGAAAGACGTCACATAGGTGCCCTTGCCCGTACCGCGCGACCGGCCCGCAAGGTCGAACACATGCGCCCTGAGCGACTCTGTCCCGCCGTCGATGCCGATCACATAGGCCATGGCTGTCCCGGTCCCGCGCTGCATCTGCAATGCTGCGCCGCAGTAATTGTGCAGTCGCTGCACATTTGTGATAATCGTTGACGGGCGCGGCGGTCAAGCGGATACAATGGCGGTGAAAGGGCCGGTCGCGGCCCGCCCCGGCAGGCGCAAGGCCCCATGTCCCAACCCGCGCGCGACAGTGACGATCTTGTGCAGGTGGCCTGGCTCTACCATGTCGGCCGGCTGAGCCAGGATGAGGTCAGCCGGCATCTGGGCATCTCGCGCTTCAAGGTGCTGCGGTTTCTGGCCGAGGCGCGGGATCAGGGGCTGGTGCGCGTCTCCATCGGGCACGAGACGAAGGGCACGCTGGCGCTGGCCGACCGGCTGGCGGCGCGCTTCGGGCTGACCGAGGTGCGCGTGGCCCCCATCGCCAGCCCGGACGAGGCGGCGGCGCGGCGGGCGGTGGGGATGCTGGCGGCGGGGTTCCTTGCGCGGATCGGGCGCGACGGGGCGGTCAGGATCGGCGTTGGCTGGGGCCGGACGATGGCCGCGATGGCGCAGGCGCTGACCGGGCTGCGCAACCCGGACCTGTGCTTTGTCTCGCTGATGGGGTCGATGGCGCGCATGGCGGAAACCGGCCCCTTCGACGTCTGCGCCCGGCTTGCGGCCCTGACCGGCGGGTCGGCGATGTTCCTGCCGGCCCCCTTCCTGACCGACAGCGAAGAAGATTGCCGCACCGTCCTGCGCCAGCGCCTTGTGCGCGAGACGCTGCTGGCTGCGCGCGGGGCACCGTGGTCGATCATCTCGCTGGGGGATTGCTCGCCCGGGGCGCTTCTGTCCACCAGCGGCATCCTGACGGCGGCAGAGGCGGCAGAATTGATCGCGGCGGGAGCGGTGGCCGACAGCACGGGGAAGTTCTTTCTGGCCGATGGCAGCCTTGCCGACACCGATCTGAACCGCCGCGCGCCCTCGATCGGGATCGAGGACCTGCGGGCGACGGATGTGACGCTGCTGGCCGCCGGCGTCAGCAAGGCGCGGGCCACGCTGGCCCTGATGCGGTCGGGGATCGTGAACCGGCTGATCGCGGACGAAGGGGCGGCAAGGGTGCTTCTGGACCTTGGGGACGGATGAGATGGGGGGGGCTGGCGTGCAACAGTCCACGTGGATGATGGCCCGTGACCCTGCGGGCGACGGGCGGGCAATCGCTGCCGCCGCCGGTTGCAGGATGGATTTCATCGCAATCGCGCTTCTGCCGCCGGAGAAGGTCAACGCCGCCCGCAGCCGTTGCGCCCCGGACAGGGCCGGGCGTCCCGCCGTCTGCCTTGCCGGCCTGCCCGGGGGGGTGCGGGTGCCCCCGGACCCGGAGGGTGCGAAGCCATGCCTGCGCCCCGCACCCGACCCGGCGGCAGCCACCGGCGCGCCGCCACTTGCCGGCGTGACCAATGGCGGGATCGGTGAAGGCACGGGGGTGCCGCCGGGGCAAGCAGAATGCGACAACGTCGCCCGCGCCGTGGCCGACGCCGCGGTTCATCCGGAATGCCCTGATCCGGCCTTCGGGATTGATCCGGCGAACCGCCATGAGTCCCGCATCCTTGCCAGCGGCCGCCACGCGGTCGGGATGATCAAGCGGGCGGGGGCGGGCAACATCTTCGGCCGCCTTGGCACATACCGCATGACCATCGGCGGGCGGGGCAGGGTGCCCGGCATCCTTGAGGCGGCGGGGCATCCGCGCTGCATCCACCTTGCGGCAAGCGGCCGGGTGACGCCCCGGCCGGGGACCGTCCGCCGGGACAAGGTCTTTGCGGTGCTGAAGGCGGCTGGGTTGAAATGCGGCCTTGCCATCTGGCGTCCGGTTGCGGCAAGCCGGGACGTGGCAAGGGGCCAAGGGCTGCCCTTTCTTCGCACCAGGGCATGGAATACGGGCTGATCTGATGGACTACACACCTCTGACCTCTGAAACCCTGCCCGCGCGCCTGTGCAGCCTGCCCGCCCTGACCGACCGGATCGGCCCCGCCCGGTCATGGACGGTGGCCGAGGTGGGGGACGGCAACCTGAACCTCGTGTTCATCGTGTCCGGCCCGCTGGGCCGCATCATCGTCAAGCAAGCGCTTCCTTACGTGCGCCTGGTGGGCGACAGCTGGCCCCTGCCGCTGAACCGCGCCTTCTTTGAATACAACGCCCTGACCCGCCACGCCGCCCGCGACCCCGGCCGGGTGCCGGAGGTGTTCCACTTTGACGAGGGGCAGGCGCTGATTGTGATGCGCTGTCTTTCGCCGCATGTGATCCTGCGCAAGTCGGTGGTGCAAGGGGTGATGCACCCGATGCTTGCCCGCCACATGGGGGTGTTCCTTGCCCGAAGCCTGTTCCGCGGCTCGGCCCTGTCGCTGTCCGGGCGCGCCTTGCGCCAGGACATGGCGCTTTTTGCCGGCAACCACGCGCTGGCCGACATCACGGAGAACCTTGTTTTCTCTGACCCTTACTTTGCGGCAAAGCTCAACCGCCACACCCCCGGCCTTGCCCCCTTCATCGCCCCGCTGCGCGCCGACCGCGCCCTGCGGATCGCCGCGCAGGAGGCCAAGCACGCCTTCCTGTCGAAGACAGAAACGCTGGTGCATGGCGATCTGCATTCGGGGTCCCTGATGGTGACGGCCGGGGATACGCAGGTCATCGACCCCGAGTTCGCCATCTACGGCCCCTTCGGCTTTGACGTTGGCATGTTCCTTGCGAACCTTCTTCTTGCCTTCCACGCCCAGTCCGGCCACGAAGACAGCCCCGGCGCGCGCGACGGCTTCCGCGACTGGCTGCTTGGCCAGCTGGACGAGGTCTGGCAGGTCTTCACCGCCGAGTTCCGCCACCTCTGGCAGACCGAACGTACCGGCATTCTCTACCAGCCGGCGCTTTTCGAGGACGCGGGCGACGCCCCGGGGGCCGGGGCGGCGCTGGCGGGGGTGCTTGCGGGCATCTGGCGCGATGCGATGGGGTTCTGCGGGGTCGAGATGCACCGCCGCATCCTGGGCCTTGCCCATGTCGAGGACCTCGAGGCGATCCCCGACCCTGCCCGCCGCCTGCGGGCCGAGGCGCGCGCGCTCGAGTTGGGCCGCGTCATCGCCACCACGCGGCCAACCCCCGGCGATCTGGGCCCGCTTGCCCGCGACATGGACAGGAGCATTGCACGATGAAGGTGGGCCAGGACCATTACCGCTCGATCTGGGTCGAAGGGGGGGCGGTGCGGATCATCGACCAGACCCGCCTGCCGCACGAGTTCATCGTGGTCACGCTCGACACGCTGGGGCAGGCCGCCACGGCGATCCGCGACATGTGGGTGCGCGGCGCGCCGCTGATCGGGGCGACGGCGGCCTTTGGCGTGGCGATCGCCATGCGCGACGACCCTTCGGACGCGGGCCTTGCCCGTGCCCATGCGACGCTGATCAAAACCCGCCCCACGGCGGTGAACCTGCGCTGGGCGCTGGAAGAGATGGCGCGCGTCCTTGGCCCCCTTGCCCCTCCGGCACGGGCAGGTGCCGCGATGGCCCGCGCGGCAGAGATTGCGGACGAGGATGTGGCGATCAACGCGGCCATCGGCGACCACGGATTGCCGATCATCCGCGCGATTGCGGACCGCAAGGGCGGCCCGGTCAGGATCCTGACCCATTGCAACGCAGGGTGGCTTGCGACTGTCGACTGGGGCACCGCGACGGCCCCGATCTACAAGGCGCATCAGGCGGGCATCCCCCTGCACATCTGGGTCGACGAGACGCGCCCCCGCAACCAGGGCGCGCACCTGACGGCATGGGAAATGGCCGGCAGCGGCATTTCCCATGCGCTGATCGTGGACAATGCGGGCGGGCACCTGATGCAGCACAAGGAGGTGGACATGGTCATCGTCGGCACCGACCGCACCACCGCGCGCGGCGATGTCTGCAACAAGATCGGGACCTACCTCAAGGCGCTGGCCGCGCAGGACAACGGCGTGCCCTTCTACGTCGCGCTGCCCTCGCCCACCATCGACTGGCAGCTCAAGGATGGTGTGGCCGGGGTTCCCATCGAGGAACGCTCGGGCGATGAGGTGTCCTTCGTGCAGGGCAAGCTGGCTGACGGCACCGTCACCCGCCTGCGTATCAGCCCCGAGGCGACGCCCGCCGCCAACCCCGCCTTCGACGTGACGCCCGCGCGCCTTGTCACCGGCCTGATCACCGAACGCGGGGTCGCGGCCCCCGGTGCGCTGGCCAGCCTGTTCCCCGATCACCCGCGATGACCGGGGCCCCGCGCCCGATCTGATCCTTGATGTCGCCGACCGGGCGCGGAAGGGCTTCTGCGCCGTGGCGATGGCGAGGATCGACGCCGGTTTCCCCCGGCTGCGCTGCCCCGCCCCTGGCGGGCGCTGGTCTGCGTTGTGCTTGCGGGACCGGTCCTGTGGGGCCGTGGTCCCTTGCCGGGCGGGGAAACGCGCTGCGTTTCGGGGTCCGCCCGGAACACTCCCCGGTCTGGCGGATCAGGACGATCTCCCCTCTGGCGGGGGTCTGATTGCCGTTCCGGCACCCTGTCAATTGCCCAGCAGGGTCAGGGTGCCGACAAGAATGGTGCCCAGAACGAAACCGGCGATTTTCTGAAAGTGAAAGAAGCTGCGCACGGCGGGATGGTCATGGAACAGGTCGCGGTTCCTGCGGCCCGGTTCCATCAGCGGAAAGGCGTTTTCCAGCGAATACCAGAAACAGCCCAACCAGCCCTGTGTGCACAGCGCGCCGGTTCTGCGCCCCAGGATCGTGCCCAGAACCACCAGCGCCGTGAACCACCACAAGAGCCGGAACGGGTAAACACCAAACCCGACCAGCAGCCGCCACACCCATTCGCCCGCCCAGGCGACCCAGTCCCGCAGAGTATTGCCGTAATGGTCCATCCGGTGCAGATGCCGGGCAAAGGCCACCTCATCCGCCGCCGGCCCCGCGCCCATGGTGCGCAACACCGATTCCATCTGGAAATAGGGCTGCGGGGCATGACCCGTGGCCTGTCCGCCACTGTCCCCGGCAGCCTCGATCCAGGCAATCAGCGGGGCTGCATCGCCGATCCGGCTCAGGTCGCCTTCGGCCCCCGAACCCAAGCCCCCCAGCCGGTCATAGCGGAAGCCCTGCAGATCAAGCTGCAGAGGTGTGCCGTCGGCGCGCACCCAGCTTTCGGGTATCCGGGCCTGCAAGGCCGCGATATGGGCATTGCGCAGCGTCAGGCTGCTGTCCTTGCCCCATTTGGGATCACCTTGGGCCCCGTGCCACAGCGCCAGTTCCGATGTGGTCAGGCCGGTCATATCGACGGGGCCGGCAAAGGTTGAACCCAGCATTTGCACCACCCCGCCCACCGAGGCACCCAGCAGGCGCACCCCGGCAAACTCCGCCTTGTCGCGCAGGAACACGTTGCCGCCCACCGTCAGGCCATCGGCAGTGAACGGACCGGTGAAGCGGGAGCCGATGGCAGAAAGGTCCCCGCCCACCGAGGCACCCAGCAGGTCCACCCCGGCAAACTCCGCCTTGTCGCGCAGGTACACGCCGCCGCCCACCTTCAGGCGGTCGGCGTTGAACTGACCGGTGAAGCGGGAGCCGCTGGCGTCAAGGACCCCGCCCACCGAGGCGTCCATCAGGTTCACCTCGGCAAACTCCGCCTTGCCGCGCAGGAACACGTTGCCGTCGACCTTCGCGCCGTGCGCCCTGAACTCGCCCTTGAAGGCAGACCCTTCCGCGTTAATGTCCCCGCCCACCGACGTACCCGAAAGGTTCACGTCGGCAAACTTGGAATCGCCGGTCAAGTTCAGACTGGATGCAACCTTCAATCCTCTGGCATCAACCGGACCACTGAAGCTAGAACCTGACATGGCAAGACTTCCACCGATGGTCGAGTCGACAATATCAACGCTCGTCAGCTGCGCTTTGTCGGACAAAGTCACGGTTCCGTCAACCTTCATGCGGCTCATCATCAGTGGACCACTGAAAAGCGCCCCATTTGCGTCTATGTCACCGCCTACCAGTGCGCCAACAAGCCTTACCGTGGCGAATTCCGTTTTGACCCCCTCAGAGAAACCCGACTCCCCTTCTTCAGGGCTCCTCAGAAAAATGTCATTGGCAACCTTCAGTCCGTCGGCTGTGAAATCCCCGGTGAACTTGGAACCTATCGCGTTGAGCGATCCGCCTATTGACGCATA
The DNA here is from genome assembly GCA_020250125.1 of Rhodobacter sp. Taxonomy (GTDB): domain Bacteria; phylum Pseudomonadota; class Alphaproteobacteria; order Rhodobacterales; family Rhodobacteraceae; genus Aliitabrizicola. The sequence goes on from JADCEL010000065.1 coordinate 24,356, forward strand.
CTGCAAGTTGACCTGATTAAATGGACCTGCGTCTGAAAGGTACAACGTTCCGCCTATCTTGCTTCTGCCTGCATCAAGCAAGCCGGACACCTTCGCGCCACCCAGAGCTACGGCACCCTTCACTTCCGCATCAGAGAAAGACACATTGGTAAACTCTGCATTCTCCTGCGCCAAGAAATTATCATTTACCTCAATACCTCCCGCAAAAAAATCACCTCGAAAGCGTGAACCATTGAGCGAAAGCTCAGACCCAACTCTCGCCGCGCCAAGACTCACCTCCGCAAATTCGGAGTCATGCATAAAGATGCCTTTATCCGCTTCCAAGCGCCTGGCATAGAACTTTCCAGTCACACGCGAGTCAAGTATTGCAACGTACGCTTCGACTGAGGCATCCTCAAGCATCACTTCGGCAAACGAAGCGCCATTGGAGATGTATAAAATCCCCGCCACCTTCAATCTTCTAGCGTCGAGCGAACCAGAGAATGTCGCTCCATCCACGTAAAATGACCCGCCTACTGAGGCGTCCGAAAGGTATGCTTCGGCAAAGGAAGCTCCATTGTAGATGCGTAAAGCGCCTCCCACCTTCAATCTTCTAGCGTCGAGCAGAGCAGAGAAAGCCGCTCCATCCACGTAAAGTGACCCGCCCACTGAGGCACCCGAAAAGTCTGCTGCGGCAAATGAAGCTTCGTTGTAGATGTGTAAAACGCCTCCCACCTTCAAGCCTCCAGCGTCGAGCGAACCAGAGACTGTCGCTCCATCCAAATCAAATGACCCGCCCACTGAGGCATCCGAAAGGTCTGCTTCTGCAAAGGAAGCGCCGTCGCCCATTTTCAGATCTTCACCAACACTCAATCTTTCGGCCATAAATGATCCGGCAAAACGGGAACCGTTCGCCAAAAGATTCCCTCCTACAACCACGCTTGAAAGGTCCACATCCTTAAATGAGTTTCCCATGAAGACATTCCGGGTCACCCTCATATCTTGTGCGTTGAAAGAATTCGAAAAGCTGGAATCGCCGGTATCGAAATTTCCGTCCACCGTTGAATAAAGAAAGTATGCCCCGGTGAAAGAGCTGTTTACGAGATCTAGATCTCCCAAGACATTTGTCCCCACGGCATTGAAAATGCCTTCCAAGAGTATCGAATCGTAGACAGAAAGGCCGGCCTCAAAACGCGCTTCAGCCAAAAACATTTCTCCATAGATACGGCTACTATTGACAGCTAGCCCCACGGGAACCACTTCGCCCGCCAAATTGATCGCTTCGTCGAACCGGGCGCATTTGAGCGCAACTAGAGCGTGTTGCGCTCATTCGGTTTCATATCCTGCGGCTTTGAAGAAGTTGTAGCATTCTTCTTCGGTGAAGAGGTCGCAGACCTGGCCGACCGCCTTCCAGAGCTGGTCGTAGGTTCGGGCAGCGGCCTTTCTGATCA
>JADCEL010000066.1 GCA_020250125.1 Rhodobacter sp.
CGTGCGCGCATCAAGCGCAACACCATCCAGCACCGCCGCTTGATGCATCACCAAAACGCAGCTTAACCTCAATCATAGATGGGCCAGACACTCCGGTACAAAGGCCGCCAATTGGTCTCAAATGATTTGACGACGGACACGCCACGAGCGTAGCGTTCATTTATCTCATGGTCGGTCAGTAATTTGGGCTTCTCTTTAGGCGACTTGAACCAAAGGTTGCGCTCTGATGGGGCCAAAGACATAGACCTTCTCCTATTCACTCATTGCACTCTAAAGACGTTCAACCAAGCTTCCGAGCTAACTTACCGGACCAGCCTAAAATTCGGTCGGACGCTCGGCGCAAGCGCGAGAATGTAGCGGTAAACTAGCCGATCTGCCTTATGTTGGAACTAAAAAGGCAGCAAGAGGAAGAAAGTTTCGGGTTCGGCTTCACTGACGTTCGCGCGCATATGAACCCGAGGGCTCCAGTTGCGCAATGCGTCCGCCCGCTGCGATTGACGCGGCAGCCGGATACCAAAAGATGTTCCGAGAGAGCCTTTTGGCGCTCAGAAATGCCACGCCCGCCCCGGACACACCGGAATGCTTCGCCGCGCCACCTCCCGGCTTCCCCCACCACGCACCCCTACGCCTACTTCGGGTTGAGGCCCATTTCGTCTCAACAGGCGAGAGAACCGTCACGAACTCGGCAAGGACGCCAAAATCATAAGCTATTGAAAAACATTCGTTTTCTTTAACCGAACCAATTTTGGCGAGGTTCGGTCGAAAAGAGACAAAAGGGCTTCAGAGACCGATTTTGGTCCTTTCCCCGGTCTCGGAGGTTCGGTCGCCTTCGCAAATTCCTTTGAAATCCTCAAAGAAACGGGGGACGTTTTCAGCCCCAGGACCAGTTCGCGACGAAAAGCTGGCGGATGGAGTGGGATTCGAACCCACGATACGCTTTTGACGTATACGCACTTTCCAGGCGCGCGCCTTCGACCGCTCGGCCATCCATCCGCTGATGAACCGCCTTCTCGTCTTGTTTCATTTGCTTGTCCAGCCCCGGCATGATTGCCCTTCATCAAACGGTTTGAGACCGAATGGCGAGTGTCCGGCGTCAGTCAGCCGCACCTTGCGGAATGCAGTCGCGCTGCCAATCAAGCGCAAGCGCATCTATAGACCCACGTGCCTCTCCGCCATGCTTCTGCAGCCCCACACCGGCAGGCGCTCAATTTAAGCCCATGATGGCAGCTTGGTCGCGGCCCAGCGCGCTGATGGCGCTGGCCCGCGTCTCCTCCGGTGTAGTGCTGGGCATGGCCTCGGCTACGCGCTCTGGCTTAAGGGGATCACGGGCAGGGGCTGGGTCGAAGCCGCTCACGTTGCGGCGGCTGCTTTCATCACAATTTCCGGCGCTTGGCGGATGCCTGGATTTCATGTTGCCCGGGCCAGTTCCGTCAGGCGATCCAGCAATCCGGCGGCGGCCGGTGGTGCAAAGCGCAGTGCCGCAGCCAGGCCGGCGGCATGGCGCTCACCGCCGTCCAAATAAGCGGCCAGCGCGCTGCTCCAGCCTTCTGCATCGCGCGGGTCGAGCAATTCGGCAAAGCCTGCCACATATTCACGATGTGCCGGAATGTCAGAGGCAATGACGGGCACGCCCATGGCAAGCGCTTCATGCACTGGAAAGTCAAAACCTTCCACCAGCGAAGGTGCAAGCACCGCCAGACTGGCGCGCATCAGCTGTGCCATCGCATGGTCGCTCAGCCCCTCGGCGCGCAGCAGCCGGATGCCGGCGGGAATATGGTCCAGCAGCCCCAGCACCTTGGCCGCGTCCAGCCCCGGGGCACCGGTAAAGATAATGTCGAAGCCGGGGGCATTCGGCATGTGGCGGCAGGCTTCGGCGAGCAGGCCAAGGTTCTTCCGGGCCGCCAACAGGCCGGGCACAAGGAAGAAGCGCCTTGCCGCAGGGCTCGGGCCGTTGCGTTGGGTGAAGGTGGCACTCACGGGTGGGGGCACCACGGCGGGCTGCGGCAGCACCAGCCCGTCTTGCGCGGCGCTGCCCAGGATGCTGTTGCGCGACGCGGCGGAATTGGTCACGATCCGCGCCCGCAGCGCGGGCAGCCCATGCAGCAGGTGCCGAAACTTCTCCGCCGCGCCGGGGGCGGCGAAGGCCGGGCTGCGCAGCGGAATGTCATCATGCAAATAGCACAGCACCCGCGCGGCGCGGGGCAGCAGCGCTAGGCAGCGCGGATCATCCAGATTCCGGTGCGACAGATTCAAATACGCCGTTCCATCCAGCGACATGCCCGCCAGCCGCCCCGGCCGCCATCTGGCCGAGGCACCAATCCCCCGCATCAGGTCAATCGTCACGATATGCCGGTCCCCCAGCCGCGGGCGTAGCGGCGGGAAGGGATCGGCACGCCCGCCCAGATAGGCGCCGGCGCGGCGCGATCCGGCATCATCTGGATGACCGGCCCAGCGCAGTGCCGCCCCATTAGCGATGCGCCGGGCCAGCGCGCGCGGAATTTCCCGGATGCGGCCGCCATCGGTGAAGGCGAAGCGCGCAGTGGGCTCGCGCTCCAGCAGATGCAGTGCCATCGCCAGTTCCAGCCGGTCGATCCCGCCTGGCGCCGCGCGGCCCGCCCGCCAAAGCAGCCGCGACAGGTCCAGCACCAGGGGCATCATGGCGGCGGGGCAGCCCCTCGCATGGCGTCGGCATAGGCCCCGTTGAACCAGCCGACCCGTGTCTCGGTGGCGCCGAGCGGCGCCTCGGGCGCGATCTGCCGGGCCTGTCCCTGCAGGTTTTCGCAGATCGCCCGGTCCTCCTTCAGGATGCGCAAGGTCGTATGCCTTGCCAGCAGCAGGCCCGGCCCTTCGAACAGCTCGGCGATACGGCTCGCCACGCCTCCGCCGCCGGGCTCGGGGCGCCAGCGGAGAACGCGGACCGACACCTCGCTCCGGTCATGGGCCAGGGCGATCGTTCGGAAGACGACCAGGTAGCCGAACTCCATCCCCGAGGCCCGGACGAGGGCGATGGAGTAGTCGGGAAACAGGTGCAGGATGCGATAGCCGACTGGATCGCGTCCGCCCCCCGAAGCCTGGCGAGCCAATCGGCCAGTGTGCCGCATCCCTGACCCAGGAAGTAGGCGCTGTGCGGCCCGAAGCGGATATAGTTCAGGGCCTTGCTCGGCAGGTAGCGGCCGTTCTTCCCCAATGTCCCAGGATGGACTGCCGCGAGGTGGTACTCATCATGGCCAATCCACTGGAACAGCCGCCAATTGGCCTGCATTGGCAGCACGGCCCGGGCTGCGCGGCCAAGATCCGGGCAGAGCGCGGCAATCACATCAAAGGCCGGGCCAAGGGCCTGTTCGAGCGAGGGGCCACCATCCGGGAAGCGGCCGAAGATCAGGTCCCCGCAGCGGGCAAGCTCAAGCCGCGTGAGCCCGAGGCCAAGCTCCCGAGGCTTGCATCCAAAGGCGTCCTGGCAATTGGGGATGCCGGCCGCGATGCCCTCGGCGTCGAAGCGCCAATGGTGGAAGCCGCAAATGATCGGGCCATGGCCACGCTCCGTCAGGCGCAGCGGGTAGGAGCGGTGCGCGCAGCGATTCTCGAACCCGCGCAGCCCGTCGCGAAACCGCTGCACGAACACTGATCGCCCGCCGAGCACCGTGCGGAACCAGTCATTTTCCCGCCTGAGGTCGGAGGCGAAGCCGAGCAACGTCCAAAGCCGGCCAAGCCGAGCCTGTTCGGCGGCGAAGGCCTCGGCATCGAACAGCGGGCGCGTGTCGGCAACAACCCTCATGCCCGGGGGATCCCGATGGTCAGGCGCTGGTACTCCCCGGCCGAGGCAATCAGCAGCCCAGTGAAGGACAGGCGCCGGGCGGAAAGCGGCACGGCGCCCATCCGGAGCGCGAGCGCCCGCGCCGCCGGGCGTCGCACTTCCATGTCGAGCGTGCGGAGGCCAAGCCGCGCCATGGCCGCGACGGCGGCCTCGATCAGCGCGCCCCCGACATCGCGCCCCCGGCGGTGGCCCCGCCACGGCTTCAGCACATCGATCCCGTAAATATAGGCGCCACCCGGCCTGGGGCGGGACCGCGCCTCGATCACGCGGAAGACGGCGCAGGCATGCACGCCGCGCGCAACGCCGTAGCAGCGCAGGAAATCCCCGAGGCTCGGCGCGAAGGGCCCGCGGCCCGCGTATTTCAGGCTGAGATAGCCGGCGAGTTCGCCCCCCACCGTCGCCACCAGAAAGCGATCCGCCCGCATGCCGCGGCGGAACAGCGCGTGCCGCGCGGCGGCATCGCCCAGCAGCTCAGACAACCCAGCGCGGCCGGTGGCCGCCAGGTCCAGCACCTGATCCTGCAGCGATCCGGGCACCAGCGGCCCGACCACGGGTTGCGCCAGGTCAGAACGCATCATCGAGCCAGAACCATTGGTCGAGATGGTCGAGCACCACGGGCTCGATGATCCCATTCAGGAAGGCGACATCGTCGAGCACCCCGGCCGGGCTGTCCGGCAGGGCGATCGCGTCGCTGAAATTCACTTGGAACCGCCCTTCCGGCAGCCGCGTGACGTGGCACAGCACAATGTTGCAGCCGGTACGGCGGGCAAGCTTGGCCGCAATGGCGAGGTTGCCCTCCGCATGTGGCGGCCGGCCGAACAGCGGCGCCATCAGCCGGCCATGCCGCACATCGTCCACGAACACCGCGAGCAACCCACCGGTTTTTAGCTCCTCATAAGCGGCGCGCAGGCCGCCCCGGTCCTGGCGCAGGAAGCGCATGCCGACGCGCCGGCGCATATCGTTGATGATCCAGGTCTGGCCCGGGCTTTCCCAGGCAATAGGCGCACACGCAACGCTCATGCCAAGCGCGCGTACCCCTTCCAGCAGCAACTCCCAATTGCCGGTATGAAGGCAGAGCGCGAGCAGCCCGCCGCGCCGCCGGATCGCCTTGGTGCGCTCCGCATTCGGCAGGTCTATCCGGCCGGCGGCCATGAAGCGGCCAACGCAGGCGGTCTCCCCCACGATGCGGCTGATATTGTCGAGGAAGGCGGTGACCGAGGCCTCGATCTCAGCCTCGCTCGCGCCCGGGCGGTGGCGGCGGAGATTTGCGCGGGCCCGCTCAACGACCCAGGGGCGGTCGCGCCGGATCGCGGCGGCGGTGCTGCGCGCCGAGAGCCGCGGGGCGAGATCTATCGGAAGCCGGCGAAATACCTGGTAAAGCAGGATCTCCCAGGCATCGAGCAGCCGGTTCCCGAGCGTCGGCGCATAGCGGTCGGGCAGCGGCGGCGGATCGCTCATCGCCGCGCCTCAAGCCGTGCAAGGATCGGATGACGCGGCCGGAGGGACAGCCGACAGACCGGTGTGGCGCGGAAGCCTGGCCGCAGCCGCAGCCGGAAGGCCTGCGCGATCATGGCCAAGCAGAGGATCGCCTCTGTAAGCCCGAAATTCAGCCCCGCACAAATCCGCGGCCCGGCGGAGAAGGGGATATAGCTGTAGGGCAGCGGCGCCGCATCGCCCAGGAAGCGATCGGGCCGATAATGCATGGGCTCGGCCCAGAGGTGCGGCGAGCGATGGAGCAGCCACGGCACCACAAGCACCAGCGCATCCTTTTCCACCATGATGTCCCCAACTTGCGTCGCTTCGCGCGCCTGGCGCGGCAGGATGGGGACGGGCGGGTAAAGGCGCAATGTCTCCTCGATCACCGCGCGCGCATAGGGCAGGTTCGGGACATCCTCGACGGTCGGTGCGCGCGTCCCGAGCACCGCGTCGAGTTCGCCCTGCAAGGCGGCTTCGGCCCAGGGCGCCTTGGCCAGGAGGTAGAAGGCCCAGGTGAGTGTAGCGGCCGTGGTTTCATGCCCGGCCATGAAAATGGTCGCGGCCTCGTTGCGCAGGGCCTGAAGGTCGAGGCCCAATTCCGGGCTACGCTGCATCCGGCGCACCAGAAGGTCCACCATGGAACCATGCTCGCCGCGCCCGTCAATATGCTCGGTGATCACATGCTCCACCACGCCATGTACCTCGGCGATGGCCGCGCGGAGGGCAGCCCCGCGGCCCACCGGCCAGCCCTCGGCAGCGCCTAGAAAAAAGGGCAGGTTGAAGCTGTCAATCCGCGCCTGGTAGCGACCAAAGCCACGCACAATGCCGTTCAGCGCCTCCGCTCCCAGACGGGTGCCGAAGATGGATCGCGCGATGATCTGCGCGGTCAGTTCCGCCATCGCGGGCAGCAGGCTGATCTCTGCGCCATCCCGCCAGCCTTGCAGCATCTCGGCGGTGGCGCCTGTCATCATCGGGGCATAGACCGGCACCTGCGTCTTGTGCGCGATATCGGCCACCAGCGGGCGGCGGCGGCCCCAGGTTTCGCCGTCCGAAATGAATAGCCCATCGCCCAGCAGCGGGGCGAGCGCCCGGCGCATCATTGCTCCCTTGCGCTCAAAGCGCTCGGCCGCCGTCACGAAAACAGTCCGGATGGATGCCGGGTCGTTGAAGACGCAGACCTGCCGTCGCAGCAGAAAAAAATGATAATCCCGCGCGGCGTAGGACACTGCGGTCCAGGGTGTGAGCAGGCTGCGCCGCGCCATGAGCGCGAGGCGCAACGCACCGGGCGGCGTGTCCAGCGGGCGCGGATGGGCCGGGATCAGCCAACCCTCGCCGGCTTCCTCAATGATCGGGGGATTGAGCGCGACAGGATTCACGGGGGGCGGAAATCCTCCGGGTGCCGACGCAGCAGGCGCCGTTGCAGCGCCTCCAGATAGCGCGCGAAGGGCACGCCCGCCAGCAGCAATAGGCTGGCACCAAAGCCGGGCGCCACATGGCGGCGGCCACGATCCGCCGCGCGCAGGATGCTGGACGCGACGAAGGCAGGGCTGAGCGCCTTATTGCCCGCGGCGAAGCGGGCGGTGAAGGTGGGGCGGCGGGCACGCTCCTCGGCCAATTGCGGCGTGTCGGTATCGGGCGGGAAGGCGGTCAGCACCCGCACCCCATGCGCGCCGAGCTCGATGGAGAGAATATCGCCAAGCCCCCGCAGCGCCCATTTGGCGGGCGCATAAGCGCTATAGCCGGCGAAGCCGGCCAGCGCGGCGGCAGAGGAAATCAGGATCACCTGTCCACGCCCCGCCCGTGCCATGGCCGGCGCCAGCGCGTGCAGCACATTGAGCGTGCCGAGGTAATTGGTTTGCCATTGCGCCTCATGCTCGATGAGCGGCTGGTCCAGGAAGCGGCCCGGCCAGGCGATGCCGGCGCTGGTGACCACCCAGGAGGGCGCGCCGTAGCGGGCCAGCAGCGCTTCCATGGCGGCGCGGACCGCCGCCGAATCCGTCACATCCAGTGCCAGCGTCTCAGGCGGGACGGGGCCGAGCGGCGTGAGGCGGGCTTCGGCCGCAGCCAGCCGGCCCGCATTGCGGCCAATCACCACAAGGCGGCAGCCCCGCGCCTGCAGCGCCTCTGCCAAGGCGAGGCCGATGCCGCTGGAGCCCCCGGTGACCAGACAAAAAGGGGGGGTCACGGCCAGCCGCCGGGCGCGGGCAAAACACCCCCTTCGAAGGGGCGCTGGAAGCGGCGGTCCATTTCATGTTAAAAATACATATAGTTCTTTTTCGTCAAGTGGATCGACTGCAGTCATCGGAATCAAAAACCCTGGAACCTTAGTTTAGGGCTGCCGCTGAACGAGGCTGGCGGCAGGCCTCCCGCCATAGCCCTCGTGGGAAGATGTCTTGCTCCTTTCGCTGCCGATCCCCCTCGATATTCTTGGCCTGAGCCTTCGCCTTCCTGGCGCCGACGATCTTGAGGCGCTGTGGAGCCTGCTGGAAAACGGTGGTTCTTCTGTGCAGGATGTCTCTCCGCCCGGACGCTGGCGGCCGGAGCGCTTCCTCAGCCGGGACAGCAAGGCGCGCGGCACCACCTATACCTTCGCGGGCGGCTATTTGCGCGATGGGCTGAGCTTCGACGCTGCCGCCTTCGGCATGTCGCGGCGCGAAGCAGAGCAGATGGACCCGCAGCAGCGCGTTCTGCTGGAAGTGACCTGGGAAGCGCTGGAGGATGCGGGCATCCCGCCCTCGCGCCTCGCCGGGCGTCAGGTGGGCGTTTATGTCGGCGCTTCGTCCACCGACTATGCCGATGTGCCGGGGCTGGACCTTGCCTCCATCGACGCGCATTTCATGACCGGCAATAGCCTCGCCATGGTGTCGAACCGCATTTCCTATGCCTATGACCTCAAGGGTCCGAGCCTGACGGTTGATACCGCCTGCTCCTCCTCAGTGGTTGCGCTGGCCCAGGCGGCGGCCGCCTTGCAGGAGGGGCGGATCGAATGCGCGATCGTGGGTGGGGTGAATATGCTCTCCTCACCCGCGCCTTTCATCGGGTTCTCGCGCGCGGGCATGCTTTCGCCCACGGGGCGATGCCGGCCCTTCTCGGCGCAGGGCGATGGCTATGTTCGGGCCGAAGGTGCGGTGGTGATCCTACTGGCCCGCGCCGATGCGGCGCTGGCCCCGGGCGGTACTCGACCGCGTGCCCGGCTGCACGCCATTGGTGTGAATTCGGATGGCCGCACCAATGGCATCTCCCTGCCATCCCTCACCGGCCAGCGGGATCTGCTGGACGCGCTGTATCGTACCGCCGACATCTCGCCAGACTCGCTTGCCTTCGTGGAGGCGCATGGCACCGGCACGCGCGTTGGTGATCCGATCGAGGCAAGGGCCATCGGTGAATCCCTCGGTCGGCATCGCCAAGCGCCACTGCCCATCGGCTCGGTCAAGTCCAATATCGGGCATCTGGAGCCCGCCTCGGGTATGGCAGGTCTGGCCAAGCTGATCCTCTCGCTTGAGCGGCGCCGCTACCCGGCTACGCTGTATCTTGATGAGTTGAACCCCGATATTGACGTGGCCGGGCTGAAACTGGCGCCGGCGGCCGAGGCGGTGGAACTGCCTGCCCAGGGCGAATTGCTGGCGGGGCTCTGCAATTACGGCTTCGGCGGGACCAATGCGCATGCGATTCTGGGCAGCGCCCCGCCGCCGCTGACCGAGGCTTTACCGGCCGCCAACCCGCGTTTCCTGACGATCTCGGCCCATAGCAAGGCCGCCCTGCGCGCCTTGGCCCAGGCCCATCTCGACCCGGTGCTGGCGCATGGCGCCGCGGCGGTGGCCCATGAGCTGCAAGTAACGCGCGATGCGCTCCCGCATCGTCTCGTGGTGGATCTGCAGCAGCAGCCCGACGCTGCCCTCGCGCTGGGTGACCTCGATACGCCCCGGCCCGGCGTGGCGCTGGCCGAGGCGGTGACGCGGCGCGCGCGCGTCGCCTTCGTCTTTGCCGGCAATGGCAGCCAATGGCCCGGCATGGGGCGCGCCGCCTATCAGGGCAACGCCGTCTTCCGCGACCGCTTCGATGAGATCGCGGCACTGATCCGCGCGGCGGAAGGCGTCTGCCCGCGAGAGACGATGTTCGCCACGGATGTTGCCACCCGGCTGGCCGCCACCAGCGCGATGCAGCCGCTGCTTTTTACCATTCAACTTGCCCTTTGTGCCGCGCTGGAGGCCGAGGGGCTGCGGCCGGATCTCGTGCTGGGCCATTCCTTGGGTGAGGTCGCGGCAGCGGCCGCTTCAGGGGCGCTGACGCTTGAGGATGCCGTCCAGCTCATCGTGCAGCGCAGCGCGCACCAGGAATCCGTGCGAGGGCAGGGGAGTATGGCGGTGCTGGCCTGCGACACTACCCGTGCAGCCGAGCTGATTGCCGAGGCCAAGGCTGCGGAAGCAGTTGAGGTCGTCGCCCGCAATGCGCCCAATTCCACCACCATCTCCGGCACGCATGAGGGGCTGGTCGAGGTGCTGCGCGTGGCCCGCCGCCTGCGCGTGGCCACCGTCACGCTGGACATCGCCTACCCCTTCCATAGCCGGGTGCTGGACCCTGAGCGGGAAGCCACCATCGCTTCCCTGGCCGGGCTCAGGCCGGGCGCCACGCGCATCCCCATGATTTCCTCGGTCACTGGTGCGCCGGTGCGCGGTGATGAGCTGGATGGCGGCTATTGGTGGTCCAATATCCGTGAGCCCATTCTGTTCCAGGCAGCGGTGGAAACGGCCCTGGCCGATGCGGAGCTGTTCATCGAGATCAGCCCGCGCCCCATCCTTGGCTCCCTGGTGGCCGAGATCGCGCGGCAGGCCGGGGCGCGGGCCATTGCCCTGCCCACCCTGACCCAGGCGGCGCGGCCCGAAGATGAAGATCCGGTCGCGCGCATCCCGCTTGAAGCCGTGGCGCGCGGCGCGCGGCTGGCCGAGCCATGCCCCGCGCCGCTCGCACCCACCCGAATCCTGCCGCAAATGCGCTGGGACCGGCAATTCTACCTGATTGATCAGACCAACGAGGCCTATGGCATCTACGGTCCCTCCTACAACGGCGCACCCCTGCACCCGCTGATCGGCATCAGGTTGGCGCCCGGCGGATCGGAGTGGCGGCATATCCTGAGCCTTGAGACGCATCCCCATCTGGCCGGCCACAAGGTGGATGGCGAGGCGATCCTGCCTGCCACGGCCTTTATGGAAATGGTCGCGGCGGTAGGACGTGAGCTGCATGGCACTGGGCGGCTGCGCATCCTCGACCTCGACATTCTCCGCCCCATGAGTTTCGAGCCCGGCGCCGGGCGCGAGGTGAGCCTGGTGTGGCATGAGGCGGATCGTCTGGTGGAAATCCGCTCCCGCGCGCGGTTGGAGCCGGCGAATAGCCTTGTGCTGCACGCCAGGGGCGTCGTGCTGCCTGAGGTGTCGGCGACGCCCGCGCCGGAGGAATGGCCGTCACAGGGAGTGGTGGAGGATGAGGCAGCGATTTATGCTGCCACCCAGCGCTGTCGCATGGGCTATGAAGGCGCCTTCCGTGTCGCCCGCTCGGCGCGCATTTGCGGCGATATGATCATCACGGAACTGGCGCCTGAGCCGGCTGATCTCGGCTTCTTCAGCGATATCCAGCTGCTCGATCCACCGAGCTATGACGCTGCCTTCCACGCCATCTTCCTTGGCGTTCCAGATACGCCGGGTCAGGTGCTGGGCGAATTGCCGGTGCGCATGGCGCGGCTTTCGCTTTATCAGCCCGGTGCGCCGGTACACCGGGCGGTGACACGCCTGGTGCGCCAGGCAGCCGATGCGCGGGTCTTTGACGTCACCATGCTCTCGGCCAAGGGCGAGGTGGTGGCACAGGGCCAGGGCGTAGTGATGCGGCGCGTGGTCATCTCAACTTGGCGCGAAGCGGACCGGATCGTCCGCACCAGGCTGATCCCGTGGGAGGCTGGCGCGCGCGATATGGCGGCGGAGTTGGCCGAGGCGCTGGCCGAACCCTTCATTGAACCGCCGGAGGTCGCGCCGCTGCGTGGTGCGCTGATCGCGCTGGGCCTTGATGTCGCGGCGCATGTGGTGGGCATGCTCGGCGGCAGCCGGATCGCTGCGCAGGACCCCGACCTTGGCGGGCGGATCGCGCCTGCGGCGCAGGTGGTTTGGCGCGCGCTGATGGATGCGCTCTGCGATGCCGGCCGGATGACGGAGCGCGAGGGGCAATTCCTCATGGCCGCCCCACCCGCCGATGCGACCGAGCGGCTTGTGGCCTTCGCCGGGCACCACCCCTTGGCCAGCGCCGATCTCCGCCTGGCGCTGCATGCGCTGGAGGGGCTGCCCCCGCTGCTGCTGGGCGAGCCGGAGATCCCGCCGCAGCCCGACTTGCTTGATGTGCTGATGACCAATTCGGTCTTCTCGGCACCTATTCAGGATGCGCTACTGGAAGCCCTGGACCGCGTGATCCGCGCGGGTGGGCCGCGCCGCCTGCGCATCCTGCTGCTTGAGCCTGGGCTTGGTGGGCTGCTCGCCCGCCTGCTGCCTCGGCTGCGCGCTGGTGAGATCGCGCTTTCGATTCTGGCGGGCGACGTGGCGGCAGCCGAACGGCTGCTGGCGCGGCTGGGTGCAGCCCGCCTTGTGCCGGTGCTTGGCCCCGAGGCAGCCCCGGAAGACGCGGTCTTCGACCTTGCCCTGTGCACAGCCACCACGCCGCTGGATGGCGGGGAGCCAAGCCCGCTCGACATGCTGGCGAGCCTGGGCGCCAAGGCACCACTGCTGCTGGCCGCCATCCCAGGGCATGATCCGGCCATTGATGTGCTGCATGCCGCCATGCCCGGCTGGTTCCGCTTCTCGGCGACGCCGGAGCTGCCCGTGGGCGCCTGGCCTTATCCTTCTGAGGCGGACGAGGCGTTTGCCGCGCGCGGCTTTATCATCTTGGACGCTGTGCCGATTGGCGGCTCTGGCGCACGCCTGGTCAGCGCCGCGACCCCACAGCGTCGGGCGCCGGAACTGGCAGCGCCGCGCCGTCCGTTCTGCCTTGCTGTCCCGGATGAGGAGCTTTTGGCCGGCTGCCGCGACCTGCTGCCGGGCTTCGCGCCGCAGGGCGCGGTCTCGGCGGCTGCCGTTGCTGAACTCGCCGCCCAGGCTGTCCTGCCTGAGGGCTTCGCCGCAGTGCTTGAGTTTGGCGTTGCCGCCCCGGCTGCCGAGATGGAGGCGCTGGCCGCCCGCATGCTCCGCCTGCGCGATCTGGCGCTGGCGCTGAGTGACGGCGAAACCCCGTGTCGGCTCTACGTGGTGGTGCAGGAGGCCGAGGGAGCAGCGGCGCAGGCGCTTTCGGCCTATGCGCGCTGCCTGATGAACGAATTTCCGACGCTCGAGACCTGCCTGCTGGTGCTGGCCGCGGATGCCACCGCCGCCACGCTGGAGCCAGCGCTGCGGCGCCATCTGACCGAGGCCCTGCAGGAGCGTGAGATCCGCATCAGCGCAGCCGGCGCAGAGGTGCCACGCGCTGCGCGCCTTGCTGCCCCCGCGCCGCGCGCGCCGGCTGCGGAGGAGCGCAGCCTGCTCCGCATCGGCGCACGCGGGCTGGATGACATGGCCTGGATGCTGGCCCCGCGTGCCACCCCGGGGCCGGGTGAGGTGGAAGTTGCTGTCACCGCCACCGGGCTTAACTTCCGCGACGTCATGCTGGGCCTCAATGTACTTGATTCCGAGATCCTCGGTGAGGGGCTGACGGGGGCCTCGCTAGGCTTTGAATTCGCCGGGCGGGTCAAGGGCGTGGGGCCGGGTGTCGCGGGCTTCCAGACGGGCGATCCGGTGATGGGCTTCGCGGCCGGGGCCTTTGCATCGCATCTGACGCTGCCGGCGGATCAGGTTTTTCAGCTTGGCCAGGATATCCCGGCCGAGGCAGGGGCGGCGATTCCGGTCGCCTTCATCACTGCCTGGTACGGGCTGATCGAAAGGGCCGGGCTGAAGCGCGGCGAAACCGTATTGATCGAGGGCGCCGCGGGTGGCGTGGGCCTGGCTGCGCTGCAGATCGCCCGCGCGCATGGCGCCATTGTGGTCGCGGTGGCTGGCACAGCCGAAAAGCGCGCCCTGCTGCGGCGGCTGGGCGCCGATCACGTGATGGATTCCCGCGCCCCGGACCTTGAGGACGCGATTCGCGCTGCGGTGGGTGGCGTGGATGTCGTGCTGAATTCGGTCGCGGGCGACGCCATGCGGGCGGCGCTCCGCCTGTTGCGCCCCTTTGGCCGCTTCGTCGAATTGGGCAAGCGGGATTTCCTGGAAAACACGCGGCTTGGACTGCGGCCCTTCCTGCGCAACGTGACTTATATCGGCGCCGACATAGACCAGCTTCTGGCGCATGACCCGGCCCTGGTCCGCCGCATGCTGGGCGCGCTGATGGCGCTGTTCGACGCCGGGCGGCTGGCGCCCATCCCGTGCCTCGCCCTGCCGGGCGAGCGGGTGGTGGATGCCTTTCGGCTGATGCAGGCTTCTGGCCATATCGGCAAGATCCTGGTGCGGCCAAGCGCGCGCGGTGAGCCGTCGGCAGAGATGGCAGCGGCCTTCACCCCAGCGCCAGGCGTGCATGTCGTCCTGGGCGGCACCGGCGGCTTCGGGTTGGAGACCGGGCTTTGGCTGGCCGCACAGGGGGCGCGCTGTGTCATCCTTGCCTCCCGCAGCGGCCGGGTTGCGCCAGAGCAGGCTGAGCGGATGGAAATGCTGCGCGCAAAGGGCTGCAAACTGGTCGAGGCGGCGCTGGATGTCACCGACGCAGGCGCCGTGGCCGCTGCCTTTGCCCGCTGGCGGGCGGAATTCGGCCCCTTTGCCGGCGTGATCCACTGCGCGATGGTGCTGGAGGACGGCATGATCCTTGGCCTGACGCCGGAGAAGATCCACCGCGTGCTGGCGCCGAAGATCCAGGGTATGCGGGCGCTGGAGGCTGCGATCGCCGGCGAGCAGCTGCAATACCTGCTCGCCTATTCCTCGGCGGCGACGTTTGTCGGCAGCCCGGGGCAATCGGCCTATGTGGTCGGCAATGCCTTCCTGGAGGGCGCGGTGCAGGGGCTGCGCGCGCGCGGGGTACCGGCGCTGGCCGTGGGCTGGGGTGCCATTTCGGATGTCGGTGTGATCGCCCGGACGCGCGGTTTGAGTGAGCGGCTGCGCGCGACCACGGGGGTTTCGGGCGTGACCTCGGCCGAGGCGCTGCGGCATCTCGGCGGCTTGCTGGCCGATCCCTGGGCGGCGGCACCGGTGAGCGCGTATTCGGTGATCCGCTGGTCCCCGGGGGCGACCAAGCTGGCCGTGCTGCGCTCGCCCTATTTCGCCGAGGTCTTTGCCGGGGCAGGGCAGGGCGCGGCAACAGCCGGTGAGGAGGCGCTGGACCTCTCGAGCTTAAGCCCTGAGGCGGCGGCCGAGGCCCTGCTGGGCCTTGTGCGCGACGAGGTGGCCCGCATCCTGCGCCTGCCGCCCGAGGCGGTGGAGACGGACCGGCCCCTGATGGATCTGGGACTTGATTCTCTCATGGCCCTGGAATTGCGCTTGGCCGTGGAGAAGCGGTGCGGTGTAGAAATGACCATGACAATGATCGGTGGCAGCCGGTCGGTCCGGGATCTGGTTGGGCGGATTGTCGCTAGCCTGGCTGCTCCGGCGTCTAACTAGCAGGCTGCTGAAAAGCCGTCATTGAGCATCGTCGTTTTGTCTCGCGCGGATGTTTTCAACGCTGCGCGTGCCTGCGCACAGCCATTTTCAGTGATTCTTTGGCCCAGTCGGCACACTCTGGACAGACTCCCGGCA
>JADCEL010000067.1 GCA_020250125.1 Rhodobacter sp.
GCGCGGGTCCCCAACCGCCCCGAAATGCTCCGGCATCAGCGCAAGACGATCCCTGACAAAAACCTGTTCCATGACGGCTCACCTCCCGCCACCACAAGACTCAGATCAAGCCACGACCCGCCACCCCAGACCGAAATCCGTTAACCTTACAACGACGCCCTGGCCGGCCTTCCGGCAGGCCTTGATCCTGGATTGAAAAAAGACTACGTATCGTTTATGGAAGTTGGCCCTCGCAGGACAGGTTGCTCCGGTCCGTCCCTGTGCCGGTCGCAGGGTGTTTTGCGCGCAAAGGTGATGAAGTGACAGGGACCCTCAAGGCGCCTCAACCGGCCCGGCGGCGGCGGGGCGTGACGCTGATCGAGGCCGTGCTGTACATCGCGATCGCACTGGCGCTGATCGTTGGCGGGCTGGTGTTTTACCAGCAGGCATCAACAGCGTCCAGGATGAATGCCACTGTTTCGATGGTGTCATCTCTGATCTCGGAAGCACAAGCTGTCGCAGCGGAGTCCAGGGTGTTGCCCGCCTACGCAGCCTTTAGCGGATACCTCGTCACCAGAGGGGCCGTCCCTGGAGCCTGGCTTGACACGTCAAAGCCCGCCAATGAACAAATCCGGAACCCATGGGGCGGTTTCGTTCAGATAAGTCCCGGATTTATCACGGGCCCGAGCGGGGGAGTGTTTCAGGTTGAGGTGCGTTTGACCGACCTTCCATTTCAGATATGCACGCGCCTGTTGGCATCCAATACTGTCGGACGGAACGTTGTTATGCACGGTTACGAGCAAGGAGCCGCTTATGAAGGCATGCCTTTCGTAACTCTTGCAGGGGTGTCTGGGAGTACATCCTATGATCAGGCCATGACCGCATGCAGAACGGCAGATACGACCGGGATTGGGGCCAACAATGACGGCAGGATAAATGTACATTTGTTGTATCGTTTTTCTGGCAACTGACAGCAGTTTCAACGCAGCCGTCCCGACGCCGCGCATTCCGGCTGGATCAGGGTTTGACGGGCCGCCCCTGTGATTGTGCCCGCATTGCCCGGCAAGCCTGCTGATCTTGCTGTTCACGCCCTGGTCTTGCCGATGACAGTCACGGTCTTGACAGCCGTCGGGATGTTGCGCCGATCACCCGCAGGATATGGGCCCGGACCGGGATGACCGGGTCTGTTGCGACCGCCCCATGCGGTCGGGGTTTCAGGGTGCGCAGGTCCGTTCGGACGGCCCTGTGGCGGCAAGGCGCAGGCCTGGTAAAGGGCCGGGTCGGTGCGATCCGGCGGCAGCGGCGCGGCCCGCGCCGGTCAATGCAGGGGTTCCGCCGTAGCCGCCGTTGCGCGGCGGCTGCGGGCCACGATGCGCTCGCGGTGGATGATGTACAGGCCGGACGCGACGATCACGGCAATTCCGGCCCAGGTTTTCGCATTGGGAAAATCGCCGAACACGGCATAGCCCAGCGCCACTGCCGCGACGATTTCAACATAATGCAGCGGTGCCAGCGTGGCCGAGGGCGCGAATTTCAGCGCATAGGTCATGCAGATATGGCTGACCGCCGCCCAGAACCCCACCCCGAACAGCCACAGCCAGGCGATGCCCTGCGGCATCACCGGGTCCAGCGACGGGATGGCACTGCCGTTAAGCAGCACCATGCCCGGAATGCAGATCAGCGTGCCCGCGATCGAGGTGTGCATCTGCATCGTCACCGGATGCACCCCGGTCGAGATGAACCGGGTGATCAGCATGTAAAAGGCAAAGAAAAAAGCCGTGCCCAGCGGGTAAAGGGCCACCTCGCCAAACACCGCCAGCGACGGCTGGATCACCAGAAGCGCGCCGCCAAACCCCACCAGGCTGGCCGCGATGCGGCGCGGCCCCACCTCGTCCCCGAACAGCAGACGCCCCAGCAGCAGCAGGATGAAGGGTTCGACAAAGGTGATCGCCAGCGTATCGGCAATGGGCATGACCCGGATGGCGGCGACAAAGCAATAGGTTGACAGGATCAGGAAGATGGCGCGCAACAGGATCAGGCCCGCCATCTTGGGCGGTACCGCCCAGGCCAGCCGCATCATCAGCGCCACGGGCAGCATCAGGGCCCCCTGCACCAGAAACCGCGCCGCCGTGATCTGCCCGACCGGGATGGTCGCGGCGGCCAGTTTCGATGACACGTCCAGCAGCGGGGCCAGCATGCAGAAGGCCAGCATCAGCGCGACGCCGGGAAGAATGCGGTCGGTTGTCATGGGTTGCACCTGGCCAAGGTAGGCGGGCCCCGCCAACGAAAAAGCGACCCCACTAGACGGCTACACACGGACCTCCGAAAAGCCAAGCTTCATCTAGACGCCAAAAAGCCTATCTACTTCCTTCTGAAACGTTACCCTGAAGATCTCAGAAGATACCATGCCCTTGTCTGGCCTTCTTCCGTTGACCGTCAAACTCGCTATTGCTGCATTCACATAGGGTAATGTCGAATCGGTTGCCTTTCCAAGCATATAGAAGGCCAGAACCGCTGCCATGTCCGCGCCGTGATCAAAGTCAGGGTGGATACTGCCCGGTGCGCTGTAGCGAATTATGTCCTCGGAAATAGCCAAGCCGTTGAGGTTCGACAGGCGCTGCATCGTGGATGAAACAACATCTCCAGCAACTTCAGGACTGACACTTCCGAACATGTCCTCGATCAAGTACCTAGCGAAAAACGAAAAGTAGCCGAGGACAAATGGGTGCTGCCAGAAGCCCTTTGGCAGCCCCTTTTGCACCGTTTGTACGGCGACTAAGGGCTGCAAGATTTCGTAGACTCGGTCGGTCTTGCTCTTGAACCCGAACATTCGAAGCTCCTTTTCCGACGATGGACCACCAGAGGGCCATGATCCGAAGAAAGTTGGCATGTTGGTCCTGTTTCAGCAGTTGGGGACGTTCACCGCCAACCCGCCCAGCGAGGTTTCCTTGTATTTCTCATGCATGTCCCGCCCGGTCTGGCGCATGGTCTCGATGCAGACATCCAGGCTGACCAGATGCACCCCGTCGCCGCGCAGCGCCAGGGATGCGGCAGAGACCGCCTTGATCGCGCCCAAGCCGTTGCGCTCGATACAGGGCACCTGTACCAGGCCGCGCACCGGATCGCAGGTCATGCCAAGGTGATGCTCCAGCGCAATTTCGGCGGCATTCTCGACCTGTTCCGGCGTACCGCCCAGCACGGCGGCAAGTCCGGCGGCAGCCATCGCGGCAGCACTGCCCACTTCGGCCTGGCAGCCGCATTCCGCCCCGCTGATCGAGGCATTGTGCTTGACCAGCCCGCCGATGGCCGCCGCCGTCAGCATGAATTCCCCGATCCGGGACGGCACCGCCCCCGGCACATGATCCTGCCAGTAGCGGATGACGGCAGGCACCACGCCCGCCGCCCCGTTGGTGGGCGCGGTCACCACCTGACCGCCTGCCGCGTTTTCCTCGTTCACCGCCATGGCGTAAAGGCTCATCCAGTCATTGATCGTATGGGGCGGCGTCATGTTCAGCCCGCGTTCGGCCAGCAGCGCGTCATGGATGCCTTTGGCGCGGCGGCGCACCTTCAGCCCGCCGGGCAGGATGCCTTCGCCGGTCATGCCCCGGTCGATGCAGGCATTCATCACCTGCCAGATGCGCGCCATGCCCTGATCAAGATCGGCGGCGGACCGCACCGTCAGCTCATTCGCGCGCTTCATCCCGGCAATCGTCTGGCCGGATGCCTTTGCCATCGCCAGCATCTCTTCCGCCGTTTCAAACGGATAGGGCACGTCGGCGCGGGCCTTTGCCTTGCCCCCTGCCGCCCCGGCCAGTTCGGCATCGGTCAGCACGAACCCGCCCCCGATGGAATAATAGGTCTCTGACAGGAGGACGTCGCCCTGCGCGTCCGTGGCGCGCAGGATCATCGCATTGGCATGGCCGGGCAGGGCCGGGCCATAGTCAAACAGCAGGTCCGCCGCAGGATCGAACCGCAGCGGCGGCAGACCCGGCGGGTGGATCACCTTTGTCTCGCGGATCGCCGCCAGCGCGGCTTCGGCCTTGTGCGCGTCATAGGTGGCCGGTTCAAAGCCGGCCAGACCCAGGATCGTGGCCCGGTCGGTGGCATGGCCGACCCCGGTGAAGGCAAGCGAGCCGTGCAGCGAGGCGCGCAGCCCCGCCGGGTGGAACGGGCTGGCGCGCAACAGGTCCAGAAAGCGTGCGGCGGCCACCATCGGCCCCATCGTATGCGAAGATGACGGGCCGACGCCCACCTTGAACATGTCGAAGACCGAAAGAAACATGCGCCGGGGCCTTTCGCGTCACGGGGTCGGGTCGGTGAAGATCGTCGGCCCCAGCCCTTCGGCTTCGGCCACATGCAGCGCCGCCGGGCGCTGTTCCAGGCCCCTCGCCAGCGCCATCAGCGCCGGGAAGGCCGACAGATCGATGCGTCCGGGGTGGCCATGTTCGTAAGAGCCGATCCAGCGAAGCAGCATCGCCAGATAGAAGCCAAGGATCGACGGGGTCTGCGGGCTGCACCAGCGCGGAGTGGTCGCTGCCATGCCGTCCAGCAGCGTCAGCTGATCGGCCATGCGGGCGGCTGCGGCCTTCAGAAAGGCGGAAACACCTTCGGGGGTGCCGGTGTAACGGCCGGGGTAGAACAGATGCATCAGCGTGGTGTGCAGGTTGGTGCTGGTGAAGAAGTACCATGTCAGGAAGGCGGCCCGGTCGGGGTCGGTCGGCAGGGGGGCAAGGGTTTTGTGGCGGTCAGCCAGCCACAAAAGGATCGCCGCCGTCTCAAACATCGGGCCGTCGGGTGTCTCCAGCGCCGGCACCAGCCCCAGCGGATGCAGCGCGCGGTATTCCGGCGTGTCGCGTTCGCCGGTGTCGCGGCTGACGATGTGCAGGGTGAATGGCAGGCCAAGCTCCTGCAGCACCAGATGCACGGCAACCCCGGCACTGTCGGGCATCGTATGCAGAACGTACATGGCAGTCCTCCGCTTTCTGCGCAGTATCAGCCGGACACAGCCGGGGGTCACGCGAAAAGCGACATGCCGTGGCCTGAAACGCCGGTCTGTGCGGGAAGGCTTACAGGAAGTCGTACAGAAGCTTCACGTTCAGCACCACGATGACGGCGGCGATCACCACCGCCAGAATCGCAAGCCAGGGCGGTGCCGTCAGCGCGCCCATCTTGCGCCGGTCGGTGGTGAACATGACCAGCGGCACCACCGCAAAGCTGAGTTGCAGCGACAGCACCACCTGGGTCAGGATCAGCAGGCGCGCGGTTTCGCTTTCCCCGTACAGGATCGTCACCGCAGCCGCCGGGATGATGGCGATGCTGCGCGTGATCAGGCGGCGCACCCAGGGTGCCAGGCGCAGGTGCAGGAAACCCTCCATCACCGCCTGCCCTGCAAGGGTGGCCGTGACCGTGGAATTCAGCCCGCAGCACAGCAGCGCAATGGCAAACAGCGTTGGTGCAATGGCATAGCCCAGCAGCGGCCCCAGCAATTGATGCGCATCGCCCAGTTCGGCGACCTCGCGGTTGCCGGTGGCATGGAAACTGGCCGCCGCAAGGATCAGGATCGAGGCATTGACCATCAGCGCGAACATCAGCGCCACGGTGCTGTCGATGGTGGCAAAGCGCAGCGCCTGCCGCTTTTCCGGCAGGGTATCGCCAAAATTGCGCGTCTGGACGATGGCCGAATGCAGATACAGATTGTGCGGCATCACCGTGGCCCCAAGGATGCCCAGCGCCAGATAGAGCATGGCCGGATTGGTCACGATTTCCGTCGTCGGCGCAAAGCCCCGGATCACCGCCCCCCATTCCGGGTCTGCCATGGCGATCTGAATGGCAAAGCAGACGGCGATCACGCCCAGCAGAACGATGATGAACGCCTCGAGCCAGCGGAAACCCTTGGTTTGCAGCCACAGGATCAGGAACACGTCCAGCGCCGTGATGATGACGCCGATTTCCAGCGGAATGCCGAACAGCAGGTTCAGGCCGATGGCGGTGCCGATGACCTCGGCGATATCGGTGGCGATGATGGCAAGCTCTGCCAGGAACCACAGCGGAATGCTGACCCAGCGCGGATAGGCGTCGCGGCAGGCTTGCGCGAGGTCACGGCCTGATGCGATGGCAAGCCGGGCGCACAGCGACTGAAGCACAATGGCCATGATGTTGGACATCAGCGCCACAAACAGCAGGGCATAGCCAAAGGTTGACCCGCCGGCCAGGCTGGTGGCCCAGTTGCCGGGGTCCATATAGCCGACCGCAACCATGTAGCCCGGCCCGACAAAGGCAAAGAACCTGCGCCAGCCCGATCTGGGGACAGCCACCGACCGGTGTACATCGGCCAGGGCCGGATCACCGCGCCCGCTGCGCCAGTTGCCTGCCGGGTCGGCGGCGGTGCCGATGTCATTGATGCGGAACCTGTCCTGCACGTTTCGCAACCCTGATAATGATAATTAGTCGCAATATGCGCCATCCCTGCGCCGTGTCAAGCACAGGACCGCCGCAGTTTACGCCGCATTAACCATCCCGGACCAGAATATGCCGGTGATGCGTGGCTTGCGCCAAAGGGGGAACGATGATGGGTCGGACAGCGATGATGGTGCTTTGCCTGTCCTGGGCGGCCGGTGCCGGTCAGGCGCAACAGGTTTCGCCCCCGGACGATGCGCAGATTGTCCGGCTGATCCGGACGCTGCCGCAAGCCGTGCAGGACAGCCTGATCGAGGCGCCGGAGCGTTTTGCTGAAAACGCCGCCGGTGTCATCGGCGGGTACGGCGGCCCCGACGGCATCGATCCTGCGGGCATCGACCTGTTCATCGGCGTGACCCGGGCGGCGGCGCGGTCGCGCACCACGGCGCGGCTGATGGAGGCGGACCTGGACAATGACAGTGCCATCCGCCGCACCGAGGTGGAGGCATTGGGTCAGACCCTGTCCGCCTTTCAGCGCGGCCAGCTGCGCCGCCTGTTCGACCGGGCCGACAAGGACCGCGATTCGACGGTGCCTGCGGCAGAACTGCGCGCCCAGGCCGATGCCGACGCGCGCAAGGTGATCAGTCAGAACCGCGAACTTGCCCTGCGCAGCCTGCCCCTGTTGGATGTCAACCAGGATGGCCTGGTGTCGCTGGCAGAGGTGGCACGCGTTGCCGCCGTCGCCCGTGCAACCGCCGATCAGGTCGCTGCAACGCCGGGCGTTCCCCGCAAGGCCGATCTCTGATCCCCCGGGGGCACGCCAGGCCGGGTGCGATTGCCCCTCGCCGGTCCTTGCAGGATTGCCTATAAGCAGGGCGTCACCCTGGGAGACGCGCATGGCCCAAGACCTTTCGCCCATCGAAACGGCAAAATTCATGGCGGCCCGGCATGCGGCGGGGATCGTGGAGTCGGGGATGCGCGTGGGTCTTGGCACCGGATCGACCGCAGCCTGGATGCTGCGCTGCCTGGCCGAGCGGGTGCAGACTGAAGGGCTGCGCGTGACCGGCGTGCCAACTTCGCGCCGCACGGCTGACCTTGCCGCAGATCTGGGCATTCCGCTGGCGACACTGGACGAGGTGAAATGGCTGGATCTGACCATCGACGGGGCCGATGAATTCGACGCGGACCTCAACCTGATCAAGGGCGGGGGGGCGGCGCTTTTGCAGGAAAAGATCGTGGCCACGGCATCGGACCGCATGATCGTGATCGCCGATGCCGGCAAGGAAGTGGCGCAGCTTGGCGCCTTTCCCCTGCCGGTCGAGGTCATTCCCTTTGGCTGGCAGACAACCCGGCGCCTGATCGAAGAGATGCTGGTCGGCATGGATGTGCTGGGCAATGACTGCCGCCTGCGCCTTGCCGGTGACAGGCCGCTGCTGACCGACGGGTCGAATTACCTCATCGATCTTCACCTCAACCGCATCGGCAATGCCCGGCACCTGGCCATGCTTCTGAACCAGATTCCCGGCGTGGTGGAGACCGGCCTGTTCATCGACATCTGCGACACGGTGTTCATCGGTCACGCTGACGGCAGGGTGATGATGCGCGACAGGACCGGGGCCAGCCGGGCCGAAGACCGGAGCGACCTGTCTGATCTGTCCAATATCTTCGCCGATGCAGGGGACTGATCCGGTGATCTTTGACTATGACCTTTTCGTCATCGGCGGCGGATCGGGCGGCGTGCGCGCGGCCCGCATCGCCTCGGGCGAGCACAAGGCGCGGGTGGCTCTGGCCGAGGAAGACCGCATGGGCGGCACCTGCGTCATCCGGGGATGCGTGCCCAAGAAGATCATGGTCTTCGCTTCGGCCTATCCGGATCAGATCCGCGATGCCGCCCGCTATGGCTGGGACGCCACGGCAGGGGGCTTTGACTGGCCAGGGTTCCGCAACCGGCTGAATGCCGAGCTGGACCGGCTGGAGGCGGCATACCGCGCAAACCTGTCCGGGGCCGGTGTCACCGTTTTCAATGCGCGGGCCACCCTGGTTGACCCGCACACGGTCCGCCTGTCTTCGGGCGGGACGCTGCGCGCAAGACATATCCTGATAGCCACCGGCGGCAGGCCGTTCGTCCCCGAATTTTCCGGGTCCGAGCTTGCGATCACCTCAGACGACGTGTTCGGCATGGCCGACTTTCCACGGCGCGTGATGGTGGTGGGGGGCGGGTACATCGCCTCGGAATTTGCCTGCATCCTGCATGGGCTGGGGGCCCGTGTGACGCTGGTCTACCGGGGCACGCAGATCCTGCGCGGCTTCGACGATGAAGCGCGCAATCTGGTGGTGGACTCGATGCGGGGCCGCGGCATTGAGATCAGGTGCGGCGTCACGGTGACGCGTCTGGAACGCGGTCCGGGCGGCATTCTGGCGACATCGGCCGATGGCGACACCCTTGAGGTTGACGCCGTCCTCTACGCCACCGGTCGCGTGCCCAACACCGAGGGTCTGGGTCTTGCCGCGCTGGGCGTCGGGATTGGCGAACGCGGCCAGATCGTGGTGGATCGCTACAGCCAGACTGCGGTGCCATCGGTCTTTGCCGTCGGCGATGTGACCGACCGGATCAATCTGACACCGGTCGCGATCCGCGAAGGGCATGCTTTTGCAGATACCGTCTTTGGCGGCACGGCGCGGACCATGACACATGACCTTGTGCCTTCGACCGTCTTCACCCGGCCGGAACTTGGCACGGTGGGCCTGACAGAGGATGCGGCGCGCGCGCAGGAACCGATCGAGGTTTACGCCACCTCTTTCCGTCCGATGCAGACGCAGTTTGCGGGGCGAAGCGACCGTGCCCTGATGAAACTGATTGTAAGCCAGGCATCCCGCCGGGTGCTGGGCTGCCACATTGTCGGCCCGCAGGCCGGGGAAATGATCCAGCTTGCGGCAGTCGCCATCCGCATGGGGGCCACGAAAGACGATTTCGACCGCACTGTTGCGGTGCATCCCACACTGGCGGAAGAGCTGGTTACGTTGCGCCATCCCACGCGGAAAGCTTGAAATCTCCGGCGGAATGACCAGTTAGCGATACAGAGAAAACAAGGGGTAGGACGGGATGGCTGGTAACGGAGGACCCTGGGGCGGCGGTGGCGGCCCGGGTGACGACAATCGCGGCGGTGACAATCGCGGCGGCGACAATCGCGGCGGGCGCAAGCCCGGCGGCGAGGGGCCGCAGATTCCGGAAATCGACGATATCGTCAAGAAGGGCCAGGAACAGCTGCGCGTCCTGATCGGCGGGCGCGGTCGTGGCAAGAACGGCGGTGGCGGCGGTGGAGGTGGCGGCGGCCTTGGTGCCGGCCCGCTGTTCACGCGCCAGGGCATTGCCCTTGCTGTTCTGGCCGCTGCGGGGCTTTGGGCCTTCATGTCGCTTTACACGGTCCGCCCGGAAGAACGGTCGGTCGAGCTGTTCCTGGGCAAGTTCTCGGCCGTGGGCGACCCGGGCCTGAACTTTGCGCCCTGGCCGATTGTCAAGGCGGAAATCGTTCAGGTCACCGGCGAACGGCAGACAGATGTCGGCACCGGCCGGGACGGTGAGATGGATACGGGTCTGATGCTGACGCGCGACCAGAACATCGTCGATATCGAATTCCAGGTGGTCTGGAACATCACCGATCCGGCGAAATACCTGTTCAACCTTGCCGACCCCACCGACACCATCAAGGCCGTGTCGGAAAGTGCCATGCGCGACATCATCGCCCGGTCCGAACTTTCGCCCATTCTCAACCGCGACCGGGGCGTCATCGCATCGGACCTGCGGGCGGCGGTGCAGGGCACGCTTGACAGCTACAATGCCGGAATCAACGTGGTGCGGGTGAACTTCGACAGGGCCGATCCGCCCCGCGAAGTCATCGACAGCTTCCGCGAAGTGCAGGCCGCCCAGCAGGAACGCGACCGGCTTGAGAAAGAGGCGGATGCCTATGCCAACCGGGTGACGGCAGGCGCGCGCGGCGAATCCGCACGTCTGATGGAGGAAGCCGAAGCTTACCGCGCCCAGGTCGTGAACAACGCCCAGGGCGAGGCAAGCCGGTTTCTTTCGGTCTACGAGGAATATGTGAAGGCGCCCGACGTGACGCGGCGGCGCATGTATCTGGAAACGATGGAACGGGTCTTCGGCGACATGAACAAGGTCATCCTTGATGGCGTGGGCGGGGAACAGGCCGGGCAAGGCGTGGTGCCCTTCCTGCCGCTGAACGAACTGGGACGGATGCAACAGGGTGCTGCCGCAGCTTCAACCAGCGGTGCCGGGGGGACCAACTGATGGATCGCACATCCTTTATCCTGCCCGCGATCGCCGGTGCGGTGGTGCTGGGGCTGTCGTCCGTCTTCATCGTCGACGAACGCGAAAAGGCGCTGGTCCTGCAGTTCGGTCAGGTCAGGGCCGTCAAGGAAGACCCGGGACTTGGGTTCAGGATTCCGCTGATCCAGGAGGTCGTGCGTTACGACGGCCGGATCCTGGGCCTGCCGACGCAGCCGCTGGAAGTGACGCCGCTGGACGACCGCCGTCTTGTGGTTGATGCCTTTGCGCGCTGGCAGATCGTCAATGTGGTTGAATTCCGCGAATCTGTCGGGGCCGAAGGCGTGCGCGCCGCCCAGACGCGGCTGGAGCGGATCGTCAATGCCGCGATCCGCGAAGTGCTGGGATCGGTGCCCTCCCAGGCGGTTCTGTCCGAAGACCGGACCGGGCTGATGAACCAGATCCGCGATCTGTCGCGGCGCGAGGCGGCTTCGCTGGGTGTTGACGTGATCGACGTGCGCCTGACCCGCACCGATCTGCCCGAACAGAACCTGGCCGCCACCTATGCCCGGATGCGGGCGGAACGTGAACGCGAGGCGACCGACGAGATCGCCCGCGGAAACGAGGCGGCAAGCCGGGTCCGGGCCAGTGCCGACCGGACCGTGGTTGAACTGACGTCGGATGCGCGGCGGCAGGCCGAAGTCATCCGGGGCGAGGCCGATGCAGAGCGGAACCGGATTTACGCGCAGGCCTTTGGACGGGACCCCGAATTCTTTGCCTTCACCCGCTCCATGACCTCTTACGAGCGGGCGCTGAAGGGAACGAATTCGTCCATCGTGATCAAGCCGGACACAACCTTTTTCGAGTATTTCCGCAGCTATAACGCGCCGGATGCGGGGATTACACCCATCGAAGCGCCCGTCGCCCCGGCGGCGGATGCGGCCACCGGCAGCACCACAGCGGCCCCGGCCCCGCCGGCTGCGGTCGGGTCGGGGTCATCGGCAGCCCCGGTCGCGACTGAATGATGGGCTGCACAGTTCTGGCCCCTGGGCTGGTGACTGTGGTGAAGGGGCTGGCGCGTGCGCTGGCCCCTTCGCGTCTGGAAGACCTGCCGGCGCGGTTTGCACGGATGCCGCGTAACCGGCAACGCCTGCCGGGCCTCGCCGCAGTGGTGATCGGCGTCGGCCCGGTCCGGCATGCGCGCCGTCTTGGGGCCTGACGGAATGTCACGGTACAGTCACATCGAATTGAGCCACTGCGACCGGGATTGCATTGCGGCGCGGCGATCTTAGCTGTGTAACACAACCGTTTCCGGCACCTCTGCCGGACCTGCTCAACATCTGAAAAGGAGTTCGGAGTGCAGTCCAACGCCCTGTCTATCGCCCGGCCGAATGCCGCGCAGCGCTTTGCCGCCGCCGCCGTTCTGGGTCTGGCCCTGGCGGTCACCCCGGCAATCGAGGCGGCAGCGCTGGGCGCGCCCGACACGTTTGCCGATCTTGCCACGCAGATCAGCCCTTCGGTGGTGAACATCACCACCTCTTCCGTCGTCTCCGCATCCATCGAAGACGGGCCCATGGTGCCGCCCGGATCGCCGTTTGAGGAATTCTTCCGCGATTTCCAGAACCGAAACGGACAGGGCGATGACGCGCCGCGCCGGAGCGAGGCGCTTGGGTCCGGCTTCGTGATTTCCGAAGACGGCTATATCGTGACGAACAACCACGTCATCGAAGGCGCCGACGAGATCAAGGTCGAATTCTATTCGGGCGAGACCCTGGATGCCAAACTGGTCGGCACCGACCCCAAGACCGATATCGCCCTGCTGAAGGTCGAAAGTGACGAGCCGCTGCCCTTCGTGCAGTTCGGCGACAGTGACCTGATGCGGGTGGGCGACTGGGTGATGGCCATGGGCAACCCGCTTGGCCAGGGCTTCTCGGTGTCGGCCGGCATCGTTTCGGCCCGCAACCGCGCGCTCAGCGGCAGCTATGACGATTTCATCCAGACCGATGCCGCGATCAACCGGGGCAACTCGGGCGGGCCGCTGTTCAACATGGACGGTGAGGTGATCGGCGTGAACACCGCAATCCTTTCGCCCAACGGCGGATCGATCGGCATCGGCTTCTCGATGGCGTCGAATGTGGTTGCGAAGGTCACGGATCAGCTGCGGGAATTCGGGGAAACCCGTCGCGGCTGGCTGGGCGTGCGCATTCAGGATGTGACACCCGATCTCGCCGAATCCATGGGGCTGACCGATGCCAAAGGTGCGCTGGTGACGGACGTTCCCGAAGGCCCGGCCAAGGACGCCGGCATGCAGTCGGGCGATGTCATCACCACCTTTGATGGTGTTGACGTGGCCGATACCCGCGAGCTGGTCCGCAAGGTTGCCGACACGGATATCGGCAAGGCCACGCAGGTGGTCGTGCTGCGCGACGGCAAGACCGAAACGCTGACCATCACCCTGGGCCGCCGCGAAGAGGCCGAGGCCGAAGCGGTGCCCGCCGCTGCGGCACCGCCGGCAGAACCGGAAGTTCAGGATCTGCTTGGCCTGACGGTTTCGGCGCTGACGCCGGAGATATCCGAGAAGATGGGTCTGCCGTCCGGGTCCGAAGGTCTTGTGGTGATGGCGGTTGACGCCGCATCCGAAGCCTATGCCAAGGGTCTGCGTGAAGGCGACCTGATCACCGAAGCCGGCCAGCGCAAGGTCGAAACAACCGGTGATCTGGAAAGCCGCATCACCGAAGCCCGCGAGGCCGGGCGCAAGTCGCTGCTGCTGCTGGTCCGCCGCGAAGGTGACCCGCGCTTTGTCGCCCTGTCCGTCGAAAAGTGACGGACAGCCACCGGTCAGGGATCAGGGCGCCTTCGGGCGCCCTTTTCCGTCGGTACAGGCCAAGGTTCAGGGCTGATCCCCGGCGCGGGTGCCGTCATGCCTGAAATCGGACCGCAGCAACTGGTCCAGCATGGGCGAAAGGTCTTCGATCAGCTCTGCCACCACATGGACAACACCCGCGTCGCGCTGCAATCGGCCCGTGACGCGCAGCAGCCGCCCCGAAATGACGGCGCGGCGAAAGCGTTCATAGGTCTTGGCCCAGACCACCACATTGCAGACACCGGTCTCATCCTCCAGCGTCACAAAGATCACGCCCTTGGCCGTACCGGGCCGTTGCCGCACCAGAACAAGGCCCGCAACCGTCACCCGCGCCCCGGAAGGGGGTTCGTTCAGCCGGCCGTGCGGCAGGGCAGCAGGCGGTTGCGGCCACGGGGGGGGACGCGTGTTCATGATGCACGAAGTCTAGAAGACTGGCCGTCAGGGGCAAGGTCCCCCGTCCCGGCGGGGTCTGGCAAAGTCTGCCGCGATGGCCTATGTCGGCGCAACACGGCAGGCAAGGGGGACGCAGATGGCAAAGATCACCTATGTGGAGTTTGGCGGCAAGGAACATGTGGTTGATGTGCCCAATGGGCTGACCGTCATGGAAGGGGCGCGCGACAATGGAATTCCGGGGATCGAGGCTGACTGTGGCGGTGCCTGCGCCTGTTCAACCTGCCATGTCTATATTGCCCCCGAATGGGTCGGCAAGCTTCCCCCCAAAGAGGCGATGGAAGAAGACATGCTTGATTTCGCCTGGAAGCCGGATCCGGCCCGGTCACGTCTGACCTGCCAGTTGAAGGTGACAGCGGCGCTGGAAGGCCTTGTGGTTCATATGCCCGAAAAGCAGATCTGATCCGCCTCGGGCCTGTGCCGGCGGCGCGGCATGCGGCGCAGCCCTTGGCCAGGATACCGGGACCGCAGGGTCTGGATGCCGCCCTGGCCTGCCGCTGATCTGTCCCGCCCGTTGCGGCGTTCAGTTGGTCTTGCGTCCCGGCACGAAAGGCAGGGGGGCAACCGGCACGCCGTCTTCAATCAGGGCGCGCGCTTCGTCGGCGCGGGCTTCGCCGTAAATCCTGCGTTCGGGCGCGTCCCCCGCGTGGATGCGCCGCGCCTCGGCGGCAAAGTTCAGGCCGACATAGTCGGAATTGGCCTCGATCTGGCGGCGCAGCGCCGCAAGGGCTGCCTCTGCATCCGTGCCCGGCGCATCCAGCGGCCGGTCTGCGGCCGCAGCCGCATCGGACAGGCGGACGGCGGGGGCCATCAGGCCCTTCTCCACCTTGGCGCTGCCGCAGATCGGGCAGGTGACGCGGCCCGCGCCGATCAGTGCCTCATAAGCTGCGGCAGACTGGAACCAGCTGTCGAAGCTATGATCGGCCGAGCATTTTATGGAGTATCTGATCATGATGCGGTGATGTCCGATGATCCGTATTCCCCAAGACCTATGCCGGCTGCGGTCCGGATTCAACTCGGCGCGGTCTTGACCGCAGCGCCTGCGGCGCTGCCCTGCCCGCCCGGTGGCGGCTGCGGGGCCGAAAATGCCTTGAGGATGTCGCACAACCCGGGTTCGGCCACCTTCGCGGCGGCCCTTTCGGGCGTGAACCATTTGCGTTGCCGCTGCGACCTTTCCGGAAACCGGTCGCGAAGGCGCGTAACCTCAAGCGGATAGACAGTGACAGTGCAGGGAATGGCCTGCCCCGGACCCATGATCTTGTCATAGGTGAACACGCCGATCGGAAGGCTGGCGACCATGCCTTCAACCCCCGCCTCCTCCCAGGCTTCGCGCGCCGCCGAAGCCCCGGGTGTCAGGTTGGGAATGAGGTGGCCTTTGGGAATGATCCAGCGCCCGGTATCCCGACTGGTGACCAGAAGAACCTTCAGGTCATTGCCCTGCCGCCGCCAGCACAGCGCCCCGCATTGTAGGCCTGTCGCGTGTGGGTTTCGGACCAGCCGCGCAGTGTCTTCTTGTTGTGACGGTATGACGATGTCCTCGGATCAAGGTCCTGCTTCTGCGGCAGGGACAATCTGTTTCAAGGTTCCGGTCCAGCCCGAACACCCGGATGTCAAGATTGACCTTGCCGCGAACAAGGCTACCCCTACATACTGCGTTGTGACGCCGCATCACTCTTTTGTGCCGGGAAAGCCAGGGATGACCTTCAGACTGATCGCCGCCGCTCTTTTGGCGGCCCTTGTCACGGGGCCACAAGCCGGGGCCAGGGCAGGATTCCGGTTCAATTCCATCGACGGCGGCATGATCGATCTGGGCAGTTTTTCCGGGCAGCCTGTGCTGGTGGTCAACACGGCGTCGCTTTGCGGGTTTTCCGGGCAGTATGATGATCTGCAAACCCTTCAGGATACCTATGGCGCGCAGGGGCTGGTGGTTCTGGCCGTGCCGTCGAATGACTTCAACCAGGAACTGGCGGATGATGCCGCCGTGAAAGAGTATTGTGCGGCCAACTTCGACCTGACCCTGCCGATGACAGAGATCACATCGGTCACGGGCAGCGCGGCCCACCCCTTTTACCTCTGGCTGAAAAAGGAATACGGCTTTGTCCCCGGCTGGAATTTCAACAAGGTGCTGCTGGGGCCTGAGGGAGACGTGGTTGCAACATGGGGTTCCATGACAAATCCGACCTCGGCGGCAATCACCTCGAAGATCGAGCCCCTTCTGAACTGACCTCTGCCGTCGGCCCTCTTCTGGTCGGCTCGGACATCTACCGCGCCTCAAGCTATGGTCACGGGCACCCGCTGTCGATTCCGCGTGTGTCGACGGTGATGGACCTGTCCCATGCCCTGGGATGGCTGCCGGCCTCGCGGTTCCGCCGCAGCCCGCGTGCCAAGCCGGCGGCACTGGCCCTGTGGCACGACCCCGATTATCTCGCCGCCCTGCAGGCGGCCGAAGAACGCGGCGTCGCCACGCCCGAAGACCGGGCGCGCTT
Organism: Rhodobacter sp.; assembly: GCA_020250125.1. Lineage (GTDB taxonomy): Bacteria > Pseudomonadota > Alphaproteobacteria > Rhodobacterales > Rhodobacteraceae > Aliitabrizicola. Next base: position 16,457 of record JADCEL010000067.1, read on the forward strand.
TCATCTGGGCACGGTGTCCAACCCGGTCTTCCCCGAGGTTTTCCGCCGTCCGGCAACCTCTGCCGGGGGCGCGATGCTGGCCGCCGAACTGCTGCGCCACGCCGGGGTCATCTATGTGCCTGCCGGTGGCACGCATCATGGCCTGCCCGGTCGCGCGAACGGGTTCTGCTATACCAACGATCCGGTGCTGGCGATGCTGGTGTTGCGGCGGGCAGGGGTCCGGCGCATCGCCTATGTCGATATCGATGCGCATCATTGCGACGGCGTGGAAGCCGCCTTTGCCGAAGACCCCGAAGCGCTGCTGATTTCCGTCCATGAAGAAGGGCGCTGGCCCTTCACCGGGCATCTTTGCGATGACGGCTGCGGCAACTGCTTTAACCTGCCAGTGCCGCGCGGCTTCAACGACACCGAGATGCGCGCGGTGCTTGACCGGCTGATCCTGCCCCGGGTCGCGGCCTTCCGGCCCGGGGCCATCGTGCTGCAATGCGGGGCGGACGCGCTGGAAGAAGACCCCCTGTCGCGCCTGTCGCTGTCCAACAACGCGCATTGGTCCGTCGTGGCCGCGCTTCGCCCGCTCAGCCCGCGCTACCTTGTCCTTGGCGGTGGCGGTTATGACCCCTGGTCGGTGGGGCGCTGCTGGACCGGCGTCTGGGCAACGCTCTGCGAGCAGGAAATTCCGGACAGGCTTCCGGCGGCGGCGCAGGATGTCCTGCAGGCGCTGGCGCCGGGGCGCAGACCACCGGCACGGCATATGATGACAACCCTGCGCGACGTTCCGCGCGAAGGGCCGGTCCGCCCCGAGGTCGCCGACCGGCTGGCGGCACTGGCGCGCCGATGATCCGGGCCTTCGTTGCCGCCGACCTCGACGATGCGACGCGGTCGGCTTTGGCTGTGCAGCAGTTCCTGCTGCCGCTGCCGCGCCGGGAACCGGTAGAGACGTTGCACCTGACGCTGACCTTTCTGGGCGAGGTGCCCGAACGCCAGCTGGAACAGGTGCACGAGGCGCTTTCGGACCTGCGCCTGCCCGCGTTTTCCCTGTCGCTGTCGGGTCTGGACATGTTCGGCGGCGACCGTCCCCGTCTGGTCTTTGCACGGGTGGTCCCGGATGCGCCGCTGCTGCGGCTTCAGCGCAAGGTGGAAGGGGCCGCGCGCCAGGCCGGCGTGCAGACCGGGGCGCGCCGCTTTGTGCCGCACATCACGCTGGGCCGCTTCCGCCCCCCGGGGCCGGAGGGGACGATGCGGCTGGAGCGCGCGGTGGTGGATCAGGGCGGATTCCGCGCCGGACCGGTGCCGGTGCGCGAGATCGTCCTGTTCGAATCGACGCGCCTGCGCGATGCCGCGCGCTACAGCGCGCTGGCGCGCTATCCGCTGGTCTGAACGCCCGGCGGCGGCCTGCGGTTCGGCCAGTCTGTGGCCCGGTGCCACGCCTGACCCAGCCGCAGAAGGCGCCGGTCACTGCCGCGCGGTCCGAAAATCTGCAGGCCGGTGGGCAGCCCCTGCGGGCCGAAACCCGCCGGGGCGGCCAGCGCGGGCAACCCCGCCAGGCTGACCGGCACCACGATCTCCATCCAGCGGTGATAAGTATCCATGGTGCGCCCGGCGATCTCGGTGGGGTAGCGCGACAGCTTGGGAAAGGGCCAGACCTGGGCCGCAGGCAGCACCAGGGCGTCATAGCGCGCGAAAAGCCCGGCCAGCGCCGTGAACCAGGCCGACCGGATCACGCTGGCCCGCTGCACAGCGGCGGCTGACAGGGCAAGACCTGCCTCGATCTCGCCAATGATTTCAGGCTTAAGCTGGGGCCGCATCGCAGCGTCCCGGTAAAGGTCCCCAAGACCGGCAACACGGGACCAGGTGCGCAGGGTGATCCACGCATCCCACAGCCGCCCGGCGGGAAAGGGCGGGCTGACAGGCTCCACCCGGCAGCCCAGATCGGCAAAGGTGCCAAGGGCCGCCTCGCAGGTTTCCAGAATGCCGGGATCGGTGGCATAGGCCCCGCCCCAGTCCCCCAGCCAGCCGATGCGCTGCCCCGCAACATCCGCGTCCAGCGCCATGGCAAACGGCTCCCAAGGGCGGGCGTGCGGATCGGCGGGCGACGGCACCGCCAGCACCTCCAGCAGCCGGGCCAGATCCTCGGGGCAGCGCGCCATCGGGCCATCCGTGGCCAGCGGGTGCAGGAATGTGTCGCCCAGCGGGTCGGACGGCACCAGTCCGACGCCGGGACGAAAGCCGTAGACGTTGCAAAAGGCGGCCGGGTTGCGCAGCGATCCCATCGCGTCGGACCCGTCCGCGACCGGCACCATCCGCGCCGCCAGCGCCGCCGCCGCCCCGCCCGATGATCCGCCCGCGCTGCGCGACGGCGCATAGGGATTGCCCGTCACCCCGTGGACCGGGTTGAAGCTGTGCGAGCCAAGGCCGAATTCGGGCACATTGGTCATGCCGATGAAAATCGCCCCCGCCGCGCGCAGCCGGCGCGGCAGCATATCATCGGCCTTTGGCACCACACCGGCAAAGCCCTGAAAGCCCGAGGTGCAGCGCAGCCCGGCCACCGCCTGCAGGTCTTTCACGGCAAAGGGCAGGCCGTGCAGCCAGCCCCGGCGCGGCGCATCATCTGCCGCCCGCGCTTCGGCCAGCAGCAGATCAGGGTCGCGCAGGGAAACAACCGCGTTGATTTCGGGGTTCAGCGCCGCAATCTGCCCCAGAAACGCCGCCATCACGTCAGAGGGGGCCAGATCACCCGCCGCAATGCGGCGGGACAACTCGGACGCCGACAGATTGATCACGGACATCCCGATACCGCTTCTTCTTGGCCCAAATACCCCGGGGGGGTGCGGGGGGGCTGGCCCCCCCGCGTCCTGGCTTTGTCAGGGGAAAGGCCCCCCGCCGCTTACTTTTGCAGTTCGGTCCAGATCGCGGTCACGTATTCCGTGGCCTTGGGCGAACAGGTGGGCAGAAAGCGGCCCGCCGCGCGGAACTCTTCGGGCACCACAACCTCGGGTGCGGTCTTCATGTCTTCCGGCATGAAGGGTTCAGACCCGGCGATGCCGTTGGCATAGCGCGCAAAGCTGGAAATCATCGCGGCGTTTTCCGGGATCATGATGAAATCCAGGAACTTGTAGGCCTCATCGACATTCTGGGCGTCCTTCAGCAGGGCAACCGAATCCATGAACAGCGGATAGCCTTCTCTTGGAAAGCCAAAGACCACATCCGGGTTCGCCAGACGGATCCGCATGGAAGACCCGTTCCAGTTCACCGAAGCCGCCCAGTCGTTGTTCGACATCTTCTCGGTTGCGCCATAGTCCATCGACAGCCAGTCGGGCTTGGCGGCCAGCAGCGCGTCGCGGGCTTTCTTCAGCACTTCGGTGTCTTCGGTGCAGGGTTCGCCGCCGACAAACATGATGGCCAGGTTCACGATGTCATTCATTTCGGGAACGACGTTGATCTTGCCCTTCAGCTCGTCCGGCACCTGAAGAAAGACCGCCGATGTGTTCGGGTCGCCCTTGTAGACCGAGGTGTTCACGGCAATCCCGGTCGAACCCCACTGCCAGGGAATGGTGAACTTGCGCCCCTTGTCCCAGGGCACATCCACCCATTCGGGCGCGATGTTGCCGTGGTTGGCAAGCCTGGTCAGGTCAAGCTCCTGGATCAGCCCCTTTTCGACAAAGATCGGCACATAATTGGCCGAAGGCACGACAAGGTCGAAGCCGCTGCCACCGGCCTCGACCTTGGCCAGTGCCGTATCGTTGCTGTCGTAATCGGTGACGGTTACCTTGATGCCGGTCTCGGCCTCGAACTTCGCCAGCAGTTCGGGGCTGGTGTAGTTGCCCCAGTTGTAGAGGTTCAGCACCCCTTCGGCGCTGGCCAGCGCGGATGTTGCCAGCAGCAGGGCGGTTGCGGTCATCAGTGTCTTCATGGTCAGGCTCCTTGTTGGAAGACGGGTCGGCAGGGCAGGCGGGGTCAGTCCCGCCTTCTGGTCAGAAGGAAGAAGGCGGTCAGCAGAAGAACGGTCAGCACCAGCAGGGCGGTGGAGATGGCGTTGACATCCGGCGTCACCGCACGGCGGATCTGGCCCAGCATATAGGTGGGCAGCGTATCCTGTCCGCCGGATTTGACGAATTCGGTGATCACGACGTCGTCCAGCGAAATGACAAAGGCCAGCATCGCCCCGGCGATGATGCCCGGCAGCAATATTGGAAGGGTCACCTTGCGGAAGGTCTGCCAGGGCGTGGCATAAAGGTCGGCCGCCGCTGTTTCCAGGCTCAGGTCCATCCCCTCCAGCCGCGCCCGGATCGGCAGATAGGCAAAGGGCACGCAAAAGGCCGAATGGGCCGCAATCAGATAGCCCAGGCCCTGGTAACCGGTTGTCACCTTGATGAAGCCGAAGAAGATCAGCAGCGCCACGGCGGTGACAATTTCCGGCACCATCAGCGGCTGATTGATGATCACATAGATCAGGGTCTGACCCTTGAACGCCGCGCGGCGCGTTGTGCCCAGGGCCGCCATGGTTGCAACGGTGGTGGCAATCAGCGCGGCCGATGTCGCGATGATCAGGGAGCGGACCGCAGCTTCCTTCACATCATCATTCGCCCAGGCGATCTGATACCAGCGCAACGAAAATCCGCCCCAGATCGCCACCGAATTGGCATCGTTGAAGGAAAAGATCACCAGCGTGAAGATCGGCAGGTACAGCACCAGGAACACCACGACGGCGATCGTGGCAAAGCCCGGAAGGCGGGTGGCGGAAAAGGCGCGCTCAGCCATGCGGGGACCCCCGGTTGGCGGCGCGCACGTAAAACAGCAGGGCAACCGTGACGATGATCAGCAGGGTCATCGACAGGGCCGCCCCCAGCGGCCAGTTGCGGCCGGCACCGAATTGCAGCTCGATGAAATTGCCGATCATCATGTTCTTGCCCCCGCCCAGAACGCGCGGCGTGACATAGGCCCCCAGCGAGGGGACGAAGACCAGGATCGATCCCGCCACGATGCCCGGCTTGACGATGGGCAGGATCACCCGGCGCAACACCTGCCAGCGGCTGGCATAAAGGTCATAGCCCGCTTCCAGCAGCTTCATGTCAAAGCGGTCAATGGCCGCGAACAGGGGCAAGACCATCAGCGGCAGATAGACATAAGCCATGCCGATCAGCACGGCCGTATCGGTGTAGATGATGCGCAGCGGCTCGCCGATCAGGCCGATCCGGATCAGCAGCGTGTTGATGATGCCCTCGTTGCGGATCACCTCGTTGATCGCGACGGTGCGGATCAAGAGATTGGTCCAGAACGGAATCGTGATCAGGAACAGCCACAGCGCCCGCGATTTCGGCGACCGGGTGGCGATGAACCACGCGGTGGGAAAACCCACCGCAAACGTGATGGCCGTAGTCAGCAGCGACAGTTTGACCGACCGCCAGAAAATCGACAGATGGGCATCGGCCAGTTGCAGTGTGCCGTCGAAAATGTCGCGCGTGAACAGGATGCCGCGCCAGCCGTCCAGCGAGAATTTCCAGACGACATTGCCATAATCGCCCGGCGTCAGAAAGGAATAGACCAGCACGATCAAGAGCGGCCCCGAGGCGGCAAAGCCCAGCAGCAGCAGCGCCGGCGCCGACAGGGCCCATCCTGTCCGGGTGCTGGCGGCGCGCTGGCGGTCCTCGTTCGACGGCATGGTCAATCCCCCAGAACCTGCGCCGCCCCGGGGGCAAAGCGCAGCGCCACCGCCTTGCCCTTTTCCAGCCCGGCATCACCGGTGGCCGGGCTTTGCAGCCGGGCAACAACCTCTGTCCCGTCCGAAAGGGCAAGATGGCAATGGGTATCGGTGCCGAAATAGACCCAGTCCGTAATGGTTGCGGGCAAGGCCCCCGGTTCACCCGCCCGCGTCAGCCGCACCTGTTCGGGGCGCACGGCCAGCGTCACCTTGCCTGACCGGCCTTCGCTGCCCGCCGCGTCCACCAGATCACCGCAGGACAGGCGCACCCCGCCGGTTTCGACCGCGCCGGACAGAAAGTTCGACTCTCCGATGAAAGAGGCGACAAACCGGTTCACCGGCCTTGTGTAGATGTCACGCGGCGCGCCGATCTGCTGGATCTTGCCCGCGCTCATCACCCCGATGCGGTCACTCATCGTCAGGGCTTCTTCCTGATCATGGGTCACGAAGATGAAGGTGATCCCGGTCTCCAGCTGCAACCGCTTGAGTTCGATCTGCATTTCCTTGCGCAGCTTCAGGTCCAGCGCCGACAGCGGCTCGTCCAGCAGCAGAACCTTGGGCCGGGGCGCCAGCGCGCGGGCCAGCGCGACGCGCTGTTGCTGGCCGCCGGACAACTGGCTGGTCTTGCGCTGCGCCATCGGTCCAAGCTGCACCAGCGCCAGCATGTTTGCGGTGACGTCCGCGATTTCGGCCTTGGGGCGACCCTGCATCTCAAGCCCGAAACCGATGTTCTGCGCCACCGTCAGATGCGGGAACAGGGCATAGCTTTGGAACACGGTGTTGACGGGGCGGCGGTTTGGCGGATCGCGGGTGATGTCCTTGCCATCCAGCAGGATTTCCCCCGAGGTCGGCGTCTCGAATCCGGCGATCAGACGCAGCAACGTGGTCTTGCCGCAGCCCGAAGGCCCCAGAAGGGTGAAAAATTCGCCCTTGCGGATGTTCACCGACACGTCGTCAAGCGCCCGCACGGCGCTGTCGCCCTGCCCAAAGGCCTTTACAGCGTTGCGGACTTCCACCGCGACGTCTTTGTTCACAAGCCAACCCCCGCTGCCCTGGCGTGATCGTAAAGGTCGGCGTTTGGCAAATGCAAGCCCTTCTCACGCGCTCAGGCATGGATCGCAGGGCGCAGCCCGATCCAGGGGCGGGCGGCCTCGATCTCGGCGCAGAGCGCGATCAGCTCTTCATCCGCCCCGAACCGGGTGGCCAGATGCACCCCGACAGGCAGCCCCTCTGCCGTTCTGTGCAGCGGCAGCGACGCGGCCGGCTGGCCCGAGGCGTTGAAGGCCGCGCAGAAGGGCGAATAGGCGAAAACGCCGTCCGGGCCGGTGCGGAAGGCGACGTAATCTTCGGTCATATGGGAAAACCGCCCCACTTTCGCAGGCGGCTCGGCCAGGGTCGCCGTCAGCAGGATATCCCGGGGATGCCCCGTTTCGGGGTCAAAGAAGGCCGCCATTTCCCGGCCAAAGGCGTGGATTTCGCCCACCGCCTGCAGATAGCGTTCCCCCCGCAGCGTGGCGGCATGGGCAATGGCCCCGCGCCCGACGCCTTCGACTTCCCCCGCCTCCAGGGCGCGCCCGCGCAGCGCCGAATGAATGCCCAGCGCCGTGCCGCAGGCGACGATGTCGGTCCAGGCGCGCATCATGCGGGCGACGTCCGCCATTGGTCGGGCCGGTTCCACATGGTGCCCCAGGTCCGACAGCAGCCGGGCGGCCTGATGGACCGCCGCCCTGCAGTCCGCGTGAATGGGGTCCCCGGTCAGCGTCGTATCGCACAGGGCCACACGCAGGCGGCGCGGGGGGCGGCTGATGGCATCGGCATGGCCGCGCAGCAAAGGCGGCGCGCAATAGGGTGCCCCCGGATCGGCCCCTTCGCAGGCATCCAGCATGATGGCGGTGTCGCGCACCGACCGGGTCAGGAACCCGTCGATTGCCATTCCCGCCCATCCTTCGCCCGCATAGGGGCCGTCCGGCAGGCGGGCGCGGGTGGGCTTGAACCCGAACAGACCGCAGGACGAGGCCGGAATGCGCACCGACCCGCCACCATCCGAACCATGGGCAAAGGGCACGATCCCGGCCGCCACCGCCGCCCCGGCCCCGCCGGACGACCCGCCCGGGGTATGGTCCGGGTTCCACGGGTTACGGGTGGGGCCGCCGTAAACGGCGGCTTCGGTCGCAGGCCCGATGCCGCCTTCGGGCGATGTGGTGCGTCCGAAGGTGACAACGCCCGTGGCCCGCATCCGCTGGAAAATCGCCGAATCGCGCCGGTACCGGGTATTGGCCAGCAGGCGCGAGCCGTTGTGCGACGGGAAATCGACCGCCTCGCAGCCCAGATCCTTGATCAGGAACGGCACGCCCCGGAACGGCCCGCGCGGCAGACCTTCGGCAATGGCTTTGCGCGCCGCGCCGTCCTGAACCAGCACAATGGCGTTCAGCACCGGGTTGATCCGGTCAACCGCCGCCAGGGCCGCATCCAGCAATTCTTCGGGCGACACATCGCCGCGCGCAATGTGCCGGGCCGTTTCGGTGGCATCCGCGCCATATCCCTGGGTCATCATCCTCTCCGCCTTTGCGCTGCCATGCTGCGGCGGGCCGGGTGCCCGCGCGCCACCGTTCCCGCCCCTTGCGGGTCGGAAACAGGCCTTCGGTCAGGTCCCGCCCCGCAATGTCACCGTCTGGCGCAAGGCACCCGTCGCCCGGTCAAAGATCAGGATGCGATCATCGGCGGTCACGACCGCATACCAGTCGGGCCCCTGGGTAAAGGCCGTGGCGCGGGTGCCGTCCGGCAGGGTGATGCTGTCGGGCAGGTCAGCCGGCCGCTGCATTGCCTGCGGCATACGGGTGACAATCACCCAGACGATGGTTATGACCCCGACAATCATCGTCAGCGTCAGGACGATCACGAGGAATTTCAGAAACCGCAGGCCGGGCGGAAGCCCTTCCGGTGCCGGAGCCGAGTTCATGGGCCATCCTTCCAATCCGCAGGGCCGCACCGTTTCCGTGACCATCGGCGCGGCCCCCCCCGACCGCCTTGATAAGGCGCTTGCCCGCGACGTGCCAGAGGAGGCGGCGTTGTCGCGCTCCCGGCTGGCGCGGCTGATCGCCGAAGGGGCGGTGACGCTGAACGGGGCGGTCGTGACGGACCCCAAGGCGCGGGTGGCGGCAGGCGACGTGCTGGATGTGTGGGTGGCCGGGGCCGAAGACAGCGCAACCGGCGCCGAAGACATTCCCCTGACCGTCCTGTGGGAAGATGCCGACCTGATCGTGGTGGACAAGCCCGTGGGCATGGTGGTTCACCCCGCGCCGGGGTCGTATTCGGGCACGCTGGTCAACGCGCTGCTGCACCATTTCGGCGGCCACCTTTCGGGCGTGGGCGGCGAAAAGCGCCCCGGCATCGTCCACCGGATTGACAAGGATACCTCGGGCCTTCTGGTGGTCGCCAAGTCGGACCGCGCCCATCACGGGCTGGCCGCACAGTTCGAGGCGCACAGCGTCAACCGCCGCTACCTGGCCGTTGTCCACGGTGTGCCCGACGCCGCCGACCCGCGCCTGCGGGGGATCGGCGGGGTCAGCTTTGAGGCCGGGGGCATCCTGCGCATCGCCACGCAGCTGGCGCGCCACCGCACCGACCGCCAGCGGCAGGCCGTGCTGACCGAAGGCGGGCGGCATGCGGTGACGCGGGTCCGGGTGGTGCAGGCCTTTGGCATGCCCCCGGCGGCGGCACTGGTGGAATGCTGGCTGGAGACGGGGCGCACCCATCAGATCCGGGTCCATATGGCGCATGTCGGCCATGCACTGCTGGGGGACCAGACCTATGGCGGGCGGCGGCGGCTGGGGGGCAAGGCCACCGGGGCCGGGGCCGCCAACGCCTTTCCCCGCCAGGCCCTGCATGCCGCCACGCTGGGGTTCAGGCATCCGGTGACCGGCGGGATGCTGGAATTCACCTCGCCCCTGCCGCCGGATATGGCAGAGCTTTCGGCCGCGCTGCGGGCAAAATAGGGTGCGCCCACTGTCGGACAGAGTTCAAGCGTTATGGTATCAATGGGTTGGCTTGCGGCGTTTACGGACCGTTAAGCATCATGCCGCAAACCCAGCCAAGCGGTGATAGACGTGATCGCCCGCTGCCTGTTCAATCACGCTGGAATTGTAAGACAAGACACCGAGATAGGTTCCCATATCCCTTTTGTTCCCGACCACTGAAACGCGGGCTGGAGCCTTGTCCAGCCGCGCGATGTCGCTGAACTTCGTCGCCGCGTTCACAATGGAAACGGGATGCTTGGAGACTGCTTCAAAGGCGATTTGCCTGCCCTGAACAGTAACCAGTGAACCGATGTGCCACTGCGTATTTGACGCGCCAAGGATATGGGCGTCACGGGCAATCGCCTTGGGCGTGAAGATCGTCGCCAGCCGATCAAACAGGGCCTCGCTGTCGTCCTGCGATGCCTTTTCGGTCATTCGCATGACCGTCACGTTGACCGCTTCCTGGGAGCAGTTGGCGACGGCAGCAATCGCTCCGGGCAACTGATCTGCGGGGACGGTCAGGATGGAAAAAGCGTGCGTGTCAAAGCCGACACCGCTCGCTTCAGCAATGGCGCGGGCAATGCGCTTGTATGCGGTCCCCGCTCCCATCATCTGCGCAGTTTCGAAACCCGAGCCAAAGTCCGACACGAAGAACTCCCCGCCGCCGTGGTCAACCCGGACCACCACATAGGAACCGTCAGCATATTGCAGAGGCGTGCGAACGTATGTGCCCCGCTTGTCGTGCTCAAGCGATATGAGCTGTGCCGCCGCAGCGCGCACAACCTCTTGATATGTTTCTGCGTTCATGGCCGCTGCATTCACAACATCTTGTCCGTCCATGGCGGAGTGGGCATCGCCACTACACCTTTGATTCTAAACTCTTTTTCAACAAAAGCAAGTGCCTCTTGGTATGTAGCGGGAGATGGCAAAACCGGAACAGCTATCTTCAATAGTCCCTTCTGAACCAAGGCCTTGGAGTGATCCCAGTTCAGGTCAAACGGGTGGAAGTGGCATCCCGTGATCACTTTGAACCTAAACTCAGGCGGGCCGATACCCTTGTTTCCGTGTCCCTTCCGAGGACGCCATTCGAAGCGGGCAAAGGCCCCTCCCTTGTTGTCCTGCGGGTGATGCTCGATCTGGAAGGTTACAGCCTTATCTGCGGAGTAGATATGCGCTGTCGCCCGGAAGAGTAGCCCTTGCACCGTGACAGCGTCATACTCAATGGGGCAAGACAGTTGGACAAACTCGGCTCCCTTAGCCAAAGGCTTCCAGTCCGGCTTGCTCGCCAGTTCCTTCTGCGCTTGCCAAACTTCCTTCAAGTCCATGGCCATTAAGCAGTTTTACACAGGCGATTGATCGAAAGCGAGTCGAACTTACCTTGTAGGGGGGGCCATAAACCGAACGCCCCGCGTGGCAAATCCCGTGACATTCGCGTGAGCCGGGTGACATCCGCTTTCGCCCGGCGGCGGCAGCGCGTAGCATAAATGAACCGTTCAGTTCAGAAGGGTCTTGAACGCCAAACGGCAGGGACATAAATTGCGGGTTCCGCTGCGGCACTGACCGTGGCGGGCCAGGAGGGTCTTACATGAGCACCTATGCCAATCTTCCCGCACCAAGCCCCGAGCAGGGGTTGAACCGCTACATGCAGGAAATCCGCAAGTTTCCCCTGCTGGAACCGGAAGAGGAATACATGCTGGCCAAGCGCTGGGTCGACCATCAGGATACGGCGGCGGCGCACAGGATGGTCACCTCGCACCTGCGTCTGGCGGCCAAGATCGCCATGGGCTACCGCGGCTACGGCCTGCCCCAGGCCGAGGTGATTTCCGAAGCCAACGTCGGCCTGATGCAGGCGGTCAAGCGGTTTGACCCCGAAAAGGGCTTCCGCCTTGCGACCTATGCGATGTGGTGGATCCGCGCCAGCATTCAGGAATACATCCTGCGGTCGTGGAGCCTGGTCAAGCTGGGCACCACCAGCGCGCAGAAAAAGCTGTTCTTCAACCTGCGCAAGGCCAAGGCAAAGCTGGGCGCACTGGAAGAAGGCGACCTGCGCCCCGAAAATGTGGCCCAGATTGCCCGCGACCTGAACGTGACCGAGGATGAGGTGGTGGATATGAACCGCCGCCTGTCGGGTGGCGATGCCTCGCTTAACGCGACGGTGGGGTCGGACGGCGATTCGGTGACCCAGTGGCAGGACTGGCTGGAAGACACCGAAGCCGACCAGGCCGCAGATTACGAGGCGCGCGATGAGCTTGACGCGCGGCGCGAGTTGCTGATGACCGCGATGGAAGCGCTCAATGACCGCGAAAAGGACATTCTGGTGCAGCGCCGCCTGTCGGATCAGCCGGTAACGCTGGAGGAACTGTCGGAAAGCTACGGCGTCAGCCGGGAACGCATCCGCCAGATCGAGGTGCGTGCGTTCGAAAAGCTGCAATCGCGGATGCGCGAACTGGCGCGCGGCAAGGGGATGCTGATTCCCGCCTGACGGATGTCTGCGCTGCTTGTCCTGCCCTATACGCAGCATGTATCAGGCATCCCGGACCTGATCTTGATCCGCGTCGCCCGCACTTGTCGGGTCCGGACCAGGCCGCATGGATGTACTTGCCTGGCATCGAACGACATGTCGCTGGCACCGCGACATGTCGCCGGAAAAGGCATGTCTGTGCGGAACCTCTGGTTCTGACAGATATGATCTTTTTCATCTTGCCTATTTTGCCTAATTTGCCTATTCTGCCAGCCGGAGGATTTGTTATGACCTCAGTGAAGCAAACGCATCCGTCCAAAGCCGCTTTGACAAAGGCGATCCGGGATGAAATGGCCCGGATGGACATGGACGGCCTTCTGAAACTCGCTTCGGCGTTGAAGCTGAACCTTTTGATACCGGTTGCTTCCGGTCCAGTCAGCGGAAGTGAACGGGCGCGGACGGCAAGGCGATCCCTGCGTGCCGACAGGGTTCTGCAAGGCAGTGGCATTGGCCCGGTTGTTTCGAATGCCAAAGGCAGACGGCTGCTTGATGAAGTCACGGTCGAAAACGAATCCGCAGACTGGGTCGAAAGTGATCTTGCCGGTGCGGGACAGGTGGTCAGCCTGCTGAATATCTCGCGGGCGACCCTTGACAACTGGAGAAGGGCGAACAAGGTCATCGCCCTGCGCAAGGGGTTGCGCAATTTTCTTTATCCGTTGCGTCAGTTTGACCGTCTGAGGCCTGCAGAAGGTCTTGATACCATTGTGGCACTGTTCTCGTCGCCCGAAGATGCGTGGGAATGGTTGGTTGCCCCCAACCGGATGACTGACGGCGAACCACCGATCGAAAAACTTCGCGATGGCAAGTTTCAGATGGTCAGAAATGCGGCAGAAGGCGCGCTGGACTACGCGTGAAAATCGCAGCGGCCAGACTGCGCGAACATGTTCTGAAGGCAAGCATCGCTGACTGGCCACGAATCCTGCCGGACCGGTACCGCTTGTCACCTGCCGGTGCCGGCTTCGGGTCAAGCCGATTCTCCAGCCCTTCCGGGTGCTTTACGCAGCGGATAACTTTTCAACGGCTTTCGCCGAGGCCGTTGTGCGGGACCGCTATGAAGGCAAGGCAAAGCGCATCCTTCACCGATCTTACCTGGATCAGCTGTGTCTGACCCAGATCAGATCAAGCCGCGCGCTGGTCCTGCTTGATCTCAGGGGGGCCGCAGCCCATGACCTTGGAATTGACACCGATACGAGCCGTGCGTGCGACCACACTGCGGGACAGGCCTTTTCCGAGGCATTGTACAGCATCCGTATCACACTTGACGGCATCCTCTTTCACTCGCGCCTGACCACTGGTGATTGCCTGGCCATTTATGACCGCGCCTTCACGGCGCTTTCAGGCACCGCACCCGTTGCTTTGCTTCAATCGGCGCTTCTGCCGGTGGAGCTTGCCCGCCTTGGTATTTCGGTTCGCAGCAAACGGGGTTTCGACCGCGCGTGACGGTCGCCGCAGGAGAACGCCCGGGGTCCGGTTCTTTCTGCTCTCTGGTCCCGCTGTGACCCGAACGGAAACGCCGGGCAATCCTTGAGCCGGATGTCGCAGCCTGGCGTTGCCACAAAGACCGTCTTGTCTGATTGGCGTGCCTCAACCAGGTTTTTCCGTTTCCCTCGCCCCGTCACTGCGATACCGTCGCTAAGTCATATAACGCGATGGGGAAAATGCCATGGTCAAGGTGCTGCGCTGGGGTGTGCTGGGGGCGTCGAACTTCGCCTGGGAACAGATGGCGCCTGCGATCCATGCGGCGGAAGGGGCGGAGCTTGCCGCCCTTGCAACCCCGCACGCCGACAAGGCCGTGCGGTTTCAGGCGTTCTGCCCGTCGCTGCGGGTTCATTCCAGCTATGACGGGCTGCTGGCGGACCCTGCCATTGATGCCGTCTACATTCCGCTGCCAAACAACCTGCATGTCGAATGGACGAAAAAGGCCCTGCTGGCCGGCAAGCATGTGCTGACCGAAAAGCCCATCGCCATGGCGGCGGCAGAGATCGACGGGTTGATCGCCCTGCGTGACAGCACCGGCCTGATGGCCGCCGAAGCCTTCATGATCGTGCATCATCCGCAGTTCCTGCGTGCCAGGCAATTGGTGCAGGACGGCGCGATCGGACGCATCGGGCATGTCGATGTCGCCTTCACCTATGACAACCGCACAGACACGGTCAACATCCGCAACCGCCCCGAAACCGGCGGGGGCAGCCTGCCCGATATCGGGGTCTACACCTTTGGCTCGGCCCGTTTCGTCACCGGGGCAGAGCCGGAGCTGGACAGCCTGCAATCGCGCATCCGGTTTGAAAACGGGGTGGATGTCTATGCCCAGGTCACCGGCCGCTTCACCGGTCCCGCTGGGCCGTTCACCTATTCCTCGATCACCTCGATGCGGCTGTTCCCCCGGCAGGAGATCGTGTTTCAGGGCGAAACCGGTCTGATCCGCCTGACCGCCCCCTACAACGCCAATGTCTTTGGCGAGGCGCGGGTGGAACTGCACCGCCCCGGTCTGTCGGTCACGGTGGAACGGTTCCCCGATGCCCGCCACTACAAGCTTCAGGTCGAAGCCTTCTGCCGCAGCGCCCTGACCGGCGCCCCCTATGCCTGGCCGCTGGAACAGGCCAGGGCCAGCCAGACCATGATCGACCGGGTGTTCGCGGTGGCGCAGCCGATCTGATCGCGGCCTTTCGAGAGAATCCTTGCGCGGAATGGGCCAGGGGATTCTCTCAAATTCGTGACCGCGCCGGAGGCCAGCCTGCGCGGTCAGCCGGATGGCCCCAGTGCAATCCGGCGCAACGACCCCCAATCGCTTGCAAATTTTGCGGAAAGCCCGCAGGAACTGTCAGGCTTGATTGACAGGGATTGTTTGCTAAGGTGACCAAGGGGAGCACGAAAGGAAGCCACCAGGAAACGGGGTTCAGTCGCAGGCAGGCAACAGGCCTGCGTTGGAGCCCTTTGCGCAACGCCTCCCCCTGAAAGCAGGATGACATGCCTCGCAAGCCCCATGGTGATGGCGGCCTCGACAGGGAAGCGTTCGACAAGGCGCGCGGCCTTTTCACGAAGCGCGCCGGTTTCATGCCCGATACGGCAGTCCACGCCCTGGCGGCCGAGGTGATCACCCGGCTGGAACGCAGGGGCAGTGCGGCGGCCGAACGGCTGCCTCCCGATGCTGATATCGACGCGCTGTGCGATGCGCTTGTTTCCCCCCGGGAAGAGGCGGCGGCAGACCTGGTGCTGGAAGCGCGCCTTGGCGGCATGTCGGTCGACATGGTCTACCTTGGCTATCTGGCCGCGTCGGCGCGACGGCTGGGCGAACGCTGGGACGAAGACCGCACGACATCGGCCCAGATGACCATCGCGGCGGGCCGGATTTATGCCATCATGCGCGGACTGCGGCAGGCCTTCGCCTCGGATCAATACCCCAAGGCAGGTGCGGCACGCGCGATGTTCGCCTCCACACCGGGTGAAACCCATACGCTGGGCGTGACAATGGCGGCAGATTTCTTCCGCAGGCGCGGCTGGCAGATTGATCTGTGCACGGGCCTTGGGCATCACGAACTGCTCTCTGCCGCCGAAGGGGTCGCCTATCCGATCATCGGGGTCTCTGCGGGCAGCGAACGGATGGTCTTTCCGCTGGCGCGCCTGATCGTGGCACTTCGCATCACCAGCCCCGCCGCATGGATCATGGTCAGCGGCAAGATCATCGACCTTGTGCCGGACATCCTGACGCTGGTCGATGCCGATGGCGTGGCCACTGACGCTGAAACCGCGCTGGCCCAGATGCTGACCCGTATCGAACCCGTGCAGGAACAGGGCCGGATGACCAACTGATAGCAGCGGGCCACCCCCTTGCCGGGGCGGCCGCCGGCTGTCCGGGATCAGCCTTCCATCGCTTCCAGTTCGTCGATGAAGCCGGAAATCATGCTCAGGCCCCGGTCCCAGAAGGCCGGGTCACTGGCATCCAGGCCGAACGGGGCCAGCAGTTCCTTGTGGTGCTTTGATCCGCCGGCCTTCAGCATGTCGAAATACATCTCTTCAAAACCGGGCTTGCCATCGGCATAGACGGCATAAAGCGCGTTCACCAGCCCGTCGCCAAAGGCATAGGCATAGACGTAGAAGGGTGAATGCACGAAATGCGGGATATAGGCCCAGAAGGTTTCGTAGCCGTCCATGAATTCGAAGGCGTCGCCCAGGCTTTCGGCCTGCACGCTCATCCACAGCGCGTTGATGTCATCGGGGGTCAGTTCACCCTCGCGGCGGGCGGCATGGAGCTTGCATTCGAAATCGTAAAAGGCGATCTGCCGGACCACGGTGTTGATCATGTCCTCGACCTTGCCGGCCAGCAGGGTCTTGCGCTCGGCCGGGGTCCTGGCAGCATCCAGCAGCTTGCGGAAGGTCAGCATTTCCCCAAAGACGCTGGCGGTTTCCGCAAGCGTCAGGGGGGTGAAGGACAGAAGTTCGCCCTGGCCCGCCGCCAGCACCTGATGCACGCCGTGACCCAGCTCATGCGCCAGCGTCATCACATCGCGCGGCTTGCCCAGGTAATTCAGCATCACATAAGGATGCACCGTCGTGACCGTCGGGTGGGCAAAGGCACCGGGGGCCTTGCCGGGTTTGACGCCCGCATCAATCCAGCCTTTGGTAAAGAACGGCTGCGCCAGCCCGGCCATCTGCGGCGAAAAGGCGGCATAGGCCGCCAGCACGGTGTCGGTCGCCTCGGCCCAGTCAACGGTCCTTGGCACCTCGATGGGCAGGGGCGCGTTGCGGTCCCAGACCTGAAGCCTGTCCAGCCCCATCCATTTCGCCTTCAGCCGGTAGTAGCGGTGCGACAGCCTGGGGTAGGCGGCGACCACGGCATTGCGCAGCGCCTCGACCACTTCCGGCTCGACATGGTTCGACAGGTGCCGTCCCGTCTGCGGGGTGGGCATCTTGCGCCAGCGGTCGGAAATCTCCTTTTCCTTGGCCAAAGTGTTGTGGACCCGGGCGAAAAGCTTGATGTTCCTGTCAAAGACTGCGGCCAGCGCCCGCGCTGCCGCCTCGCGTCTGCTGCGGTCGGCATCGGTCAGCAGGTTCAGCGTGGCTTCCAGGTTGAGCGGCTCCGCCCCGGCCGCGACATCGAACATCCGTCCGGCCATCGTTTCGTCAAACAGCCGGTTCCAGGCCGCAGCACCCACCGTTGACTGATCGTGCAGGAATTTCTCCAGCTCGTCCGACAACTGATGGGGCCGCATCGCCCGCATCCGGTCGAACACAGGCCGGTACCGGGCAAGGCCGGCATCTGACGCCAGCAACCCGGCAAGGTGGTCATCGTCCAGGCGGTTGAACTCCAGACTGAAAAAGACCAGTGCCGCTGTGTAGTCCGTCACCTTGTCCTGCATGTCGGCCATGAACTTGGCCCGGTCACTGTCCAGCGTGTTCTGGTAGTATCGCAGCCCGGCAAAGGACATCAGCCGCCCGGCGGTGATGTCGATCTGCTCATGGGCCTTCACACAGTCCAGCAGCGCCGGGGCATCCAGCGCGGCAAGCTTTCCCTCATACCGTGCCGCAAAGCCGGTGCAGGCCGCTTTCAGCCAGGCCATATCCCGCGCCACTTCGGGCGCGTCAGGTGCTGTGTAAAGATCGGACAAATCCCAGTCAGGCAGGTTTCCCAGACCGCCTGCGGCGGCATTGGCATCGAAAACAGGGCGGGGAAGCGGCAGCGTCATGGGAAACCTCTTTCATTGTCGCACCCGATGTAGGCGTCTGACCGGGGCAAGCGCAAGCCATCCCGCCCCATTCCATGACCTGTTCTCAGATATCTTCCGGGGGGGCGGGGGTGGAATACCCCCGCTGCCCGGCCAGCAGCGCGCGCAGCGTCTGGATCGTGTCAATCCCGGCCACCTGCTTGTCCTGGCGCCAGCGCAGCATGCGCGGAAAGCGCAGGGCAATGCCGGATCTGTGCCGGGGGCTGGCCTGAATGCCTTCAAAGGCGATCTCGAACACCTGTTCCGGCACCACCCGGCGCACCGGGCCGAACCGTTCCAGCGTGTTCTTGCGCACCCAGTCGGTGATCCGGCGGAATTCGTCATCGGTCAGGCCGGAATAGGCCTTGGCAAAGGGCACCAGATCATCGCCATCGCGCACCGCAAAGGTAAAATCGGTGTAAAGCGTGGCGCGGCGGCCATGCCCGGCCTGGGCATAGATCATCACGGCATCGACGGTGAAGGGATTCAGCTTCCATTTCCACCAGTCGCCCCGCTTGCGCCCGACATGATAGGCCGAGGACCGCCGCTTGAGCATCAGCCCCTCTGCCGCCCGATCCCGTGCGGCAGCGCGCAGGGCAGCCAGCGCGGGCCAGTCTGCCGCAGCCAGCGCAGGCGAGATGCCGATGGGCAGGCCGGGTGGCAGGGCGTGCAGCAGTGCCTCCAGCCGGGCGCGCCGCAGGCAAAGGGGGGCCGCGCGCAGGTCTTGCCCCGCCTCTTCCAGCAGATCATAGGCCAGCAGATGCGCAGGCACCTCTGCCAGCAGGCGCTTTGGCAGTGACTTGCGCCCGATCCGTTTCTGAAGGACAGCGAAGGGCAGCGGGCCGGTGCCGCCCCATGCCACCACCTCGCCATCAATCACCGTGCCGGCGGGCAGAAAATCCGCCAGCGGTGCGAATTCGGGAAAGCGGCCGGTGATCAGTTCCTCGCCGCGCGACCACAGGGCAAAGGCCCCGGCGCGGTGGATCAGCTGGCCCCTTATGCCATCCCACTTCCATTCCGCCAGCCAGTCCTGCGGATCACCCAGGGTTTCCGGTGCGGCCTCCAGCGGGGCGGCCAGCGCAAAGGGGTAGGGCCGTGTGGCGTCAGACTGCGGATCGCCGGTTTGCACCAGCGCGGCAAAGGTTGTGGTCAGCGGCGACCAGTCGCCCATCAGCCGGTGGGCAACCGTGGTTTCGGCAACACCCGTCGCCTGGGCCAGCGCCCGCGTCATCAGCCCCTGGCTGACCCCCATGCGGAACCCGCCTGTGATCAGCTTGTTGAACAGGAAGCGCTCATCAGGCTGAAGCCCGTCCCAGGCCGACAGAATCGCTGCCCGGCGCACAGATGCGGGCTGCCCGGCAAGGGAAATCAGGCCGCGCATGTGAACGCCAAGTGGCAACCCGCTGTCCGTTCCGGGCGGCGGCAGGACCAGCGCAATGGTTTCCGCCAGGTCGCCAACCACCGGATAGGTTTCCTCAAACAGCCACAGCGGAATGGCTGCCGCCTCTGCCGCCCATTCGCGCAGTTCGGTTGCCGTGGCCGCACGTTTCGGACGGCGGCCTGACAGCAGCGCAATGGTCCACAGACGGTCCTCTTCCGGGGCGTCCCGGAAATAGGCGGCAAGGGCGGCGGTCTTGGCCGCAGTCTTGGTGGTGCCGTCGAGGGCCGCGAACAGGCGGGCAAAGCGCCTCATGACCGGCGGTGGGGCGCTGTCTGCCCCCCCGGCCCGGCCACGGGCCGGGCGTTCTTCGCGAAGACCCTCCACCTGGGGGGGTCTGACCGCTGATCACCCCCAGGGATGTTCATGAACAGGTGATCAGGGTGTTTCATCCGGGCACATCCCCTGCTGTGTCGGGCTGTGCGCTGTCAATGCCTTCGCCTTCGTATTCGGTCTGCACGATGCCCGCATCATAGCCCTGGCTTTCCAGCCAGCGGCGGAAGACGGCAGTGTAGCCATGGGTGACAAAGACCCGCTCGGCCCCCGTTTCACGGATCGCGGCATTCAGCCCCGGCCAGTCGGCATGATCCGACAGCACGAAGCCGGTTTCGGCCCCGCGCCTGCGACGCACGCCGCGCAGGCGCATCCAGCCCGAGGCAAAGGCGGCGGCCGCGTTCGGGCCGAACCGGCTGGCCCAGGGCGTGGCCTGTGCCGAAGGCGGGGCGATCACGATGGCGCGCGGATGAGACTTTGCACTTATCCCGGCTGTCACGGCGACGGTTGCGGGCAGGGCACAGCCCTGGCTCCGCAGGATTTCGGTCGTCGTTTCGACTGCCCCATGGGTCAGGATCGGGCCGATCCCGGTGTCCAGACCCGACAGGATGCGCTGCGCCTTGCCCAGGGCATAGGCACCCAGGATCGAAATGCGCCCTTCGGCGGCATTGGCGGCCCACCAGCGGTTGATCTGCGCCAGGATCGCCTCCTGCGGGTCCCAGCGGAACACCGGCAGGCCAAAGGTGCATTCGCTGATGAAGCTGTGGCAGGCCACCGGCTCGAAAGGGTCTGACAGACCGTCGGCGCTGACCTTGTAATCCCCCGAGGCCACCCAGACCTCGCCGTCCTGTTCCACCCGGATCTGTGCCGACCCCGGAACATGGCCCGCCGGATGGAACGAAACGGTGACCCCGCCGATCCGGCGGGTCTCGCCATAGGCGATCGTCTCCAGCCGGACCGGCCCAAGGCGGTGACGGATCACCGGGGCGGCCTGGCGGCTGCACAGATAGCGGCCATGGCCGGGGCGGGCATGGTCGGAATGCCCGTGTGTGATCAGGGCGCGGTCCACCGGGCGCCAGGGATCAATGTGGAAACCGCCGGCGGGGCAGAAGATGCCCCGGTCGGTAAAGGTCAGGACAGGTGCGCGCGCCATGCGGCCAAGCTAGCGCGCCGGCGGGCCAAGGTCACGGGACCGATGCGCCCAAATATCGGGCAGAGGCCCATCGTCCCTGCCCGGAAACAGACGGCAGGGCTTCCCCCGGGCGAAGCCCGCTGCTTAAGTGCCGTCAGGCCGCGTGACGGGGAACCTTTTCTTGTGATCAGCAGTTTCAACGAGATGTATCACAATGGCACCGTGCGTTCCCCCTATGCCCGGCTGGAAGACTGGACAAAGGCGATGCCGGCCGAATTGCGGCAGATGAAGCAGGCCGAGGCCGAAGCACTTTTCCGGCGCATCGGCATCACCTTTGCCGTTTACGGCGAGGGCGGCGATCCGGACCGGCTGATCCCCTTCGACATGTTCCCCCGTGTCTTCACCGGGGCCGAGTGGGCCCGGCTGGAACGCGGGATCAAGCAGCGTGCCCGCGCGCTGAACGCCTTTCTGGTCGATGTCTACGGGCGTGGAGAGATTGTGCGGGCCGGCCGCATTCCCGCGCACCTTGTCTACCGGAACGAAGCCTATGAAAAGGCCGTGGCGGGCTTTGTCCCGCCCAAGGGGGTCTACAGCCATATCGTGGGCGTGGACCTGGTGCGCACCGGCCCGGATGACTTCTTTGTGCTGGAAGACAACTGCCGCACCCCCAGCGGGGTCAGCTACATGCTGGAAAACCGCGAAATCATGATGCGCATGTTCCCCGGCCTGTTCCGCGAAAACCGGATCGAACCGGTGGACAGCTATCCGCAGCTGCTGCGCCGCACCCTGGCCAGCGTGGCCCCGGTGAAATGCGACACCGAGCCGACGGTCGTCATCCTGACGCCCGGCCATTTCAACAGCGCCTATTACGAGCATTCCTTTCTGGCAGACCTGATGGGCGTGGAACTGGTCGAGGGGCAGGATTTGTTCGTGGAAGGTGAATTCGTCTGGATGCGCACCACCGAGGGGCCGCGCAGGGTCGATGTGATCTACCGGCGGATCGACGATGCCTTCATCGATCCGCTGTGTTTCCGCCCCGATTCCCTGCTGGGCATTCCGGGGTTGATGGATGTCTACCGTTCGGGCGGGGTCAGCATCTGTTCGGCACCGGGGGCCGGCGTGGCGGATGACAAGGCGGTTTACACCTATGTCCCCGAAATGATCCGCTTCTACCTGGGCGAAGAGCCGATCCTGCAGAATGTGCCGACCTGGCAATGCGGCAAGGCGGATGACTGCGCCTATGTGCTGGAAAACCTGGGTGATCTGGTGGTGAAAGAGGTGCATGGCTCGGGCGGTTACGGCATGCTTGTCGGGCCGCGGTCCACCGCCGAGCAGATCGCGGGCTTTGCCGAGCGTATCAAGGCCGATCCCGGCAATTACATCGCCCAGCCGACGCTGGCCCTGTCCACTGTCCCGACCTTTGTCGGGGAAGGCGTGGCGCCGCGCCATGTCGACCTGCGCCCCTATTGTCTGGTGGGCGAGCGGATCGAACTGGTGCCGGGCGGGCTGACGCGCGTGGCGCTGAAGGATGGCAGCCTGGTGGTGAACTCGTCGCAGGGCGGCGGGGTCAAGGACACCTGGGTGCTGGCAGAGTGACGCGATGCTGAGCAGGACCGCCGACAACCTGTACTGGATCGCGCGCTATGCCGAACGCGCCGAAACCATGGCGCGCCTGCTGGAGGTGGGATCGCGCATCGCGCTGCTGCCGTCCTCGGGCACCGGATACCGCAGCGAATGGGAGTCCCTGCTGCAGGCCAGCGGCACCGCCAGCGGGTTTGCGCGCAAATACGGCGATCCGGTGCAGCGCAACATCGAAAGCTACCTGTTCTTCGACCGCGACAACCCGTCTTCGGTCGCCTCCTGCCTGTTTCGCGCCCGTGAAAACGCGCGGATCGTGCGCACCGCCCTGACAACGCAGGTCTGGGATGCCATCAACACCGCCTTTCAGGAATTGCGCGGCCTGGAACGCCGCCCGCGCAGCGAACTCGAGCTGACGCAGCTGACCGAATGGACCATGCGCCATACCGCGATGCTGCGCGGGGCGATCGACGCCACCCTTCTGCGCAACGACGGCTGGGATTTCCTGAATCTGGGCTATTGCCTGGAACGGGCCGACAACACGGCGCGGCTGATGGATGTGAAATACTACGTCCTGCTGCCGGGCGTCGACTATGTCGGATCGGGGCTGGACAATTACCAGTGGACGACGCTTTTGCGCGCCATGTCGGCGCACCGCGCCTTTCACTGGGCCTATGGCGGCGAGGTGACGGCGCGCAAGATCGCCCATTTCCTGATCCTCAATCCGCAATGCCCCCGGTCGCTGATTGCCTGTGTTGACGGGCTGAACACCCATCTTGAGCGGCTGGCGCGCGGCTATGGGCGCAACACAAAGGCGCAGACCAGGGCACGTGCGGTTCTGGCCGCGCTGACGGACGGCACCGTTGACGGCATCTTCGACGAAGGCATGCACGAGTTTCTGACGCGGTTCATCGGCGAGATCGCCCTGGTCGCGGCCCTGGTGCATGAAGGCTATCTCAGCGGGGATGTGCGATGATCCTCACGGTCGATCATGTGACAAGCTACCGCTATGCCCAGCCGGTGCGGGGCGTGGTGCAAAGCCACCGCCTGACGCCGTCGGTCTTTGACGGGCAAACGGCGCTTGACTGGTCGGTCAGCGTCAGTGACGGGCTGAAGGGGGGCGGCTTCCGCGACGGGGCGGGGGACTGGGTGCAAGGCTGGTCGGTGCCGGGGCCGGTGAGCGCGATCACCGTCACCGTCCGGGGCACGGTCAGGACGCAGGATCTGGCCGGCCTGCTCAGGGGCCACAGGGAAGCCATCCCGCGAGAGGCCTACCTTGACGACACTGCGCCGACCCGCGTTGATGCCGCCCTGGCCGAACTGGCCCGCAGCGCCGGCGGCGCGTCAGACCCGCTGGATGCCGCACACCGCCTTTCGGCCGCCGTGGCCAGGGCCATCGCCTACAAACCCGGTGCGACCCACGCCCATACGACGGCGGCCGAAGCGCTGGCGCTGGGCGAAGGCGTCTGCCAGGACCATGCCCATGCCCTGATCGCCGTGGCGCGCCACGCCGCCCTGCCCGCACGCTATGTCTCGGGCTATCTGATGTCGGGCGGCGACGGCAGCGCGGCCGAGGCAGCCCATGCCTGGGCCGAAATCTGGGTGCAGGGGCTGGGCTGGATCGGGTTTGATCCGGCCAATGCCTGCTGCCCGGATGACCGCTATATCCGGCTGGGGTCGGGCCTTGATGCACAGGATGCGGCCCCGATCCGGGGAACCGCCCGCGGGCCGGGCGCAGAAGTTCTGGACGTTGCCGTTGCGGTTCAGGCCGTGCAGCAATAGGGTCTGCCCCATAGCCAGGGGATGGAACCGTGACCTATTGCGTCGGACTGCTGCTGAACCAGGGGATGGTCCTGCTGTCGGACACGCGCACGAATGCGGGGCTCGACAATATCGCGACCTACCGCAAGATGTTCGTCTTCGAAGACCCGGGCGAAAGGGTGATCGTCATCCTGACCGCAGGCAGCCTTTCGGTGACGCAGACCACCCTGGCACGGCTGCGCGAGGCCATCGAAGACCCCGAGGCGACCGATGCGACCTCTGTCATGAAGGCCCCGACCATGCTGAAGGTGGCCGAGATGGTGGGCAACACCCTGTCGGCGGTGCGCCGCGACATCGAAGAAAAGCTGGCCTCGATGAACCAGGGTGCCCTGGCCACGATGATCGTGGCCGGCCAGCGGCGCAACGGGGCGATGCGCATGTTCCTGATCTATCCCGAAGGCAACTTCATCGAAGCCACCGAAGACACCCCCTTCCTTCAGATCGGCGAGCACAAGTACGGCAAGCCCATTCTCGACCGCGTCGTCAAGCCTTCGACCAGTCTGGCGGACGCGCAGAAGGCCGTGCTTCTGTCGATGGATTCGACGCTGCGCTCCAACCTGTCCGTCGGCATGCCTCTGGACCTGCTGACGGTGGAAAAGGATCAGTGCCGTGTCGCCATGCGCCGCCGGATCGAAGCGGGCGATCCGCAGTTCAAGGCGATGAGCGAGGCCTGGTCAACGGCCCTGCGCGACGGGTTCACGCGGATTCCGATCTGAGACCGCAGGTGATCGTGACAGGGCCGGGGCATGAAGATGCGCTGGCCCCGGCACAGGCGCTGCCGGTGCGCAGGCAGGCGGTGCCACAAGGGGCGGTGGCCGGGTTCACGGCAATCTCCTGGCACGGAACCGGGTGGACACCACTCCGCCGGACACCGCGCGGGCTGCGGGCGTGACGGTGTTGAACTTGGCCGGGGTCCCTGACCGGGCGGGAAAACGCGGTGCGTTTGGGGCATGATCACGGATCATTGAATCAGTCGGCATAGGGCTGTGCCATCTTTTCTTGCCGGATTTGACCCGCGTCAAGTCGGGGCACTGCCCCGACGGCCGCGCCTGCCTGCCCCTTGGCAGGCGCGAAGACGCGCCAGCCCAGGCAGGCGCGAC
>JADCEL010000068.1 GCA_020250125.1 Rhodobacter sp.
AGGGCCATCGCGTTTGAGATCTCGGTGCTTCTAAACGTGAACATACATGGAACAAAAGGGCGCTTCTGGTCGAGTTCTACGGCGAATTTCACCAGATTTCTTCATGAACACGGCCTGACAGTTTCAAACGCGATTCCCCTGTCCCAGAACCTTTTGTACCACGGCGGAGGATCACACATTTCGTCGGCTTCGGGCGCGGTGTCCGCGAGAAAGTTTGCAAGTTCAATTTGATCCTGTATTTTTAAAGCACCCATATAATTATAGTTCCGGATCAGCTCCATGAACGCAGCGCGCTCACCTCCGAAAATTGACTCATCGATTCCTGAACGGCTGCGTGCCAGAACGAGGGATGGGTTCAACTTAGCCATCCCCTCTACATATTTCCGTATTACCGCCACTTCAGAAATACGCCAGATCGCAACTTGCTGGTCGTTTGTAAGTACCTTCTGACGCTCGCCGATATAGTTGCTGGCGAGAGTTTTCTTCACAGCATTTATCCGCGTGGTCCCGTGCAGGATTTCATGCAGGGCCATCGCGTTTGGGATTTTGGTGCTTCCAAACGTGAACATACATGGAACAATGGGGCGCTTCTGGTCGAGTTCTAAAGCGAATTTCACCAGATCTCTTCATGAATACGGCCTGATAGTTTCAAACGCGATTCCCCTGAGGATTTCATGCAGCATCGTAGTCGTGAAACCTGCATAGTCGTTTTTTACAACATATGGATTAATATAAATGGACTCCCTGTAGCCGCCATCAGCTGCAAGTACAGAGTCCCTTGGGTCGTTTCTTCCAGCAGAATAATAGTTGGGATCGGATAGAACCACAACTTCAGAAAGGGGTTTTACTTCCGGCCGAAAATCATTATAGGCTTGCATCGGGTTGACACATCCGATCCATTTGAGGCGCGCGAAGTCTTCGGTAAGTCTGTTTGCCCACGACTCCCACCCCACTTCATTGGAATTGTTCAAGAATTCTATCTTCATCTCACACTCCCCCTCGATCCATTTTCTCCACTGGCCTTCAGAATTTGCAGGATCAGCCCTTCACGCGTACGACATAATCGGCGAAGGCAACGCGATCCAAGATCATAACAGAAGATTGCCAATCGTATTCGGAACCCGCCTTCTGGTAAGAAAACGAAAGAACAATTGCATTTCGCCGCAAGTTTCTTAAATCCAGCCAATCAATGTATCCTTCTCGCCCGCGCAGTATGTTCCAAATCTCGTCATCAACACGGTCTGAATGGCTGAATCGAATTGGATTTGCAGTGGATCCCGGTAAGAGTTGGACAGTAGATGGGTAATCAACTACTAAGTCTCCCAGCATGATGCGCATTCCAACTGCAGAAAGGACCGCAGTGCAGCCATCCTTCAATCCAGTGATGAAGAAGTTCGTGTTCGGAAGGCGGCGGAGGTTTGCATAGTTCAGGAAGGCCTGCTGCGCCATTCCATTGCCCTGCGGCACGATTTCCCGGTTCGTTGTGAAAATCTCATACCCGCCCCGAACCGGGAGAAACGGATCAAGGTCCAGGGGATACATCTCCACCCCCTCGATCGGTCCGCATGTGATGTAAACGGTGCCGCCCGGAACCGGCTGGGTCAGATCAAGCGACGCCGCCTCGATCTCACCCGAAAATTCCTGCTCCTCCTCGGTGCATCCCGCCAGAACCAGGCAGCACGCCAGCACCCGAACTAGCTTTTGCATCCACCCCTCCGCCAAATCCACCCGCCCGGATCAACCCAAGGCACGGCACGCGCTACCCTCACAGGACCGTGTCCTGTCCCGGTCAACCAATCAAGCCCCCGCGATCCCCCGCGCGCCCCGGCGGCGTGATGTGCCCGTCGCCGTCCGCCCCGTCCGGGCCGGCCCCGCCCCCCGGCGCGGAGCGGGCAGGGGCTGCGGTCCTCCCGGCTTTTCTCTGGTCAATCGGGGCAGTGTGCCCGTATGCTCAGGTCAATGAGAGGGGCGCGGATGGTCACGGCATTTTTTTCGGACGAGCGGTGTTTCTGGCACGGCGGCGGCAATTATGCCTTTCTGCTGCCCGTGGGCGGGCTGGTGCAACCCCTGGCGGGGGGATTGCCCGAAAACCCCGAAACCAAGCGGCGGCTGAAAAATCTTGTCGAGGTGACCGGCCTGATGCGCGATCTGGCTGCGCACTCGGCCGACCCCGCCGGATGGGATGATCTGCGCCGCGTCCACCCCGAGGCGTATCTGACCGCCTTCAAGGCGATGTCCGATGCCAAAGGTGGCGAATTGGGCCTGTGCGTGCCCTTCGGCCATGGCGGGTTCGAAATTGCCGCCCTGTCCGCAGGCCTGGCGAAGGCCGCGCTGTTCGACGTGCTGGAGGGGCGGGCGCGCAATGCCTATGCCCTGTCGCGCCCGCCGGGGCACCATTGCCTGCCGGACCGGCCGAACGGGTTCTGCCTGCTCAACAACATCGCCATCGCCATCGAGGCGGCGCTGGCGGCAGGTCTGGCGGGGCGCATCGCGGTGGTCGACTGGGACGTGCATCACGGCAACGGCACCGAGGCGATCTTTCTGGACCGTCCCGAGGTGCTGACCATTTCGATGCATCAGGAACATGACTATCCGCTGGACACCGGCGGGGTCGGGGTGCGCGGCAATGGGGCCGCCTATGGCACCAACGTCAACATCCCCCTGCCGCCGGGCATTGGCCACAAGGGCTATCTGCGCGCGGTGGACCGGCTGGTGATCCCCGCGCTGCACCGCTTCCGCCCCGATGCGATCATCGTCGCCTGCGGGTTCGATGCCTCGGCGGTCGATCCCTTGTCGCGCACCATGGCCACGGCCGAGACCTTCCGCCTGATGACGCGCGCCGTGATGCAGGCGGCAGATGCCTTGTGCGGCGGACGGCTGACGCTGGTGCATGAAGGGGGATATTCCGAGGTTTACGTGCCCTTCTGCGGCCATGCCGTTCTGGAAGAACTGTCGGGCAGCCGCATCACCGCGCCCGATCCCATGGCCGGGGCGCTGGCCATCCGCCAGCCCGGCGCGCGGTTTGACGCCTTTGTCGAGACCTGGATCGAGGATCTGGCGCGGGCTTTGGCCTGAACGCCCCTTGCAACAGCCGCTGCGCCCACCGATGTTGCGCCGGACCACAGCGCGGCGCGCACGCGCGCCCGTGCCATCAAAGGACAGCCCGATGCCCGCGCCAAACCCGGCTGCGCTGGAGTTTCTTCTGCAGCGCCAGTCGTGCCCCGCCAAGACCTTTACCCTGCCCGTGCCGACGCGCGGGCAGCTTCTGCCGCTGCTGACGGCGGCGGCGCGGGTGCCCGACCACGGCAGGCTGGAGCCTTGGCGCTTCATCGTGCTGGAGCGGGCGGCAATGGCGCGCCTGGCCGCGCTGGCGGCGCGGCGCGCGGCAGAGCTGGGCCATGACGCGGAAAAGACCGCCAAGGGGCGCGCGCAGTTCGATGCGGGGCTGCTGGCCGTGGTGGTGGTGGCCAGCCCCAGGCCCTCGGACAAGATCCCGGACATCGAACAGACCCTGTCGGCCGGGGCGGTGTGCCTTGGCCTGGTCAATGCGGCGACGGCGGCGGGATGGGGGGCGAACTGGCTGTCAGGCTGGCCGTCGCAGGACCGTGCTTTCCTGACCGAAGGGCTGGGGCTGGGGCCAGCGGAATCCGTGGCGGGCATTGTGCATATCGGTACCGCCCCTGCCACCCCGCCTGACCGCCCGCGCCCGGACCTGAGCCGGATCACGTCCTGGATGGTGGCATGATGCCGGGGGATTTCTTCCGCGCGCTGGGGCAGTTGGGCGACCCGCGCTTTCGCGGCGTGCTCTGGCGCGGGATCGGGCTGACGGTGGCGCTGCTGGTTGCGGTCTATGTGCTGGTGCTGAACGCGATCCGCGCCTTCGTGCCGGATCAGGTGATCCTGCCCTGGATCGGGCCGGTCGGGGGCCTGGATGCGGTGCTGTCCCTGGGGGCTGTCCCGGTGATTCTGCTGGCCTCGGTGTTCCTGATGGTGCCGGTGGCTTCGGCCTTTACCGGCTTCTTTCTGGAAGATGTGGCCGAGGCGGTGGAAGACCGCCATTACCCGGCCCTGCCCGCCCCGACCCCGGCCCCCTTCCTGACGCTGGTGCTGGAGTCCACGGTGTTCTTCGGCGTGCTGGTGCTGGCCAACCTGCTGGCGCTGGCGGTTTATCCCTTTGCCGGGCCGCTGGCCCCGGTCGTCTTCTGGGCGGTGAACGGCTATCTTCTGGGGCGCGAGTATTTCACCATGGTGGCGATGCGCCGGGTGGGACGCGCGGGCGCACGGGCGCTGCGCCGCCGCCACGCCGCCGAGATCTGGCTGGCGGGCACCCTGATGGCGGCACCGCTGTCAGTGCCGCTGGTCAATCTGCTGATCCCGGTGCTGGGGGCTGCAACCTTTACCCATCTGTTTCACCGGTTGCAGGCGCGGGGCCCATCACCCCGTTGAAGTCGAAATCGCGCACGCTGATCCAGCCCGACAGGATGATCCCGCAGATCGCCGCCGCCAGCGGCAGCGCAATCCATGTGGTGATCCGGGCCTTGCGCCGGACGTTTTCCTGCGCCGGTGCCCCGGCGGGGGTGCCGGGCACCACCGACCCCGCTTCGGCCTGTGACACGAAGCGGATCGGCAGCACGATGAAGAACACCATGAACCAGGTCACGGCAAAGACGACGGCGGCGGCGGTGATCGACATCAGACCTGCTCCAGTTCCACCAGACAGCCGTTGAAATCCTTCGGGTGCAGGAACAGCACCGGCTTGCCATGCGCGCCGGTCTTCGGCTCGCCCGAGCCCAGAACGCGCGCCCCGGCGGCCTTCAGCCGGTCACGGGCGGCCAGGATATCCTCCACCTCATAGCAGACATGGTGGATGCCGCCTGCCGGGGATTTTTCCAGAAACCCCGCGATGGGCGAGTCTTTGCCAAGCGGGGCCAGAAGTTCGATCCTGGTGTTGGGCAGATCGATGAAGATCACGGTCACGCCGTGGTCCGGCTCGTCCCGGGGCGCGCCCACCCTGGCACCCAGCGTGTCACGGTAGAGCGCGGCGGCGGCGGCCAGATCGGGGACGGCGATGGCAACATGGTTCAGACGTCCGATCATCCGGGCATTCTCCTGCGGGGGCGGTCGGAGCGGTTATGGGCAGGGATGCCGCGCCAGACAAGGGGCGGCAGGTCGCAGGGGCGCAGTTCACGATCCGTTAACTGCGGGATGCTTCCCTGATGCGGCCCCGCTGCCGGAAAGGTTGCCAGATGCCGCACCCGCTTGCCCCGCCTTTGCCCGATGGTCCGGCACCGCTGCGCCTTGGCCGCCCGGTTCAGCCGCTGCGGGGCCTGACCATTCTGGCGGTCGAAGACAGCCGCTTTGCCTGCGAGGCGCTGCGGCTGTTGTGCCTGCGCTCGGACGCGCGGCTGCGCCGCGCCGAATCGCTGGAACAGGCCGACCGGCACCTTTCGGTCTACAGCCCCGATGTCGTGATCGTCGATCTGGGCCTGCCCGACGGCAACGGGGCCGACCTGATCCGGCGGCTGGCCCGGCAGCGCTGCCCGGGGCTGGCGGTTCTGGGCACCAGCGGCGACCCCGCCGGGCAGACGGCGGCCCTGGCGGCGGGGGCGGCGGGATTCCTGCCCAAACCGATCGAATCGCTGGCCGGGTTCCAGGCGACGGTGCTGGGCCACCTGCGGGCCACCCCGCCGCTGCCGCAGGACATCGATGCCCTGCCCCTGAAGCCGGATCGCGTCGCGCTGCATGATGACCTGTTGCGGGCCGCCGACCTTCTGCGTGCGGCCAATGACGGGCGCAGCAGGCGCTATGTGGCGGCTTTTCTGGGCAGTCTTGCCCGCTCGGCCCGGGACAGGGATCTGGAGCGGGCCGCAGGGCATGCCGCCGATACGGCGCTGGCGCTGCCGCAGCTGGCGGCGCTGGTCGCGGCGCGTCTGGCCGCCGCCCCCCCGGCCTTCGGGCCGCCGGAGGGCGGCAGTCCGCGTTCCCGCCCGGCAGGGTAAGGGCAGGGGGGCGACCGGCGCGGCGGCGGCGGCCCGGCGGCAGTCCCGCCCCTGCGGCGCGCTACAGCGCCGGGTCGGACGCCGCGCGCACCAGCCGTGTCAGGTCCGACAGCCGTTCCTTCTGCTGTCCGGCGGCGTCGAAGTTGGCGGGCGACAGCCAGGTTTCGAAGCATTCCTTCAGCGCCGGCCATTCCGCATCGATGCAGGCAAACCAGGCGGTATCGCGGTTGCGCCCCTTGATCACGGCGGCCTGCCGGAAAATGCCCTCGTAGGAAAAGCCAAGCCGCTGCCCGGCCCGGCGCGACGGCAGGTTGCACGCATTGCATTTCCATTCGCAGCGCCGGTATCCCGCGCCAAAGGCCCAGGCCATCATCAGATACAGCGCCTCGGTCGCGGCCGGGCTGCACTGCATCTGCGGGGCGATGCAGATATGGCCCATCTCGATGCTGCCCGCCTCGGGGGTGATGCGCAGGAAACTGGCGACCCCGCCGCAATGACCGGTTGCGCGGCTGCGCAGGGCATAGAACACCGGGTCGGGGCCGCCTGCCATGTCCTTTACCCAGCGGTGATACCGCGCGGCAGAGGTGAAGGGGCCGTAGGGCAGATAGTCCCACAGGCGGTCGTCTCCGGCAAAGGCGCGGTGCAGGTCGGCGGCGTGCAGATCGGCGTCCAGCCGTTCCAGCCGTACGAGGTGCCCCTCCAGCGCCCCGGGTCCCGGACGCGGCGGCGGAACGAAGTCTGGAACCGGGGCACCAAAGCGGCGTGTGTCATCCATCTGATCCATCCCGTCTGACCGGCTGTCTTATCGCCGCTGGCGGCGACGGGGGCAACACCGGACACAGGCAAGGGCGGGCCA
Organism: Rhodobacter sp.; assembly: GCA_020250125.1. Taxonomy (GTDB): domain Bacteria; phylum Pseudomonadota; class Alphaproteobacteria; order Rhodobacterales; family Rhodobacteraceae; genus Aliitabrizicola. The sequence goes on from JADCEL010000068.1 coordinate 6,856, forward strand.
GAACCGCAAGCCAAGCAGGCCAGCGCGACGCCTGTTGACATGCGTCACGCCGAATTCCCGGTCCCGGCGGCGCAGGGTCGTTCCGGCCCTGCCGGTATGGAACATCACCTTCGGCATGCCGGAGAGGCGCAGACAGCGTTTCGCAAGTTCCGGGGCCGTGATGGTGGCAAGTCCCGGACGGGCAATCCGGCAGGGTCCCGGACGGGGGCGGACAGGAGCAGGCTGCTGAAAAAGTGCCAACCGAATGGGCGGCCGACTGGAAAACAGGACTCTGTTCCGCAGCCCCCCTGCGGTCTGGCAGGGGCCATCGCCCCGGTGCTGCGATTTGCGTACCGCAGATCTGCGGGTAGCCAACGTCCCCGGCCTTCTGCTGGTCCCGGACCTGCCGATCTACAGGGGACCGGTCCGCGCGGGCGGGGGAAACGCGGGTCGCGTTTCCGGGTGCCGCCCGCACTGACAAATGCGCTGTCACCGCCTCTCTGGCAGGGGCTATCGCCCCTGCCACAGCGCTGCGCTGCCCCTTGGCCAGCCGGGGGCCAAAGCCCCCGGCCAGCGCCCGACCCGCCCACGGCGGGCGCTTCGCACCCGCCGGGTCGGGCGCTGGCCTGCGGTGTTCCCGGACCTGCCGGTCAACGGGGCACCGTCCCGCACGGGCGGGGGAAACGCCGTGCGTTTCCTGTTCCCGCCCGGAGAGGAGTTCTCCGGGGTGCCCGGTCTATCTGGCAGGGGCCATCGCCCCTGCCACAGCGCCACGCTGCCCCTTGCCCAGCCGGGG
>JADCEL010000069.1 GCA_020250125.1 Rhodobacter sp.
ACGAAATCAACGACGCGCTGACGAAGTTCCATAGGAAGTGGCTTGCCCATACATGACCCCCAACATCTGCCATAGGCAGAGGGAATCACAAATCAAACCTCATGGGAATCCCGAATCGGAATGGTCGCAACACGCTCTAACGAAGGAATCCGCAAATGCTTGGATCGACAAAGGAAAACCCCTTGACCCTGCTTCTTTACATCGGCTCTTTGCCTGCGCATGGTCAAGGGCGCGGTACGTCTGCATCCACGCGCGGGTCGGTCGCGCAGCGCCCTTGCCGACCAGAGCATCGGCATTTGACCGGCAAAGGGCATGAAAAACCGCATAATACGAAGCAGACACGGCACGCCGGAGGTTTGCCTGCTTCGGTCTTTTGGGCGACAGCCTGCAAAGATGGTCTGCCTGAGCCAGCAGATCCCTGGGAATCAAGCTGCGGCCTCTGGTATCTCGTCACTGGAAGGAAAGGTCAAAAGCGGAAACCGAGTGTCATTCAGGGCCACCAAAGCACCGCGAACGATGCCCGTCGCACGGAAGACTTTGTCAGCGGTCAAATCGGGCCCGCTTTTGTCAATGACCACCTGAAAGCGCAGGATGTTTTCCCCATCCGCGTCCGTTTCCTGGAAAACCAGCAAATCCTTGATTATTGACGGCGCGACATGTTCCGAAAGCGCCCGCCTGACCGCACTTGCTATTCCGTCAGTGTCCATTCTGCGCCGAGCCTTTTCCTCTTGGGATTGTACTGTAGAAGCAGATTGATTGCCAACCCAATGCATCACTGTTCCGGCAGCAGAATCTCCCGCTTGCCCACATGGTTGGCCGGGGTGATGACGCCCTGTTCTTCCATCTGTTCCACCAGACGCGCCGCCTTGTTGTAACCGATGCCAAGCTTGCGCTGGATGTAGGATGTCGAACACTTGCGGTCCTTGGCCACAATGGCCACGGCCTGATCATAAAGCGTGTCATCCCCTTCGCCTGCACCCAGACCAAGCACCAGGTCGATGTCGTCCGCCCGGTCGTCCTCGCCCCCTTCGATGACGCCAGACATGTAGACCGGCGGGCCGTAGCTTTTGAGGTGGTTGACGATCTCTTCTACCTCTTCGTCGGACACGAAGGGGCCATGGATGCGGGTGATCCTGGCACCGCCCGCCATGTACAGCATGTCGCCCATGCCCAGCAGATGTTCTGCCCCCTGTTCGCCCAGGATGGTGCGGCTGTCGATCTTCGAGGTGACCTGGAAGGAGATGCGGGTGGGGAAGTTCGCCTTGATCGTGCCGGTGATGACATCCACCGACGGGCGCTGCGTGGCCATGATCAGGTGAATGCCGCTGGCCCGCGCCATCTGCGCCAGCCGCTGGATGCAGGCCTCGATCTCTTTGCCGGCCACCATCATCAGGTCGGCCATCTCATCGACGATGACCACGATGTAGGGAATGGCAACAGGCTGGAATTCATCCGTCTCGAACACGGGATCGCCGGTTTCCTCGTCAAATCCGGTCTGGATGGTGCGCTTGAACATCTCGCCCCTGGCCAGCGCCTCGCGGACCCGGCCATTGTAGCCTTCGATGTTGCGCACACCCGTGCGCGACATCCTGCGATAGCGTTCCTCCATCTCGCCCACGACCCATTTCAGGGCGACAACCGCCTTCTTCGGGTCGGTCACGACCGGGGACAGCAGATGGGGAATGCCGTCATAAACGCTGAGTTCCAGCATCTTCGGGTCGATCATGATCAGCCGGCAGTCTTCCGGCGTCAGCTTGTAGAGCAGCGACAGGATCATCGTGTTGATTGCCACCGATTTGCCTGATCCGGTTGTGCCCGCAATCAGCAGGTGCGGCATCTTGGCCAGGTTGGCCACCACCGGATCGCCGCCGATGTCCTTGCCCAGGGCCAGCGGCAGGCGCATTGCACTGTCGCCGAAATCGCGGGATGACAGGATCTCGCGCAGAACCACCTTTTCGCGGTGCTGGTTCGGCAGTTCAATCCCGATGACCGTCCGCCCCGGAACGGTGGACACGCGGGCAGACAGCGCCGACATCGACCGGGCAATGTCATCGGCCAGACCGATCACGCGGCTGGCTTTCAGGCCGGGTGCCGGTTCAAGTTCGTACATCGTCACGACCGGGCCGGGGCGGACGCTGGTGATGGCCCCCTTCACGCCATAATCGTCCAGCACCGATTCCAGCATGCGGGCGTTTTCCTCCAGCGCCTCATGGCTGAGGTGCCGGGTGCGCGTGGCGGGGGGGGCCGACAGCAGCGACAGCGGCGGCACCTCATAGGCCGGGGCCGGGTCATCGAAGCGCAGGCGCGGCTGCGCTTCGGAGACCGCCTGACGCGACGGGGCAGAGGGTTTCTTCACCGGCTGCTGCACCAGGCGCTTCGGCTCTGCCTGCATCAGCGCCGGTCCAAGGCGCGGCACGGCAACCGGTTCGGTGACTGAAAGCTCGTGCAGGTCATCATCAAACCCCGCATCGTCTTCCATCACATCCGCCGAAGTCCAGGGTGCGTCATCGCCGTCCTGCAGATCAACCCCGGTCTCCGGATCGGCAAAGGCAGACAGACCTGCCCCGCGCCCTTCAATCCCCGGGACGGGGGATGGATGACTGAACGTCGCGTTCAAGGGGCGCGGTCCCGTCGGGCGCGCAACAACCGGCGGTTCCTGCCGCCCCGCATCCGTGCGGGCCGCCGCCGTGCCGGGGCTGGCCCCTGTGCCAGGGGCAAGGCGGTTCTTGATGGCATCCGATATCAGGGCCCGGAGACGGTCGGCCGCCGGTGCGTCAGCACCCGGGGTCTGTTCCGGCGGCGCGGGGTCGGGCGCGCGCCGGATCAGCCTCAGCAGACCTCCGCGCGGGCGTGCGGCGGCAACAGCCGCAGCGGCGGGCGCAGAACTGGCCGCACCCGGATGCGAAGGGACGCGCGGCGACAGGGCCGGGGCAAGGCCCGGCCCGGCGCGCAGATCTGTACCGCCCCCGGCGCGCAGTGCCGACGCCGGGGCAAAGGATGCAGCCCCGGCGGCTTGCGCTGGGGCCGGTCCGCTCTGACGCGGCCGCGCCGACAGCCCCGACCCGGCTGACCCCGCCAGCACAGGCGGTCCGGCCAGCCGCGCCGCTTCGCGCCGCTGCTGCCCGTTTTCGTGCATGGTGCCGGTTTCAAGGGGGGTTCCTGTGGCCCCTTGCGTCACCAGGTCCACCATTGCCGCATAGCTGCGCACCACGCTTACCCAGGAAAACCGGGCAAGCCCGCGCAGTTCCGCCCGGTCAAAGCCGGTCACGAACAGACCCATCGCAATCAGCGTCAGACCGGAAAGCACGGACAACACTTTCAGGCCGGTCCCGGCGCTGAACGGCAGAACGCCCAGCAAGGCCCCGACAATCGTATCGCCGAACAATCCGCCCAATCCGAAGGAATGGGTCCAGTCTGCCCCCGGCACATGCGTTGCCGCAAAAACCGATGCCACCGCAATGCCGATCACTGCAAAGATCATCCGCCCCATAGCCCGGTCTTCGCCGCGATGCGTGACAAACCGCAAACCCCAGGCCAGCAGGATCACCGGAATGCCCCAGGCACCCTTGCCGCAGATGATGACAAGGGTGGATGCGGTGGCCGCGCCAAAGCGGCCCAGCGCGTTGCGTGCCGGTTCATCGGTTGCGACCATCCAGCCCGGATCCTCGGGGGTATAGGTCCACAGCATCAGCGTGGCCGCCAGCGCCAGCGCGATCAGGCCAAGACCGATCACCTCTTTCCCGCGCCGTTGCAGCATCGCCTGAACGCTGTGGTCCAGAAGCGGATCGCGCTGTCTTGCCTGATAGGATGCCATGTCGTGTCCCGTCCCCTACGCGTACAGGCAGTCGCGAAGCCGTGTCAGGCCGCGCTGCGTCTCGTCTCTTGGGGCCACCAAGGCGACCCGGATATAGCCTTTGCCGGGGTTTTCGCCCCCAACCTCGCGCGACAGATAGGCGCCGGGCAGCACCCGGACCCCCGTCTCGCGCCACAGACGCAATGCGGCGGCTTCCCCGTCCCGCACCGGCAGCCACAGGAAAAACCCCCCGTCCGGAAGGGCAAATCCCGGCATTCCGGAGAAAATCCTTGCGGCATCCCCGAATTTCCCGGCGTAAAGCGCGCGGCTGGCCGTGACATGGGCCTCATCGGCCCAGGCGCGTTCCGCGACCCGCTGCAACGGCAGCGGCACCGGTGCCCCGGAAAAGGACCGCAGCTTGCGCATCCGGGCAATGCCCTTGACGCCGCCGGCCACGAAACCCGACCGCAGCCCGGGCAGATTGGACCGTTTCGAAAGTGAATGAAAGGCAAAAACCCGCTCCGGATCGGTCCCGGCGGCGGCGGCCACCTCCAGCACGCCGGGGGGCGGTGCGCTGTGCCAGATCTCGCTGTAGCATTCATCTGCCAGCACGATGAAATCGTGCCGCTCGGCCAGGGCCAGAAGTCCTGCCAGATAACCGCGCGAGGCGACGGCCCCCTGCGGATTTGCGGGCGAACACAGGCTGGCCAGCGCCACCCGGTCCAGCAGCGCGGGGTCAAGTGCCGCGTAATCCGGCAGAAATCCCGTTGCCGCCGTTGCAGGCACATAGACCGGTTCGGCCCCGGCCGCCAGCGCGCCAACGGCATAGACCTGATAGAACGGGTTCGGCATCAGGACGGCCGGAACCCCACCGTTCTTGCGTTCCGGGCACAGGGCCAGGGCCGCATTGAACAGGCCTTCCCGCGTGCCGTTCAGCCCCATGATCCGCTCTGGCGGCACCTTCACGCCATAGCGGCGGTCCAGCCAGGCAGAATTCGCGGCCAGCAACCCGGGCGTGCCGTCATTGGGGGGATAAACGCCGAACCCGTCCAGATTGGCGGCAAGCACCTCGGCCACGAAAGCGGGCATCGGGTGCTTCGGCTCTCCGATGGTCATGGTTATGGGATCGCCGCCGGGGGCGTGCGCCTCAAGAAGCGCCCGCAACCGGGGAAATGCGTAATCTGGCAGGTTCGAAAACCGCTCTGGAAACGCCATGACTGCCTCGTTGCCGGGGTCGTTTCGCCCCGTTGCCGCTCAGGATAACCAGAGTTTCGCCCGCGGTCCAGAAAAACGCCGCCGCAGGCCAGGGCAGAGACGAAAACTTGTGACCATTTCGCCCTTTGCCCGGTCAGCCCAGGGCGGTTTCGGCGGCGGCGGCAAGCCGCAGCAGGCGGCCCTCGCCATGTGCCGGTCCCATCAGGCTGATCCCGCAAGAAGGCTCTCCGGCAGGAAGGGTAACGGCGCACAGACCCAGCAGGTTCGCAATGCGGGTGTTGCGCAGCGCCAGCAGGTTTTCGGACACGTAATAGGCATCCTCCGTCATCAGCCGGTTTGTATGCGGCGGCAGGATCGGGGCCGTGGGCAGGATCACCGCATCCGCGCTGCCAACCCGGTCTGCCCAGGTCCGCCGCAGAACGCGCAGCCGCCGCCAGCCCGCCACGTAATCTGCCGCAGCAAACCCCGCCCCGCTGCGGAACCGCTCCAGAATGCGGGGAAACATCTTCTGCGGTGCCGCCTCGATCACATCGCGCCAGATCGCATAGGCTTCGGCGGTGAACAGCACGGGCGCCAGGGCCATCGCCTCGGCCACTTCCGGGGCCTCAAGCCGCTGCACCCGCGCCCCCGCCGCTGCAAGGCGGGCCACCGACCGGTCAAAAGCGGCGGCAGGTTCGGGGCGCAGCCCGTCCAGTGCCACGGTTTCCAGCACCAGAAGCCGGGCCCCGCGCAGCTCTGCCCCGCGCAGATCGGGCGCAGGCTGCCCGTCCAGTATGCCCAGCAGCAGCGCACAATCCTCGACACTGCGCGCCAGCGGGCCGACCGTGTCAAAGCTTTCGCACAGCGGCACCGTGCCGGTCAGCGGCAGAAGGCCTGCCGTGGTCTTGAGGCCCACCAGATCGTTCCAGGCCGCCGGAATCCGCACCGACCCGCCAGTGTCCGACCCGATGGCAGCCGGGGCAAGACCGAAGGCCACCGATGCCGCCGCCCCCGATGATGATCCGCCCGCCACCGCATCAGGGTCGTTGACCGACGGCGGGGTGGCCGTGACAGGGTTCAGCCCCAATCCCGAAAAGGCCAGTTCCGACATATGGGTCTTGCCCAGACAGACCAGCCCCGCCAGGGTTGCCCGCGCCAGTACCCCGGCATCTGCCGCCGGGGTGCGGTGCCTGAGCAGCGCCGATCCTGCTTCCGTCGGCGTCCCGGCCGTATCGAACAGGTCTTTCCACGACAGCGGCACGCCATCCAGCAGCCCTTTGCGCAGGCCCGCCCTGGCACGGCCCGCCGCCGCCATCGCCTCGGCCCGCGCGCGGTCCGGGGTAAGGCGGGCATAGATGCGCGGCGCAAGCGGATGTGCGTCGATCGCGGCCAGCAGCGCCTCGACCAGTTCGACGGGGTGGACCTTGCCCGCCCCGATCGCCCGCCCCAGTTCGCCCGCTGTCCGCTTGTCCATGCCGCTCTCCCGATCCGTCCGTCCGACGGTAGCGGCAGAGCGGCGCATGGACAATCCCGCGCCCGGTGCCATAGTTCCGCGCATGACAGAGAAGACCGACATCCTGATTGCGGGCGGCGGGCTGAACGGCCCCGCCCTTGCCCTGGCCCTGGCGCAGGGCGGCCTGCGCGTGACGGTGATCGACGCGCGCCCTGCACCCGACCGGGCCGCGCGCGGGTTTGACGGGCGCGCCTATGCGCTTGCCATTGCCTCCAAACGGCTTCTGACCGTTCTGGGCGTCTGGCCCCGCGTTGCAGACCGGACCCAGCCGATCCTGCAGATCAAGGCGAGCGATGGCCTTGCCGGGGCGGGTGCCGCCCCGTTCTTTCTGACCTTTGACTCCGCCGGGATCGAGGAAGGCCCGATGGGCTTCCTGCTGGAGGACCGGTTCCTGTACAGCGCCTTGCACTCTGCCATGTCGGATACGCCCGGCATCACCCTGCTGTCGGGCGAAAGCGTCGTCGCGCAGGAGGTGACGGCAACCGGTGCCGCCGTGACGCTGGCGTCCGGCCGCACCCTGACAGGGCGCCTGCTGGCAGGCTGTGACGGGCGCGGCAGCGGCACCGCCGCGCGGGCCGGCATCCGCCGCATCGGCTGGGGCTATGGCCAGACGGCGCTGGTGACCGCCGTGGCGCATGAGTTGCCGCACAACGGCATCGCGCACCAGTTCTTCATGCCGGAAGGGCCGCTTGCCATCCTGCCCCTGCCCGGCAATTTCAGTTCCATCGTCTGGACCGCGGCCGAAGCCCGCGCGGCCGCCATCCAGGCGCTGTCCGATGCCGGCTATCTTGCCGCCCTGCGCCCGCGCTTCGGCGGTTTTCTGGGCGACATCGCCCTTGCCGGGGACAGGTTCACCTACCCGTTGTCGCTCAGCCTTGCGGCCAGCTACGTCGCCCCGCGCCTGGCCCTTGTGGGGGACGCAGCCCATGGGGTACATCCCATCGCCGGTCAGGGCCTGAACCTTGGCCTGCGCGATGTCGCCGCCCTGGCCGAGGTGCTGCTGCTGGCGCAGCGGCGGGGCGAGGATATCGGGGCCATCGATGTGCTGGAACGCTATCAGCGCTGGCGGCGGTTCGACGCCACCGCGCTGGCCTTGGGCATGGACACGGTCAACCGCCTGTTCTCGAATGACAACCCGATCCTGCGCCTTGGCCGCGACCTTGGCCTTGGCGTGGTCAATGCGGCCCCCGCGCTGCGCCGCGGCTTCATCCGCCAGGCGGCGGGCCTGACAGGCGATCTGCCAAGGCTGCTGACAGGTCAGCAGATCTGACTGTCGTCTGCATTCTCTGTTCACAAATATCCCGGGGGTCCGGGGGCAGCGCCCCCGGAGGGCGGCACGCGCCCCGTCAGTCGATCTGCCGCGCCTCGCTGACCAGCATGATCGGAATGCCGTCCCGGATCGGAAAGGCCAGCGATGCGGCGCGCGACATCAGCTCCTGCCGCCCGGCGTCATAGGTCAGCACCGCCTGGGTCACCGGGCAGACCAGCGCCTCAAGCATGCGCCGGTCGTGCAAGGGTGCCGGATCAGGACCATCGTTCATTGCATCACCTCGTCGCCATTGCCGCGTCGCAGGGCGAACTCGATCAGCGTGACCAGGGTTTCGCGCCGCGTTGTCAGGGACGGCGCTTCCAGCAGCGCCTGCTTGTCCTCGGGCGCGAAGGGGCACAGCATCGACAGCGAGTTGATCAGCAGTTCTTCATCCGCACCCTTCAGACTGCCCCAGTCGGTCGACAGTTCCATCGCCTCGAAATAGCGTTTCAGTCCCGCCATGAACTCGGCGCGCCTGAAGCCCGCGTCGTTTTCCGCCCCGCCCAGATCGCGGGCGAAGGGGGCCCAATCCACCTGACAGCGCCGGTAGGGGGCAAAGCCCTGCACTTCCTGAAGCACGCGAAAGCGCGACAGGCCCGAAAGGGTGATCATGTAACGCCCGTCTTCGGTTTCGGAAAACCCGGTCAGGCGCCCCGCACAGCCAATGGCATGAAGGCGTTTCTCTGCCGCCGCCGGGACCTCGCGCGGCTGGATCATTCCGATCAGCCGGTGCCTGGTTTTCAGCGCGTCATCCACCATCTGCAGATAGCGCGGCTCAAAGATGTGCAGCGGCAACCGTGCCCGCGGCAACAGCAGCGCCCCGGGAAGCGGAAAGACGGGGATGGTATCGGGAAGCTCGGTCAATCTTGTCATGGGCCGGTACCTAGACCGCCGTGGCGATCAGGCAAATATCATCGAAGACAACCGGCGACGCCCCTTCAGAACGATCGGGTCGGTCGGCTTCAGCGCCTCGAAGATGATGAACAGCTGCGCCTTGGCCGCACCGTCATTCCACTCGCGGTCGCGGCGGAACAGGTCCAGCAGCTCATCCACCGCCTCATCCACTTTTCCGGCGGCATGCAAGGCAAGCGCCAGATCAAACCGCGCCTGATGGTCATTCTCATTTGCTGCGACGGCGGCCCGCAGTTCGGCCTCGGGCCCGGCATTGGCCGCCTGCCGCGCCAGTTCGATCTGCGCCCGCGCCGCCTCGATCTCCTTTGCCTTCGCAATCGCTGCCGGGGCCGCGTCTGCCAGCGCCTGCGCCCGGTCAACCTCGCCCAGCATCAGATGCGCGCGGATCAACCCGCCATAGGCTGCTGCATTGGCAGGGTCTTCGCCCAGGATGGCTGCAAAGGTTTCCACCGCATCGACCACGGCACCCTCGGCCAGCATGGCCTCGGCGGCCGTCAGGGCATCGCCAAGCCCGCCGTCTCCGGCCAGTGCGGCAACCCGGTCGATGAACTTCCTGATCTCGGACGTCGGCAGCGCACCCTGGAACCCGTCCACAGGCTGGCCCTGCCAGAAGGCATAAATGGTGGGAATCGACTGAATGCGCAGCTGCGCCGCGATGCGCTGGTTTTGATCGACATCGATCTTCACCAGCTTCACCTTGCCGCCCGCCGCCGTCACGGCGGCTTCCAGCGCGGGCGTCAGCGTCTTGCAGGGACCGCACCAGGGGGCCCAGAAATCGACAATCACGGGGACGGTCTGGCTGGCCTCGATCACATCGGCCAGAAAGCTGGCCTCGGTCGCGTCCTTGATCAGGCCCGGCGCGGGCTGCGGCTTGTCTGCAAATCCGAACATGGCAACTCTCCCTCTGCATTGGGTCCGCCCCTATATGATCGCAGGCGCGACAAAGGCCAAGAGGCAACCGGGTGGCAATCGGCGGGGCACAGGTTGCGTCTTGAAACTGTGACGGCTGAATGGTAACGTTTTACCGTGTGGCGCTTGGTCACAGGTATGGAGTTGGATGAAAAGATGAAGAGATTCGCGAAGATAGCCTGCGTGATGGCCCTTGTGGCGGCAACACCGGTGGCGGCGCAGTTCACCGGCCCCAGCGTTGCAGGTGCTGAAGTGACGGTGGCGCAGGCCGCTGCGGCCCGCGCGGGCACCTATGTCACGCTGGTCGGGAACATCGTTGCGCACCAGCGCGAGGATTACTTCACCTTCCGCGATGCCTCGGGCGAAATCCGGGTCGAAATTGATGACGAAGTTTTCCAGAACCGTCCCGTCGCGCCCGAAACCAACGTCCGCCTGCTGGGCGAGGTCGATAACGGCCGGAGCGGCCCCTATGTCTGGGTGAAATCGCTTGAAGTTCTGCCCTGACCGGGCACGTACGGGGGCCTGCCCGCGATCACAGATCAAGACCGGCGAACACCGGAACATGGTCTGAAGGTTGATCCCATCCGCGCACAGGCCGCAGGATGCGGCTGCCATGCGCGGCACCGGCAATATCGGGTGTCGCCCGGATATGATCCAGACGCCGCCCCCTGTCCGCCGTGTCCCAGTCGGGGGCACGGCAGGACCACCATCTGTAAAGCAGCCCTGACGGAATGTCCTGGCGGGTGATGTCCACCCGGTTGCCCGCCTCCTGCACCAGCGCCAGATGATCGACCTCGACCGGGGTGTGGCTGACGATTGTCAGCAACTGCCTGTGGTTCCAGACATCATCTTGGCGCGGGGCAGGAAAAGGCCAAGGGGTTTCCGGCAGCGATCATGTGCCCAACCGCTCATCAAAGCGGAATGGTTCCTGAAACGCCACCATCACCCCTGCGATACCGGGGTGATGCGGGTTGATAAGAATGTTTGTATCGTGCCGGATGACCTGACTTGGAACGCGCAGGGCAAGGCTGCCCTTCCCGGCCAGCCAGGCATCGCCAATTGCTCTGAACGCGGCCCCCCCGGACGGGGGCAATCCTTCCGGCGCGGCAATATCGCTGTCCGGCAGGTCCAGCGCGATGGCCACCAGTTCCGGCAGGCCGGACGGGCGGCGCATGGCCGGGGGCAGGTGCACCAACACCTTCAGCGCCGCCAGCGCCAGCGACGACGCGGTATAGACCACAGGCAGACCGGGGCTGTTCCACCTTCCGCCATACAGTCGTGCGCCTTCACCATCCAGACCCGGCGCGTGTTCCGGCTTTGTCAGACGCCAGACACGCACTTAACCGAAAACGCCATGCGCGATCCGGCCCAGAACCGATTCCACCTCGCGCCCGCCAAGATCGGTGCGCGCCATGCGGATCGGCACGCCACCGCCCAGCGCAGGGTTCGCGCTGCGCAGCCATTCATCGGCCAGCGCAGCATCGCCGAAAACCGAGCGCGCCTGCGATACCACGCGCAGCAACCGCGCAAGGGCATCGCCTTCTTCCACTTTCAGCGGTTCACCCGCCGCCAGGCGCCGCTCCAGCGTGCGGTCGGGGATAATCATGCGGATATCGTCGCGCGTCAGCCCGTGCTGTTCCATCTGCCGGACGATTCCCGACGGAACACCACGCTCGACGTCCAGATAGGACAAACCCGTCACAACGAAAGGGATCATTGCCGCGCCGCCATTTGCTGCACCTAATCACGGCGTATGGCGGGTCACGCAACCAGAATCAACCCTGCAGATCAAAACTCGCAAAAACCGGCGCATGGTCTGATGGCTGGTCCCAGCCCCGCGCGGCGCGCAGAATGCGGCTGCCATGCGCGGCACCGGCAATGTCGGGCGTGGCCCAGATATGATCCAGCCTGCGTCCCTTGTCCGCCGCATCCCAGTCTGATGCACGATAGGACCACCAGGAATACAGAAGCCCCGCCGGAATGTCCTGGCGCGTGATGTCCACCCAGCGGCCTGCCTCTTGCGCCTGCGCCAGATGCTCCACCTCTTGCGGGGTATGGCTGACGATCTTGAGCAGTTGCCTGTGGTTCCACACGTCATCCTCACGCGGGGCGATGTTCAGATCGCCCACCAGGATGGCCCGGTCTGGCCGTTCCCAGCGGAAATGGTCGCGCATCCCGGTCAGGAAATCCAGCTTCTGGCCGAACTTCTCATTCTCCGCCCGGTCGGGGATGTCGCCGCCCGCCGGCACATAGCAGTTGTGAATCGTCACCCCGTTTTCCAGCCGCGCAGCAACGTGCCGCGCATGGCCAAGCTGCGCAAAATCCTGCTCACCCGCGTCCATCATCGGCAGCCTCGACAGGATGGCAACGCCGTTGTAGCCCTTTTGTCCCCGCGCGACGACATAGCGGTAGCCCAGTGCGGCAAAGGTGGCGAGCGGCATCTTTTCGACCGGGCTTTTGCATTCCTGCAGACACAGGACGTCCGGCTGTTCCTCGGCCAGAAGCCGCGCCACCAGACCTTCGCGCAGGCGGACGGAATTGATGTTCCAGGTCGCAAGGGTAAAGGGCATCGGCATCTCCTTTTGCGCGTGACCCTAGGCAACCGTCGGCAAAGGCTCAACCCCGGTCAGCTCAGGCCAGGGTCCGGCGCGGACAGAAAGAAGCCCGGACGACGTTCTGGCGGGGGGTATCCCCTGCGGCGATCAAGCCCGGTCTGCCGGTCCCGGTCCGGACCAAGACATCCCGGATGCACCAAAAAAAGGCCGGGCAATTGCCCGGCCAGGTCCAACAGGGAGGTTGCTGCACCATTGCCCCGGTGCAGCGAGGGGAACTGACGGGCAGAACAATCTGCCCTTGACCGCTAATACAGGCCTGACTCTGACCACAATAAGACGATCATGCAACCAATCTGTAACCGCCGCTTTCCGTAACCAGCAGCCGCGCATTTGAAGGATCAGGCTCGATCTTCTGCCGCAACCGGTAGATGTGCGTTTCCAGGGTGTGGGTTGTCACGCCGGCATTGTACCCCCACACCTCGTGCAGCAGGACATCGCGGGCGACAACGCCCTGGCTTGCACGATACAGGTATTTGAGAATATTGGTTTCTTTCTCTGTCAGACGGATCTTGCGATCTTTCTCGTCGACCAGGATCTTCAGCGAAGGCCTGAAGGTGTAATGCCCAAGCTGGAACACCGCATCTTCCGACTGTTCATGCTGGCGCAGCTGGGCACGGATGCGCGCAAGCAACACCGGAAACTTGAACGGCTTGGTGACATAATCATTTGCCCCCGCATCCAGACCGAGAATCGTGTCGCTGTCCGAATCATGTCCGGTCAACATAAGCACCGGGCATTTGACCCCCTGCTTGCGCATCCGGCGGCACAGTTCGCGCCCGTCCGTATCCGGCAGGCCGACATCAAGGATCACCAGATCGTAATGTCCGGCCTTTGCCTTTTCCATCCCCTCGGCCCCCGTGCGGGCTTCGAAGACGTCAAAGTCCTCGGTCATGACCAATTGTTCGCTCAACGCTTCGCGAAGGTCGTCGTCATCGTCCACCAGCAGAATTTTCTTGAGGTTCGCCATTGCATTGCTCCTCTGTTGCCCGCCGTCAGATGCGCGCGCCCCCCGGAACGCGCAAGATTTGCGACAGGGTTCTCACGCGCTCGTGTCGCCAGCGGGGCAAATGTTTCAATTTCCCTTCATCCTGCCTAGAAAGGGCGAATCCGTGACGCAGGTCTTCATGTCCCTTGGCCCGACCATCATCGAACGTCTTGCCCGGGCACGGGCCGACCTGCGCATGGGCGTGCCGGTGGTGTTGACAGCGGGCGGCCGCGGGGCGATGGCGGTTGCTGTCGAAACGCTGTCTGCGGCACGTCTTGCCGGCCTGCGGGACATCGGCGCGCCGGAACTGGTCCTTACGGCGCGGCGCGCAGACACGCTGAAGGCCCGGGCCTATGACGGCGATCTGGCCCGCATCGCCATTCCCGACGGTGCCGCCTTGCTCTGGCTGCGGGCCATTGCCGATCCGGCGGATGACCTGAACGCCCCGATGAAGGGCCCCTTCCGGTCCTTGCGCGACGGTCCTGCGGACCTGCACCGGGCGGCGATCCAGCTTGTGAAATCCGCACATCTGCTGCCGGCGGCTGTGGTTGTGCCGGTACCGCATGGGCTGGCCCTTGCCGGCGACGCCAACCTTACCCTGATTGCCCTGGCAGAGGCCGGCCCGGAATTGTTGCGCGCCTCGCCCCTTCACGCGGTGGCGTCTGCGCGGCTTCCCATGGCCGCGTCCCAGGCAGGCCGCGTTCATGTATTCCGCCCCGAAGACGGCGGCGAAGACCACTTTGCCATCGAGATCGGCCGACCGGACCGATCAGCACCCGTGCTGGCCCGCCTGCATTCCGCCTGTTTCACCGGCGATGTGCTGGGCAGCCTGAAATGCGATTGCGGCCCGCAGTTGCGGGCGGCATTGGCACAGATGGGCCGCGACGGGGCGGGCGTTCTGCTGTATCTCAACCAGGAAGGGCGCGGGATCGGGCTTGCCAACAAGCTGCGCGCCTATTCCCTGCAGGATCAGGGATTTGATACGGTTGAAGCCAACCACCGGCTTGGCTTTGAGGATGACGAGCGTGATTTCCGGCTGGGATCGGGGATTCTGCGGCAGCTTGGCTTCAGCGCCGTGCGGCTGATGACGAACAATCCGCGCAAGATTTCGATGATGCAGGCCAACGGGATTGACGTGACCGAACGCGTTCCGCTGACGGTGGGCCAGACCGATCAGAACGCCGCCTATCTTGCCACCAAGGTCGCCAAATCCGGTCACCTGACATGAGCCGGATCGACCTGGTCGTTACCCGCTGGGGGGCAAGGTTCATGGGCCGCCGCTTTGCCTGCGCCATCGGACGCGGCGGGATCACCCGCACCAAGCGCGAGGGCGACGGGGCAACACCGGCGGGAACGCATCATTTCGTCGGCATGCTGTACCGGCCCGACCGTCTGGCAACCACGCAACTGCCCGGCTGGGCACTGCCCACCGGCCCTTCCGACCTGTGGTCAGACGACAGCCGCGACCCGGACTACAATCTGATGGTGCGCAGGCCGCACCCCTGGGGACACGAGCGGCTGCAACGGCCCGACCCGCTGTATGATCTGATCCTGATCACCGACTGGAACTGGCCGCGCGCGGTTCCGGGCGAAGGATCGGCGATTTTCGTGCACACCTGGCGCAAACCGCGCCACCCCACGGCAGGCTGTGTTGCCTTCTCGCGCCGGGATCTCCTGTGGATCGCCCGGCGGATCCGTCATCAGACCAGGCTGGTCATCCGCGCCTGATCCCCTTTCCAAACCGCTTTGGAAGGCATAGCCTTGCCGCAGCGGCAGGGGGGATTCCATGACAAAGGCGGCGTCCCTGGCGGATGACGAGGTCTTCGCACTGCGGCTGGATCGCAGTGCAGCCGATCTGTGGGGCATGACCGACCGTCTGTACGGCGGCCACCCCGGCTATCCGGAATTCCGGGCCGCTTTGCTGAAGGCCATGCGGGCGGCCTGGGCCGACCGTCCGGCGGCGCTGAAACGGCTTGACCTGCAACGCGATCTGGAACCCGACTGGTTTCAGCGCCCCGGCATGGCGGGCTATGTGTTTTATATTGACCGATTTGCGGGCACCCTGGCCGGGGTTCCGGGAAAGCTCGATTATCTTGAAGACCTTGGTGTGACCTGTGTCCATCTGATGCCCTGCCTGAAACCGCGCCCCGGCGACAGCGATGGCGGCTATTCGGTGATGGATTACCGCGCGATCAATCCCGTCTTTGGCACGATGGAGGACTTTGAAACGCTGGCCACGGCCCTGCGCGACCGGGGGATGAGCCTGTGCGTGGACCTGGTGCTGAACCACACCTCCAGGGAACATGCCTGGGCCAGACGGGCCGCAAAGGGTGACCCCAGGTATCAGGACTACTACCTGATGTTCGATGACAATACCCTTCCCCGCCAGTACGGGCAGACCCTGGTCGAGGTGTTTCCCGACAATGCGCCGGGGAATTTCACCCATTACCCTGCCTTCGGCAAATGGGTCTGGACCACCTTCAACGAACATCAGTGGGACCTGAACTGGGCCAACCCGCAGGTGTTCCTGGAAATTGCCGGGATCATGTTCTTCCTGGCCAACCGGGGCGTGGATGTGCTGCGGCTGGATGCGGTGGCCTTCATGTGGAAGCGGATGGGAACCCGCTGCCAGTCAGAACCCGAGGTACACATGATCCTGCGCGCCCTGCGCGCGGCCTGCCGGGTGGTCTGCCCGGCGGTGATCCATCTGGAAGAGGCGATCGCGGCCCCGGCCGAGATGCTGGCCTATCTGGGGCGGGGCGAACACGACGGCAAGGAAGGCAACCTTGCCTATCACAACAGCCTGATGGTGCAGTTCTGGTCGGCACTGGCGACGCGTGACACCGGCCTGATGACCCATGTTCTGGCCCGGCATTTTCCGCCGCGCCTCACCAATGCGACCTATGCCACCTATATCCGCTGCCATGACGATATCGGCTGGGCGGTGACGGATGAGGATGCCGCGGCCGTGGGCATCAGCGGGCCGGCCCACCGGGCCTTTCTGTCAGAGTTCTACGAGGGCGGCTTTCCGGGGTCTTTCGCGCAAGGGGCGCTGTTTCAGGCCAATCCCGCCACCGGGGACAAGCGGATTTCGGGAAGCTTCGCCTCGCTCGCCGGGCTGGAACGGGCGATGAAGGCGGGCGATGCGGTGGGGGCGGAAACGGCGGTGCAGCGCATCCTGATGGGGCATGCGCTGATCGCAAGTTACGGGGGCATCCCGCTGATCTACATGGGTGACGAGTTGGCCCTGCTGAACGATTACGGTTATCTGGCCGTGCCCGATCACGCCCATGACAGCCGCTGGATTCACCGGCCCCGGATGGATTGGGGGCCTGCCGCAGACAGGGAAACGGCCGAAACCCCGGCGGCGCGGGTCTTTCGCGGCACCCGGCACATCCTGGCGCGGCGCCGTCAGGTGGCGGCGCTGCACGGGGCCTGCCCGGTAGAGGTGCTGCACCCGGGGCCGGCCGGGGTCTTTGCGTTCCGCCGTGTGGCCCCCACGGGTCCGGTCCTGTGCCTGTTCAACTTTGCCGATGGCTGGCAGGGGGTCAGCGAGGCCTGGGCGCGGGCGCAGGGGGTGACGCGGATGTGGGATGCCCTGTCAGACGCCGGGGTGGTGGCGCAGGACGGGGTCGTGGCACTGCCGCCGCAGGGGCGGGTCTGGCTGATGTGACTGGGGGTGTCTTGCGGCGGGCACTTTTCACGCCATTGAAATATACATGGTTCCTCCGTTGACTTTTGCGGTTTCTTAACTGTTTCAGACCGAACCCGCCCCGCGCGCCGCATAATCGCGGGCCCCGAAAATCGCACTGCCGACGCGCACATGGGTGGCCCCGGCGGCGATGGCGGCCCCGAAATCGCCGCTCATGCCCATTGACAGGCCGGAAAGGCCGTTGCGTGCGGCCATGTCGGCAAGGGCGGCAAAATGGGGGGTGCTGTCGCAGCCTTCGGGCGGGATGCACATCAGACCGGCCAGGGGCAGGTCCATGGCACGGGCGGCGGCGATAAAGGCATCGGCCCCGTCCGGCAGAACCCCGGCCTTTTGCGGTTCGGCCCCGGTGTTGACCTGCACGAACAGCTCCGGGCAGTGCCCCCTGTCCTGCACCAGGCGCGCCAGTTTTTCGGCCAGCGACGGGCGGTCCAGCGTGTGGATGGCATCAAACAGGTCCAGCGCCTGCTTTGCCTTGTTGGTTTGCAGCGGGCCGATCATGTGAACGGCCAGCGGGCCAAAGCGCGCCCGCAGGTCGGGCCATTTTCCGGCCGCTTCCTGCACGTAATTCTCGCCGAAAACCCTGTGGCCTGCCTTCAGCACCGCAACGACGCGGTCCAGCGGCTGCACCTTGGACACGGCAATCAGGGTGACACTGCCGGGGGGGCGGCCTGCTGCGGCTTCGGCGGCGGCGATGCGGCGGGTGATGTCAGACAGGGACATGGGGGAGGGGTGTATCAGGACCTGTGGCCAAAACATAATTCTGCCTCTGGCACCCAATGATGTCTGGTAGAATTCGTTGTAAAGCGGTGCCTTCTTTCTTGTTGCCGGATTTGTCCGTCGACAAATCCGGCCGCGCCTGCCTGCCCCCGGCAGGCGCGATTCCGCGCCAGCCCAGGCAGGCGCGGCCGGTTAATCCGTCGTCAGGCCAGTGGAGAGCCCCTTGCCTGCGGGCTTGCGCCCTTCGGCAATCGGACCGCGGAAACGCTCCACCGGAGCGTTTCCGGCCGGTCCGCGACCTGCCCGTTCCTGATGAGAAATGCCACATGCGATGGTCAGACGTCTTGTTCATATTCTGGCCTCGCCGCAGTTCTGGAATGTTGTTCCCGCTTCCTTGCGGCAGTCAGACATTGACGTGGTTCCGGCAAACACCCCCGGTAGCTGGAAAAGAACCGGTCACTACACTTTGCCCCACCCTAAAACGACCAGCGCACGCCGGCCAGCACGCCGCTGGCATCCTGGTAGCCGCCGCCAAGCCTGTCGCTGTAGGAAAAGCTCCGCCAGCCCGCATAGAGATTGAGCGAGAGTGCGTCGATGTCCTGCACGGCATAGAGCCCCCAGTTTTCGGTCTTGGCACCGTCAGACAGAAAATCGTTGCCGTTGTAATAGTCAACCGACAGCGATGTCGTGCCCGCTGCCAGACGTTCGGTCTGCCATCCGGCCCGCGCCCAGTAGTAATCCGGTCCGTTGAACTGATTGCCGGCCGAAAACGCAAAGTTCAGGCCAGTGGGTTCATGCACCAGGGTGAACGAACCTGCCAGACGGCGCGTCAGGTCGCCGTTCGGATCGTCAATCCACTGATAGCCAAGGGCGCTGCGCACCGCCACGTCACCCAGATCGCCCGTCCAGCGCGCGGCAACTTCGTAATAGTCATTCTCATCGGCGCTGACGAGCACGTTTTGCCCGTAGGATGCAGACAGCATCACACCGCTGAACACCGGCGTGTCATAGCGCAGGCGGAACCGGCGCAATGCGTCAAGCGCAGAGTTGACCCGGCCGACGGTGACATTGGTCAACTGCCCCGCGTCATTGCGAAAGCGCATGGCGGCAAAACCATCGGTTGAGTCTGTGGCACCGGCGACAAAGGTGAAACTGTCGTCCAGCCCGGCGGTGCCGTTTGCCGCCGTGGCCCCCTGACCCAGCGAGAAGGTGCCATAATCCGCATCATAGGCCACCTCGAACCAGCGCAGCAGGGTGCGCTGCCAGTCGCCCCAGTCCGGCGTTTCAGTCTGCGACACCAGCGCAGAGTTGCGCATCGTCAAGCCGGTTTCAAACCGCCAGCGCAGCGTGTTATCGCCCATCGGCTGGCTGATCGTGAACCCGAGGCGCGAGTTCCAGTTGCCGTTGTCAACAATGTTGCTGGTGGTTTCCTGGCCGTCGTCAAAGCTTTGGTAGGTCAGGTTGACCTGCCCGTAAAAGGTTGCCACGCCACCGCGGGCGTTGGTGAAAGTGAGTCTGGGGCCAAGAACCTCGGACTCGACCGGAAGCTCATCCACCGGCGCGTCATAGTCGGAACCGAACACCGGGGTTTCCTGTGCCTGTGCCGCAGATCCCCCGATCACCAGCAGACATGTCAGGCAGCGGCCCCCAAACGGCAATCTCATCTTTCCCCTCTTTCTTCAGCGCGCCAAAGGCACAATTCCGCCTGGCCAGTGGCAGGTAACGGCTGCCTTGCCCCTGCGGCAACAAGGCATCCCGCAGCCCGGAACACGGATGCCCGCGCCAACATGTCCAGCCGCCAAACGTCACGCCGGACTTTTGGGATGATGCCTGATTCCGGTTTCAGGTCAAGCAATTCAGCCGGGAAAAGCGGTGCCGCCGGCATTGCGGCGGCAGGGCGCTGCGGCACAGGCGGCACCGCTGCGCCGGTCTTCGCGCTGGCCGTTCATGCAAGGGCGGTGGCCAGACGGCAATTCCAGCAGTGTCGGTTCCCGGCCGCAGGAAAAAGAAAGAGCGGGCAATCGCCCGCTCTTTCCGGCATCCCTGATCGCAGTGATCAGAACGAGAAGTTCACACCGAAGTCGGCGCGATAGTCTTCGCCTGCACGGTCGGGGTCAACCGCACCGGCTTCAATCGATGCACCGCCGCCAAGGTCATAGGTCACGCCGAAGCCGAAGGGCTGGGTTTGGGCTGTATCCAAACCGTTGCTCCTTTTGACTTCAATGTCGCGGTAGAATGCGGTAAGCGTCCAGGCATCGAACGTGTAGTCGCCCGAGAACGCGAACTGCGTGATGTCTTCCGTATCACCCGAACCTTCGCCATACTGCGCCTTGAGCGTGAAGCCGCTGAAGGTTGCAGAACCGCCGATGATCCAGTTGTCGATGGTGTTGGCGTAGATGCTCTCAGTGTCGTCTGTCCCACCCTTTACGCCATCCGCGCCGAAGTCCGTCCGGATACCGGAGATATCAATCGACTCGTAGCCTAGGCCGACCGAGTAGTTGTCAACCGAATACTTCGCACCAAGACCGTAGGCTGCATCGATAACGAGGTTAGATACCGCCTTCGTCTTCTTGCGCTCTTTTCCGACCTTGATGAAGGTGTCAAAGAACTCTGTTGCTCTCCCGGCCGTAGTCAGGTCTATACCGGCCGGGTTGCCAAGTGCCACATAGCCGGTGAAGCCACCCGTCGAATACTCATACAGGGCTGCCGGCAGAGCGAACTCGCTGATTTTCTCGTTCGAGTTCAGGTCGCTGTTGCCCTGCTGCAGGTAGAAGGCTTCGTTCAGGTCATTCAGGTTGGTATAGCCGACGCCGGAAACGTTGCCGACAGCAGATTCAGCCGCACCGTCAACGTCACCCATCGAGATCTTGCCAAAGGCACCGGACATGAACACCGAACCGGCCTTGCCCTCGTTGCCGGCAGAAGCATTGTCGGCGCGGATCGAGGCCCCGAAGCTGACGCCCGCATCGGTTTCTTGGGTCAGGGTGAAGACAACGCGGACGCGTGAACTGAACAGGAAGCCAGAGTCGGCCGACCGGGTAAGGCCGCCATCGGGACTGCGGATGAGGTTATCGTTCAGGATCGAATTGTTGTAGACGATACCCAGGCGACCCGAGCCGCTGATCGCGACTTCAGCAGCAGCGGCACCTGCAAAGGCGACCAGCGCTGTGGAAGCGAGAAGAAGATTTTTCATGGTTTCACTCGTTACTTTGAGGACAGTTATCCCAACTCAGGGAGTCCGAAGTCGGTGTCATTGCTTTTCGATCCTGTGGCCTGCATTTGCAACGGACATCCGGCGACCTGCGTTACGAAAGGCAACAGGTGTGGCATGGGCGGCACGCATTTGGGTCTGCCGGGCAAAGTCACCGGCCCGCTGCGGCCACAGGACAAGGCCTTTGCCCGTGGGTCCTGGCCGGGCGCGACGGGTTTGCTCTGCGGCCCGCAAGGGTCTGGCCGGTGTCTGCCGGGGCCGCTGCGCATCCCCTTGCCGGCCTTCGGGGGGCCGGGTGCCGTCTTTGCCCCGCGTTGCGGCCGGCAAAGGGCGGGCACCGGTGCGCCGGGGCCGGTCCCGGATGACCAAAGGCCCTTGTCCGGTGTCTGCCGACGGGCTAGACAACGCGAAACCTTTGGGGGATTGCATGACCTTGCAACGACGGGCACGCGCGGCGCTTCTGGCGGGGCTTGTGCCCCTGATCGCCGGATGCGGTGCGGGTGGCGACAATTCAGTCGGGGCGATGAAGGCGCAGGAAGCCAACGCGCTGATCAACTCCAACGACCCGACGGCGGAATACCTAGGCCTGACGCAGAACCAGGGCACGGCCAGCAATTCTACCATCTGGGACCTGTTTGCCAACAACGACAACCCCAACACCACCGTCGAGGTGAACAAGTATCTGTGGAATGCCTCGCTTGACGTGCTCAGCTTTCTGCCGATTGAATCGGTCGATCCCTTTACCGGCGTGATCTCGACCGGGTATGGCACGCCGCCCGGCAGCAACCGGTCCTACCGTGCCACGATCTATGTCCAGGACCCGGCGCTGGATGCGCGGTCGCTGAAGGTGGCGCTGCAAACGCGCGGCGGCGGGGCGGTGCCGGTGGACACGCAGCGCGCCGTCGAAGATGCCATCCTGACGCGGGCGCGCCAGCTGCGCGTGCAGGACGCCAACCTGTAGCACCCGCATTCGGCCGATCTGTTCAAGGGGCCAGAGGACCCGGCAGGCGAACCTCGGGCGGAGATTCGCAGGGTCCGGTTGCCGAAGGCTGCTGCGCCCGCAGGCAAGGGGGTGAGGGCCGCCCGGACGATCTGCCGGTGGCAGATCGTCAGGCCCGAACGCACTGCGCGCAAGCGCAGGGCCGGGAAGCCAACCAGCCTGACGCCGGGAAATCCGACCGCGCCTGACGGGGCGGGCGCGACCGCGCCTGCCCATGGGCAGGCAGGCGCGGTTGGATTTGACGCGGGTCAAATCCGACATGAAAAGAAGGATACGCTTCCGGGCACCGCAATCTTGCCTTGTCCACGCTGTACCCTGGCCCTCTGGACGTTCGGGCGGCAACCGGTGTACCCCGGTGCGGCACCGCAATGAACACAAGGCCCGCCCATGTCCTATGACCCCGCCGCAACGGAACGCCGCTGGCAGGACGCCTGGGACAGGGCCGGGGTCTTTGCCGCCGTCCGCGATGCCCGGCCCAAGTATTATGTGCTGGAAATGTTTCCCTATCCGTCGGGGCGCATCCACATGGGCCACGTGCGCAACTACACCATGGGCGATGTGATCGCGCGCTACAAATCCATGTGCGGATTCAGCGTGCTGCACCCGATGGGCTGGGATGCCTTCGGGATGCCCGCCGAAAACGCCGCGATGGAACGGGGCGGTCACCCCCGGGACTGGACCTATGGCAATATCGCCGACATGCGCGCGCAGATGAAGCCCTTGGGCCTGTCGATTGACTGGAGCCGCGAGTTTGCCACCTGCGACCCCGAGTATTACGGCCAGCAGCAAGCGATGTTCCTGGACATGCTGGCGGCGGGGCTGGTGTACCGCAAGGCGGCCGTGGTGAACTGGGACCCCGTCGACATGACGGTGCTGGCGAATGAACAGGTGATCGACGGGCGCGGCTGGCGGTCGGGCGCGGTGGTGGAACGGCGCGAGCTGACGCAGTGGTTCTTCCGCATTTCCGACTATTCGGGCGAGTTGCTGGCGGCGCTGGACGGGCTCAGGGACTGGCCGGAAAAGGTGCGGATCATGCAGGCCAACTGGATCGGCAAGTCGCGGGGGCTGCAATTCGCGTTCCGGACGGCCGGTGCCCCGGCGGGGTTTGACCGGCTGGAGGTTTACACCACGCGGCCCGATACGCTGCTGGGGGCCAGTTTCGCTGCGATCAGCCCCGACCATCCGCTGGCAAAGATGCTGGAGGCGGGCGACCCGCAGGTCGCCGCCTTCGTGGCCGCTTGCCGGCGGGGCGGGACCAGTGCCGAAGCCATCGAGACGGCGGAAAAAAAGGGGTTCGACACCGGGATCACGGTGCGGCACCCCTTCGATCCGGATTGGCACCTGCCGGTCTACATCGCCAACTTCATCCTGATGGATTACGGCACCGGGGCCATCTTTGGCTGCCCGGCGCATGATGCGCGCGATTTCGAATTTGCCACCAGATACGGCCTGCCGATTCCGCAGGTCTTTGTGGCCGAAGGTCAGGACGAGGCCCCCCTGGCCGGGGCTTACGTTCCAATGAAATCCGAACGTGTGCGCTATCTGCGCGGCTTTGCCGGCGATGCGGTGCAGACCGGCGACGCCGCCGTCGCCGCCGCGATTGCGGAATGCGAGGCGAAGGGGATCGGGCGGGGTGTCACCAATTACCGCCTGCGCGACTGGGGGTTAAGCCGCCAGCGCTATTGGGGCTGCCCGATTCCGGTGGTGCATTGCCCTGACTGCGGCGTGGTGCCCGAACGCAAGGAAAACCTGCCCGTGCGCCTGCCCGACGATGTCACCTTCGACAAGCCGGGCAATCCGCTGGACCGCCATCCGACCTGGCGCGACGTGGCCTGCCCCGCCTGCGGCAGGCCTGCGCGGCGCGAGACGGACACGATGGATACCTTTGTCGATTCGTCCTGGTACTATGCCCGCTTCACCGCGCCCCATGCCGCAACGCCGACCGTTGCGGAAGATACCGCTTACTGGATGAATGTGGACCAATACATCGGCGGGATCGAACATGCGATCCTGCATCTGCTCTATTCCCGGTTCTTCGCCCGCGCGATGCACAAGACCGGCCACCTGCCCGCCAAGGCGATCGAGCCGTTCAACGCGCTGTTCACCCAAGGCATGGTGACGCATGAGATTTACCTGACCCGCGATGGGGCGGGCCGGCCGGTGTACCACCTGCCGGAAGACATCGAGGCGGGCCGCGTCAAGGGCACCGGCGAGGTGGTGGAAATCATCCCCTCTGCCAAAATGTCGAAGTCGAAGAAGAACGTCGTCGATCCGGTCAACATCATCCAGTCCTTCGGGGCCGATACGGCGCGCTGGTTCATCCTGTCAGACAGCCCGCCGGAGCGGGATGTGGAATGGACCGCCTCGGGTGCCGAGGCCGCGTTCAGGTTCCTGTCACGCGTCTGGCGTCTGGCAGACGAGATTGCCGCATCAACCGCGCCGGCCAACGATGAGGATGCTGTGCTGGACCGCGCCACGGCACGGGCGATTGCCGAAGTGACCGCCGGGATCGAAGGCTTTGCCTTCAACAAGGCGGTCGCCAAGCTCTATGAATTCACCAACACTCTGGGCCGCTCGGGTGCCGGGGCCGGGGCAAAGCGGCGGGCGATGGCGGTGATGGCGCAGCTGCTGTCGCCGATGGTGCCGCATCTGGCCGAAGACATCTGGGCGATGCTGGGGGGTGCCGGGCTGGTGGTGCAGGCCCCGTGGCCAAAGGCGGACCCGGCCCTGCTTGTGGAAGACACGGTCACGCTGCCGATCCAGATCAACGGCAAGCGGCGGGCGGAAATCACCGTGCCGAAGACCATGACGCCGGCAGAGGTTGAAGCGCTGGTTCTGGCGGATGATGCCGTGGCCAGGGCCCTTGGGGGGGGCACCCCGAAGAAGCTGATCGTCGTGCCGGGCCGCATCGTCAATGTCGTTACCTGACCGCCGCCGCGTTCTTGCGCTGATCCTGGCCCTGCCCCTGGCGGGCTGCGGCTTTTCCCCTGTCTATGCGCCCGGCGCACCGGCCGGGGCGCTTGTAGGCCGGATCGAGGCGGATGCGCCGAACACCCGTGACAGCTTCATCTTCGTGACCGAATTTGAAACCCGGATGGGGCGGCCAGAGGCACCGGCCTACCGGCTGAGCTATCAGATTGCGATACAGCGCTATGATCTGGCGGTCACCACCCAGGGCGCGATCCTGCGCTACAACCTGACCGGGCAAATCACCTGGGCACTGACCGACATCGGCACGGGGGCAACCCTGACCGGTGGCACTGTCAGCAGCTTTACCGGGTCTGCCGCCACAACCTCGACCGTTGCGGCGCAGACGGCCGACGACAATGCCCGCAGGCGGCTGATGCAGATCCTGGCCACGCAGATCGCGACGAAGATCACCGCGACCGCTGGCGACTGGGGTGCGGCATGAAGATCGGGGCGGCCGAGGTTCTGCGAACCTATGCGCGCCCGGACCCCGCCCGGCTTGGGCTGCTGATCTATGGCAATGATGCCATGCGCGTGGCCCTGAAGCGGCAAGAGGTGATTGCCGCCATCATCGGACCGGGCGGCGAGGCGGAAATGCGCCTTGCCCGGATCGCCGCCGCCGACCTGCGCCGTGACCCGGCGGCGCTGCAGGATGCGGTGAAGGCGCAAGGCTTCTTCCCCGGCCCGCGCGTTGCCTTTGTCGAAGACGCGACCGACGGTCTGGCCCCCCTGCTGCAAGAGGCGATGGCAGCCTGGCGGCCCGGGGATGCCCTGCTGGTGGTCACGGCAGGGTCGCTGGCGGCAAAATCGGCGCTGCGCAAGCTGTTCGAACCCCATCCGGGCGCCCATGCGCTGGCGCTTTACGATGATCCGCCGGGCCGGGACGAGATTGAGGCGATGCTGGCCAGGGCCGGGGTTTCGGGCCTGTCGCGCGCGGCGATGGCGGATGTGACCGCGCTGGCGCAGGCGCTGGACCCGGGCGATTTCCGCCAGACGCTGGAAAAGATCGCGCTCTACAAGCTGGGCGATGCCACGCCGCTGTCGCCCGCCGAGATTGCCGCCTGTGCCCCCGCCACCGTTGAGGCCGAGGTGGACGAGATCATCAACGCCGCCGCCTCGGGCCGGGTGGCCGATGTCGGCCCGCTGATGCGGCGGCTGGACGGGCAGGGCGTGGGC
This sequence comes from Rhodobacter sp., assembly GCA_020250125.1. Lineage (GTDB taxonomy): Bacteria > Pseudomonadota > Alphaproteobacteria > Rhodobacterales > Rhodobacteraceae > Aliitabrizicola. Next base: position 26,014 of record JADCEL010000069.1, read on the forward strand.
GCGGTAAAGGTCTGTATGGAGGCAACGCGGCATTTCCGCACCCTGCACGGGGCGGCCTGCGACCCCGCAGGGCCTGCATCCGGTCTGGCGCGCGCCCGCCCGCCGGTGTTCGGCCCGCGCCGCGACGTGATGCTGCGGCAGGCCCAATCCCTGGGGCTGCACAAGATCGAAGAGGCGCTTGGCATGCTGATCGAAACTGACCTGACGCTGCGATCCCCGGCCCGGGTACCGGCCACGGCGGTGATGGAACGCACCCTGATCCGCCTTGCCACCCTGGCGCGGAGGTAGCGATGTACACCGTCATCGGCACCGTGCGCACCCGCGCCGCCCGCGTTCTGTGGATGCTGGAAGAGCTTGGCCTGCCCTATACGCATGTGGCGGCAAGCCCCCGGTCAGACGGGGTCACGGCCTTCAACCCGGCGGGCAAGGTGCCCGTGCTGATCGTTGACAATGTGCCGATCACCGATTCGACGGCAATCCTGACCTTTCTGGCCGACCGGCACGGCCTGCTGACCCATCCCGCCGGCAGCCTTGAGCGCGCCCGGCAGGACAGTCTGACGCAGTTTCTGCTGGATGAATTCGACGCGGCGCTGTGGGTGGCCGCGCGGCACAGCTTCATTCTGCCGCAGGCGCTGCGCATGCCCGGCATCAAGACCTCGTTGCACTGGGAGTTTGAGCGCAGCCAGACCACGCTGGTGCAGCGCATGGGCGGGGGCGCGTTCCTGATGGGCGATGAGATGACAGTGCCCGACATCATCCTGGGCCATTGCGGGGCCTGGGCGGAGGCCGCGCAGTTTCCGGTCACCGAGCCGCGCCTCGCCGATCACGTGGCGCGGATGCGGGCGCGCCCGGCGTTTCAGCGGGCGATGGCGCGGCAGGGGTAGGCTGTCTTCCGGCGCACGTCAGACAGGCACCAGTCTGAAGAAGAGCCGCGCTTTTTTCCGGAGCGCCCGGACCGGTCAGGCCACGCTCCGGTGGAGCGTGGCCCGGTCCGTTGCCCGAAGGCGAAAGCCGCAGGGCAAGGGGGGCGAAGCCTGGCCCGACGCCTGATAATCCGGCCGCGCCTGCCTGGGCGGGCGCGGTAACGCGCCTGCCAAGGGGCAGGCAGGCGCGGCCGTCGGGGCAGTGCCCCGACTTGACGCGGGTCAAATCCGGCAAGACCAAAGGTGAAACGCGGTCTGCCGCCGCGTCTGGGCCGAGGCCGCGCAGTTTCCGGTCACCGAGCCGCGCCTGGCCGGGCATGTGGCGCGGATGCGGGCGCGCCCGGCGTTTCAGCAGGCGATGGCGCGGCAGGGGCAGGATATGCGGCGACTGGGCCGATTTCCGAAGTGCAGGGCAGGCGACGGCCGGGTTACCGGTCGATTGCGGAACGCTTCTTCTTGCCTGATTTGACAGGTGTCAAATCAGGCCGCGCCTGCCTGCCCCTGGCAGGCGCGTTCCGCGCCAGCCCAGTCAGGCGCGGCCTGATTTACGGCCCGCTGTCCTGGCTTATCCCCCCTTGCCCTTCGGCTTGCGCCTTCGGGCAACCGTCCCGGAAAACGCTCCCCCGGAGCGTTTTCTTTCGGTCCGGGCACCTCAGACCGCAGTGTCGACAGTTCTCTCGGCGGGCATCAAGACCTCGTTGCACCGGGAATTGAGGCGCAGCCAGACCATGCTGGCACGGACATATGGCGGAAGCCCCGGGCCGATCAGGTCACGCTCCGGTGGAGCGTGGCCCGGTCCGTTGCCCGAAGGCGCAAGCCGCAGGGCAAGGGGGGCAACGCCTGGCCCGACGCCTTATAATCCGGCCGCGCCTGCCAAAGGGCAAGCAGGCGCGGCCGTCGGGGCAGTGCCCCGACTTGACGCGGGTCAAATCCGGCAAGACAGGGGCGCCGCGCATTCCAGCGCCACGCAGACCCCTTTCCCTTCCGCAGCATCCTGCCCTAAGCTTTCCCCAACCCAAGGAGGCCCGCCATGACCCTGTCCAGCCTGAATCCGCGCGTGAATTTCGACTTTCCCCAGGAACGGGCCGATCTGGCCGCCGCCTTTCGCTGGACCGCAAGGCTGGGCATGAACGAGGCGGTTGCAAACCATTTCTCGCTGGCGGTCAGCGCGGACGGCAAGCAGTTCCTGATCAATCCCAACCAGCGCCACTTTGCCCGGATCAAGGCCAGCGATCTGCTGCTGCTGGATGCGGACGATCCGGATGTGCTCAGGCGCCCCGATGCGCCCGACCCGACCGCCTGGGGGCTGCACGGCGCGGTCCACCGCCTTGTGCCCCATGCGCGCTGCGTGATGCATGTGCATTCGATCTTTGCGACCGTCCTTGCCGCGCTGGAGGATTCCACGCTGCCGCCCATCGACCAGAACACGGCGATGTTCTTTGGCCGCACCGTGATCGACGGCAATTACGGCGGACTGGCGTTCGAGGAAGAAGGCATGCGTTGCGCCGGGATGCTGGGCGACCCCAGGGTGCAGGTGATGATCATGGGCAATCACGGCGTGCTGGTGATCGGCGCCACCGTGGCCGAGGCCTTTACCCGGCTGTATTACTTTGAACGCGCCGCCGAAACCTATATCCGCGCGCTGCAAACCGGGCGCAAGCTGCGGGTGCTGAGCGATGCCGTGGCCGAAAGCGTCGCCCATGAGATGGCGGTTTACCCCGACATGGCCGACCGGCATCTGGCAGAGATCAGGGCAATTCTGGACGAGCAAGAACCGGCCTACCGCAGCTGAGGGGCACAGCCGTTGCGCAACCGTCAGTCCGGGATCTCTTGCGGAGTGCCATCGGGCCCTTCGTCCGGCCAGGGATCCGATTCGGGAACTCTGTCATCCGGCAGTTCCGGTCCCGGCGAGTCGGGGTATTCCCGGGGCGGGGGCTGATCCTCGGGCGGGGGCGGAACGGGCGGGCGGGGGATTGTGGACTGGGGCATTGCCGACCTCCGGTCAGGACATGATCAGGCTTCAGGCCGTCAGGCTACGCCCGGAACCGGATCAGGGAAAGCGGAAAGGCCGGACGGCATTGCAGCGGCAGCGCGGCCCGCCCAGCGCCCGGTGGCAAGGCAGGCGGTCAGCAGATAGCCGCCCGTCGGGGCTTCCCAATCCAGCATCTCGCCACAGGCAAAGATGCCGGGCAGCGCGCGCAGTTCCAGCCCTTCCGTCAGCGCCCCGGCCCGGATGCCGCCCGCGACCGAAATCGCCTCGTCCAGCGGGCGGGGGCCGGCATGGGGCACGGGCAGCGCCTTCAGCAGTGCGGCAAGTGCTGCACCTTCGGGCAGCGGGCGGGCAAGCTCCTGCATCAGCGCTGTGGCGGCAGGGGACAGGCCCAGCTTGCGCAGGCGGTTGCCCAGGGTTTCGCCGGGGCGGGCGCGGGTCAGGCGCAGGGTGATCTGACCGGCAGACAGATCCGGCAGCAAATCCAGCATCAGGGGCGCGCCGTCGCGCAGCGCGCGCGAAACGGAATAGATGCCGCCGCCTTCCAGGCCACGGGCCGAAATCACGAACTCGCCGCGCCGGCGCAGCCCGCCCGCGCACAGCACGGCCCCCTTGACCGGTGCCCCGAAATGGCGGGCCATATGGGCCGACCACGCCATGCGGACCCCCATGTTCGCAGGCAGCCAGGGGGCAAGGGCAACCCCCTTCTGCGCCAGCCACGGCACCCAGGCGGCGTCCGACCCCAGTCGCGCCCAGCTGGCCCCGCCCAGCGCCAGAACCGTGACGGCGGGGCACAGAACCTGCGGGCCTGCGGGCGTGTCGAAGCCCAGGCCGATGCCGGCAAAGCCGGTCCAGCGCCAGCGGCTGCGCATCTGCACCCCCATCCCGTCCAGCCGCCGCAGCCAGGCGCGCAGCAGCGGCGAAGCCTTCATCGCGACCGGAAAGACCCGGCGGGACGAGCCGGTGAACACCTCCTGCCCCAGACCGCGCGCCCAGTCCTGCACCTGGTCGGGCCCGAAGGCGGCCAGCATCGGGGCAAGCCAGGGGGCCGCTTCGCGGTATTCGGCCGTCAGGGCCGACAGGGGTTCGTCCTGCGTCAGGTTCAGGCCGGACTTGCCCGCCATCAGGAACTTGCGCGCGGGGCTGGGCTTGGCTTCGGCGATCAGCACCCGCCTGCCGGCGCGGGCCAGTTCTTCGGCGGCCATCAGCCCGGCGGGACCGGCACCGATGACAAGGGCGTCGCAGTGCGACGTCACGGGATCAGGCGGCGGATTGCCGCGACATGCGCCGGTGTGGCGGCCAGCACATCGGCGGCCAGTGCCGCGGCACCGGGCAGCAGCGCCTCTGCCGGCAGGATACGGTCGATCAGGCCCCAGACCAGCGCCTCGGGTGCCGCAGCGCGGACGCCCGCCAGCAGGATCAGCTTGGCGCGGGCGGGTCCGATCAGCGCCGCAAGCCGGGCCGGATCGGACGGCTGCGGCAGAAAGCCCAGCCGCATGACGGGATAGAAAAACATAGCCTCGGGCACCGCCAGCCGCAGGTCGCAGGCCAGCGCCATGCCCATGGCGCCCCCGGCCAGCGTCCCGTTCAGCGCGGCGATGGTCAGGCCCGGAAAGGCCGCAAGGCGCGCGGACAGGGTTTCCCACACCGGGTCGGTTGCCAGCCCGGCCCGCGCCTCGTCCAGATCGGCCCCGGCGGAAAAGACACGGCCCTCGCCCGTCAGGATCAGGGCGCGGGCCTGCGCGCTGGCGGCCCTTGCCACAGCATCCGCCAGGGCATGCAGCATCGCTGCGGTCAGGGCATTGGCTTTTTCCGGACGGCGCAGGGTCAGCGTCCAAAGACCGCCCGCATCGGAAACCTCGATCATCGCTGTCACAGCCTTCTTTCGCGGGTGATCCGGGGTCAACCGGTCAGATCAGGCCGACACGGGCGCGGATGACCTGGTCACGCAGCGAGATTTCCTGGCCAAGCCAGCCGTCGGCATCGGGGCTGCACATCCACAGCAGCGCGCGCGCGGGCCAGTCGGCGGGGATATGCACCGCAGGATCAAGCTGGCTGACCGGGTTCACACCGCTGGCCTTGATCCTGACCTGCATGTCGGTGGCAACCGTGCCCGGCGACAGGCCCATCACACGCAGGCCCCGGGTGCCCTCCTCCAGATGGGCCATGCGTGTCAGCATGGCGGCCCCGGCCTTGGCGCTGCAATAGGCCCCCCAGCCTTCCAGCGGCGTGTGGGCGGCCCCGGACGAGACGGTGATGATCGTCCCCGATCCCTGCGCCTTCATCACCGGAATCGCCGCGCGCATTCCGTGGAACACACCCTTGAGGTTGATGTCGATGGCCCGCCCCCAGTCCGCCGGGTCCGCCTCGGCCAGACGGGCGATGGGATCGATCACACCTGCGTTATTGATCAGCACGTCAAGACGCCCGCCCCAGCGCAGCGCCTGATCCAGCGCAGCCGCCATGCTGGCCGCATCAGCGACGTCACAGCGCAGGGCCAATGCCTGCGGGCCGATGTCTGCCGCGATCTGTCCGATCTCGTCGCTGATGCGCGCAAGAAGGGCCACCTGCGCCCCGGCCTGCGCAAAGATGCGGGCCGCCGCAGCCCCGATGCCCCGGCTTGCCCCGGTGATTGCCACAACCTTGCCCTGCATCCCTGGCCCCCTTGCGGATTGCCGGACGGTCATAACAGTCTGCCGGGAAAGTGCCAACCGCATGGACCGCATGGACCTATGGCTGGAAAACAGGGCACTCTTCCGCACGCGCGCCCCGTGCGGACTGGACGGGGCCAACGCCCCTGCGCTGCGCATGCAGCGCGCCCGCCGGGTCGGGCGCTGGCCTGCGCTGCGCTTGGGGGAAGGGTCCTCTTGGGGCCGTGGTCCCCGACCGGGCGGGGAAACGCGCTGCGTTTCGGGGTCCCGACCGGAACGGCAAGCCGCCTGTCCGGCGGTTCAGGATGATGGTTCCGTCCGGCAAGCGGTGGCGAAGCTTCTTCCGCGCCCTGCGATACCATCGCCGCGCACAACGGAAACCCTTGACCCTGCCGCATGGCAGGGGAAAGGATGGGCAAACAGTCATCAGGAAGGCTTTTTCATGTTTCACGCAACGTTCAAGGGCGGCCCGCTGCTTGCCGCGCTGCTGATCTCAACTGCGGCCCATGCCGAGCTGACAGCAGATCAGGTCTGGACGAACTGGAAGGCCGTATCGGCCGCCTCTGGCCAGACCGTGACGGCGGCTTCGGAAACCCGCGAAGGCGACACGCTTGCGATCACGGGCCTGACCATTGTGTCGGCGTTCGACGGCGGGTCGATCAACAGCACCATCGAGGCGGTGAATTTCCGCGAACTGGGCGACGGAACCGTGGAAGTCACCATGTCGCCCGACTATCCGGTGGTGGTGAATTCAACCGATTCCGATGGCAGGACAAGCGTTGTCAATGTCGCGGTCCGCCAACCCGGCCTCAAGATCATCGCATCGGGCAGCGAAGCCGAAACGCGCTATGATTTCACCGCCCCCTTGGTAAAGGCGCTGGTCAATGACGTGACCGTAGAGGAAAAGCCCCTCGACATGACCCTGGAGGTCGATGTCACGGCGCTGGGCGGAAGCTATCTGGTGACGGCAGGCACGCCCAAACAGCTTGCCTCTTCGGTCACGGCCGGCAGCGCCGCGGTGACGCTGGCGATGACGGACCCTGAAACGGGCGGCAAGATCAACATGAAAGGCAATGTCAGCGATCTGGCGGGGAACTCGACAGGCAATCTGCTGGATGCGGCGATGACGGCGGACATGTCGCAGGCCCTGAAAGCCGGGTTCGCCACCGATGGCAGCCTGACCTATGGCGCGGGCACGTTCGAGTTTGACATGGCCGAAGCGGCGGACATGACAAAAGGCTCTGCCACCATCGGCGGCGGGAATATCATCTTCGCGCTGGACGCCGGGCGCTTGAATTATGGCGGGGGCAGCAAGGATGTGGCAGTGACCCTGTCCGGCACGTGGAGTCCGCTGCCTTCTGTGGCGATGAGCTATGGCGAGGCGGCGTTCAACCTGCTGATGCCGGTCAGCAAATCGGACGAGCCGGGCGATTTCGAATTCTTGACGAAGGTGGTTGATTTCACACTGTCAGACGAGGTCTGGTCGCTGCTGGACCCCGAAAAGGTCCTGCCGCGCGATCCGGCAACCGTCGTGATCGACACCGGCGGCAAGGCCAACTGGACGGTCGACATCATGGACCCGGACGGGGCCGGGACGCTTGCCGACAACACCATGCCGGTCCAGCTTCATGCGCTGGATGTGACCGAGGTCAGGCTGAAAGCAGCCGGGGCGGAAGTGACCGGCAATGGTGCCTTCACCTTTGACAACGCCGACACCACGACCTTTCCCGGCATGCCGATGCCGGCGGGCAAGCTGGACCTGAAGATTGTCGGTGCCAACGGGCTTGTCGACAAGCTGGTGCAGCTGGGCCTTCTGCCAGAGGATCAGGCGATGGCTGCGCGGATGATGATGGGCCTGTTTGCCAATGCCGTCGAAGGGGCTGACGACACGCTGACCTCGACGCTGGAGTTCAAGGACAAGGGCCTTTTCGTCAACGGCCAGCGCCTGCAGTAACGCAGGGGTGCAGATCTTCACAGAGGGCTGAAAAGGCATCCCGATCACCTGCCGGATCGGAAAGCCTTCCTGATTCGGGAAAAGCGGCTGCCGTTCCGGGCGCTGGCCGGGGGCCGTGGCCCCCGGCCGGTCCTGTTCCCGGCGCAGCACTGTGGCAGGGGCGATGGCCCCTGCCATTGACGCGGTGAAAGTGCTTTCGCCAGTCCGGGCGGGATCAGGAAACGCGAGCCGCGTTTCCCCCGCCCGCGCACGACGGTGCCCCGTTGACCCGCAGGTCCGGGAACACCGCAGGCCAGCGCCCGGCCCGGCGGGAGCGAAGCGCCCGCCGGGGGCTGGTCGGGCTCTGGCCGGGGGCTTTGGCCCCCGGCTGGTCCTGATCCC